>NZ_JAEUPY010000717.1 GCF_016790065.1 Steroidobacter sp.
CGTCGGAACGAAATCCAGCGCTGGTCGGGACTGATACGCAGTTCCGTGGTATCAGCGTCCACGGTTCGTGCATGATCGCGCAGATCGAGCCCGTCGAGATTCACGCTCTGCAGCCTGCGTGACACGCCCTCCGACGTCGGATAGCTCGCGGCAAAATAAATGCGCTCCCCGTTGGCGGAAAACTGCGGAGCCTCATTGGCAGCAACCAGGAAACGCCCCTCACCGCCAGCGGCGGCCACTCGGTAGAGTCCCGGTTTGATCCGGAACCCACCGATCGCCTTGTCGCCACTGCTGATTCGATACGCCAGCGATTTGCCGTCGGGGGAAAAGGTCGGCTCGCGAATGAGCCCACTGCTGTTCAGTACCGTTCGTGCCCTGCCGCCGTGCGCCGAAATGATCTTGAGCGAGCTACCGCGCTCGTCATCCCACTCGACGTAGACGAGCCAACGGCCGTCCATTGAGTACGCTGGATCGAATTCGAACGCCGCCGCCTGCGTTAGACGCCTCGGCAGTCCGGCAGGCAGCTGCTTGCGCCAAAGATGACCGACCGCAGCCACCGTGATGTGCCTGCCATCGGGCGAAGGTGCCATCTGGCGCACGATGCGCACATCGAAGCGTTTCGGCGCCAGTTCGTGTTCGAACCGCAGCGTACGCTCAATCCGATGTACCGAACGCGCGCGGAACGGAATCTCCTGTATGGCAGTACTGTTGGTGTTTACGCGCCACAGCTTGCCTCGACTCCAGATCGCCAGATCGAGCCCATCCGGAAACCAATCGAATCGCGGGTAGTAGGTAGCTTGCGGCGAATATGACGCATGCAGATCGCGATCCAGTTCGGCATACACTGGATACTGAGCGCCGGACTGCAGGTCATACACGAACAGCACGGTCTTCTCTTGCACTCGCCGGATGAACGCCAGCCGTTGACCGTCCGGAGAGATTTGCGCGCTGGTGGCGCTACCGAAGCCGCCGACGATCTGCTCGGATCTTCCCGTCGCGAGATCGCGTCGACTGATCGCGTAGTTTATCTGATTTGCATCGACATAGACGAGCGGGGCCGTCAGTCGTTCCGTGTAGTAGACGAAGCGGCCATCCAGTGCGAACGACGGCTCCTCGATATCTCTTCCGCTCGGTGGTGACTCCACCAGCACGCGACCTCGCCCACCAGCCAGATCGTACAGCCACATCTCGGAGGTATTCCGATGTGCAAACGTGGCGCGCACCTTGATTACGCCCACAGACTCGTCACGCGGCCCCCAGGCGGCGGACATCAAGATGTCCTCTTGCTCGTGAGTAACTTGCCGCGCGCTGCTCCCATCCGCATCCGATACCCAGACATTATCGGTACCGCTCGCGTCACTCATATATATCAGCCGGCGACCATCTGCGCTGAAACTGGGAATGCGCTGCATGGCCGAGCCGCCGTGAAGCAGAGTGGCATCGCCGCCCGCCGCCGGGATGCTGTAAATATCACCTAGCAGATCGAACACGATGGTGCGCCCATCCGGACTCACGTCCAGACTCATCCAGGTGCCTTCGGTCAGATCGAAGGCTGCATCCTCGGAAGATTCCGGCGCTTGTGCAGCGACGGCCGTGATCGCGCTCAACAGGCAGCCAAGCGTGGCCAGTATCCGTCTCGATTCGATGCGCAAGTCGAACATGCAGCTCCCCGGCGGCGTGCTAGCGCAGGCTGTTCGTCACCGCGTTGAAGAAGTCATTGTCCGGTATGACTTCGGAGAAGCGCGGCTTGGCGCGCAAGCTCAGCGTGACGATGACCAGGTCCTGTGCCGGATTGATGTAGATGTACTGGCCGAAAATACCACGCGCGCTGTAGGCCGCCTCGCGAAAAGAGCCGGCGCTATCAGCCACCGGCCACCACATGTATCCATAGTCGACCTGCTTGCCATTCATTTGTCTCGGCCGCGTGGCCTCGGGAATCCAGCCGTCGGGCAACACCGACTCGCCGTTGGCGACCGCGCCATTGAGCATGAACAAGCCGAAGCGTGCGTAGTCTGGCAGCGTCGCCGTCAAGCCGCTGCCACACATCTCCAGCCCGCCAGGCGAGTCCAGCCACCAGCTAGCCGTGTTCTCCATGCCAACCTTGGACCAAATCTTCTCCGACAGATAATCGCAAACCCATGCACCCGTGGCCGCGTGCAGCAGCGGACCGAGCATGTGCGCATCGCCCGTCGCATACAGCCAGCTCGTTCCAGACGGTGCAACCCGAGGGCGCCGCGCAAGATAGTCGACGATCTCTCGCCGTTGCGCCACCTGAAGCTCCAAC
>NZ_JAEUPY010000721.1 GCF_016790065.1 Steroidobacter sp.
GTGCCGTCGCTCATGGTCACGAACTGCGACGTGAGCACCTGGCTTTGCCATTCGCGTTGGCTCGGGCTCGGGTTATCGGCAATTGCCGCAGGCGTTGCGACCAACAGAGCCATCGTCAGCGCCAGCGCGCCCATCGCCACACGAATCCGCTGCATCATCCACTCACTCGCGTTCGGCTAGCGCCGTAGAGTCCGGTCGAAAAAATCCAGCACCACAGTTTCCGCAAACACGTCGTGCTTGCCTTCGGGCTTCACATAAAAGTCGACTGGCACGCCTCGATCCAGCAATCGATAACCCAGATCGATCATGGACTCCATGTGCCCGGCGTAATCCAGCTCGCCCATGGTGAACAGCACCGGCGCGCGCCAGCGATCGATATTCGCCGCCGGCGATGAAGCAAAGGCCAGGTCGTCGACACGAGTGCGCTCGGACAGTGGCATGAACACCGGCGGCGCACTGCCATCGGAGTAGTCCGTCTCGTCCTTCTGCATCTCCACGATCCAATCGGCAACGCCGAACAGCGAGGCTCCGGCCGCGAACTCTTCTGCCAGGCGGGTCAGTGCCAAGCCAACGATGTGTCCACCGTAGGAATGTCCGACGATGCCGATGCGTTTGCTGTCGACATCTGCACGACCATGCAGATAGCGAACGACTGCGGCAATGTCTTTGACTTCGCTACCGCCAGTCGCACCCGCTTCCGCAGCGAGGCGGAACGCGTAGCCGAACCCTACGCTACCGCGATAGTTGATATCAACCACAAGGTAGCCGCGACTCACCGCGTACTGAGCGAAGTTCGCATAGTCGCTCTGCCCCGCCATCACCCGTTCGCGCGGACCGCCGTGACTGGTCACGAGCACAGGATAGCCACCGGCCGGCGCTGGCGTGCGTGGTTGATAGACGATGTGGTGAGAGACGAAGCCATCGTCGGCTTTCAGTTCAACGCTGCGACCTTGCACGAACTGTTGCCACACACCGCTGTACTTGGCAGCTGTAGCAGACGTCGGCGTGAGCACATGTTCGCGCCCCGTCGAATCTATCACCACGCGGCGAATGGGTCGACGGCCTGCAGTATCCGCAAGATAAGAAACGTAGCCGCTCGATAGAAACTGCGGAATCTGTTCGATCCCGACATTACGGGTCAGGCGACGAGCCTTGCGCCCATCGAGCGGTAGATCCCACAACTGCACGCCCGCGAGGTCGTCCACATTGCTCTCGTAAAGCAGCCGCGTACCATCGGCGTTAAGCGCGACCGCACTGACTTCACCTCGATCCGATGAAAGCAGCGTCGCTGGCCCGCCCGACGACGGCACCGCATACAGCGCTCGCCAGCCCGTCCGTTCCCACGGAAAGATGAGTCTGTCATCGCGTGTCCACAACAGTGGCTGACCTTTGAAACGATCCAACGCCAATGCTCCACCCGGGCCCCGCTGGGCAGTCCACAGCGTTGCGACTCGATCCGCGTCGTCACGAAGCTCGGCCATCATGATGCTCCAGGGCACCACATTGGTCGCCGGCGTGAACCGATACTTCATGGTCCAATTGCCGGGCTCGCGCAGGAAAGCCAAGCGTTTGCTGTCGCGCGACCAGGTCGGACTGGTGTCCGCGAAGATTCCAGGCTTCAAGTATCGTGAGCGCAGGCTGTCGAGCTCGACGATGGCGATATAACTTTGCTTGGCACGGCGATGACTGACGAAGGCCACTCGCGAACCGTCGGGCGAGTAGCTGATATCACTCAAGCGCACCGACGCTTCATGACGCGCGTCATCTGACTCCAGCAGTGCGCGCCGCTGCCATTTGCCGTCAGTCCCTGCTCTGAACTCATAGAGCATCTTGCCTTCGGCATAAGCAAAGGCGCGCCCGTCGGGTGCGAACGCCAAGCTCTTTTCAAAAGGCAGCGGCTTCGGAACCGCCGTCGAACTCGCGATGAGCTCGATCTTGCCGGACACAACGTCCACGGTGAGGAGTTGCCGCGAGTCCGATTTCGGTGGCTCACCTTTCGCGGCAGCGATTGCTTCCTCGCGACAAGCCGCCGCTCCACGACAGCCCGTGTACTTGCCACGTACCACAAACAAGGTTCGCCCATCGGGAGACGGATAGATCGCGGACAATGCTGGCTGCCCGCCTGCTGGCAGCAAACGACGAACTTCGAAGCGCGGCGCCGTCGCCACCACCAACTCGCCGTCTTCGATCCAGGCAGCGTACTGACCCGCATCGGAAACCGCGGTCTCGGGAAGAGACCACGATTCCGAATACGGATCAGCCTGATCGATCTCGTTCCAGGTCAAAGCACCGGCCGGCGCTGGCGCGAACGCCAGGCCGGCCGCGCACAGCGCGACTAATCTCAACATGTTCATCACCACGTCGCACGGACGCCCAAGGTGACATTGAACGGATCGCCGTACTGGTTGAGATTCACACCGCCGATGGTGCGCAGATAGGTTTCATCGAGCAGATTCTCGACGTTCAGCGAGATGCGATAGCGCGTACCGATCCGATAGCCAAACATCAACGAGGCCACTTCATAGCCTTTGCCTTCGATCCGCAGATTACTGGAGACCGCCGAGAACTCGCTGACCGAGCGCACGCCGGCGCCCACTTCCAAGCCGCCCAGCACATGATTCGGGAAGCGATAGTGGGTCCACAAGTTGATGCTGTGCTTGGGCGTGAACGTGTTGAAAATCGTGCCCTGCTGTGCAGCTGGCGCGATCACGTACTTGGTCTCAGTGAAGGCATAGCCTGCGGTCAAGTTCCAGCGCGGCGCCAACTGGCCGCTCACTTCGGTCTCGAAGCCCTGAGCGCGCACCTTACCGGCAGGCACATAGAAGCCGATGTTCAGCGGATCGGCCATCGCACGATTCTCGTCTTCGATGCGATAGACAGCAGCGTGCGCATTCACTAGACCGTCGCGAAACTCGCCTTTGACACCGACCTCATATTGTCCGCCTACCCGTGGATCGATCTGCTCTCCGCCGACGGTACGCAAGTTCTGCGGCACGAAGATCTCGGCGTAGCTGGTGTACAGCGAGAGATTCTTGCTCACATCCAGCAGCACGGCGGCGTACGGAGTGAATTCAGCGTTGGCGTCGTATTTCGAAGTTACCGTGTTGGACAGGCGGCTGAATGTTTCCGACTCCCACCAGCTGAAGCGTGCGCCACCGATCAACGTCAGCTTGCTAACAGGCTTGATGCGGACTTGGGTATAGATGCCGTACGAGTGGATTTCGGTTTCTTCATCCAGATTCAGCGTGTACGCAGACAACGGTGGCTCGGCGATGCTGTCGGGATTGAACGAGAACACGTTGACGGTGCCGAGGCTCGTCACGGCACGATTGAAATTCGTCACTGACTCGCGATGATCCGCGCCGATCAACAAGTTGTGTTGCTGTCCACCGAACTCGAACGGCGTGCTCAGATACATATCCGCAGAGGTTTCAGTGTCGTCATCATCGGCGCCGTCATGAAACCCTTTGAACTTGATCGCATTCAGCGTCATGTTGCCGTTGGCCTGCACGAACGCCGTGCTCGGAATGGTGTACGGCGCGCTGCGTTCCTGCTGACGTAACGACGCTTTGTAATGACCGCCGTTGCTCAAGCGCCCTTCCAACTCCAGAAAGCCGTCGATGTTGCGCGCCTCGTAGCGCGTCCAGTCCATCGCCCAGCTGGTGGAGCGTGGCAAGCCGAGTTGGCGGCCGGTGTTATAGGTCGGCAGCCCGTACCACATGCCAGTGTCGACGTCCTGGTAAATCACGCCGGCCGACACCGTTGCATGATCGGTCACGTCGTACTCGAGTGTTCCGTACGCCACTTGCTTGTGACTGTCGACGTTGTGCCAATACGATTCGGCATCTCGCAACGAGACGACCGCGCGACCACGCAACCGCCCGGACTCGGTGATGGGTCCAGTGACATCGAGTTCACCTCGATACGCTTCCCAAGAGCCAACACTGGCCACTGCAGCCAACTGAAAATCCGACAGCGCCCGTTTGCGGACCATGTTCACCGTCACACCGGGTTCGCCCGCACCTTTGAACATGCCCGCAGCACCTCGCTGCACTTCGATCCGTTCGAGCACAGCCGGGTCCGCATACATCGCGGCAATCACACTACTGCTGCTGGACGCAGGTTGGCCGTCGATCAGAATCGTATCCGCCGAATAGCCGCGCGCCATGATGCTGCTCATCAATCCAGTGGGATTGATCGAGCGCACGCTCACGCCCGTGACGTTTCTCATGGCATCGTCCACGGTCGCGAGGTTCTGATCCTCGAGCCGCTGCCGAGTCATCACTGAAATCGAATGGGGAATTTCGCGCAACGGCTGCGCGGTCTTGCTCACCATGCCCACCGCTTCGGTGTATTGGCCGGTGACCACTACTTCTTCCACCGTCTTGTGCGGCTCGACGATGATGGCGCCTTGCGACGTGACGCGGAACGTCAGCCCCGAGCCGCTCAGCAGTCGCTGCAGGACTTCATCGCGTTCCAGTTCGCCCTTGAGCGCTGGCACGCGCTTGCCGCGTACCACGTCGGGAGTAAACAAAATCTCGGTACCGATCTGACGGCCGAATTGCATCAGCGCCACGGACAAGTCCTGCGCTGGAATATCGATCTGCAGTTTTTCTTGGGCACTCGCGGCGTGCGTGACGGACATCGCCAGCAAGCTGGCGCAAATGGCGGCGGCAAGTTTCAACGAAGGTTTTGACATGACTGTTCCCCAGGTGGGCGAGCTCAGGTGCCCGCTCTCACTAACAGAGAAACGTAACCCAACGACAAACCCTCACAGTCAGGCACTCAGCGAGCGACGTCGACATCGTCTTTCAACGCCAACACCATCTCGCCCTGCTCGCCTCGGCGCACGCTCAGCGGCAGCAGTTCCTGAATGATGGCAGCGAATCGATCGGGTTGACCGATGCGGAACACACCGCTGACCCGCAAGGTACGAGCAGCATCGTCAGCGATCACTAGCGGCACGTCGGAGTAACGATTCAATTCGGCGATGGCGCGCTCCAGCGATTCGTCCTCGAAAGCGATCCAGCCTTCGTGCCAACTGGTCGCTTGCGCCGCCTTGGTGGCACCGATCGACGCTGATTCGCCTGGCGCCGCGACCAGCCGCTGATCCGGTCGTAACTCCACTCGCTCGGTTCGCTGGGTGATTTTTTTCAGCAGGGAGCGCTCGTCGCGCTCCACGCTGACGCGGCCTTCGAGCAGCACCACTTCCAACCGCTCGCCACTCAACTTGACGTCGAATTTGGTACCCAACGCCTCGATGCGTCGATCGGCGGCGATCACCACGAAGGGACGCTTGGGATCCTTGGCGACTTCGAAGAACGCCTGGCCTTTCAGCAGCCGCACCTCGCGACGCTGGGGCGTGAAGTCGATTCGGAAATCGGTGTCCAGATTCATCGCTACCTGCGAGCCGTCGGGCAACGCGACGCTGGATTGTTGTTTTTGTCCGGTCACGTACTGACCGGCGCTGGCGAGATCCGGCGTCACTGATGGATCACGCACTCCGACAGCGAGATGCCAAGTCAAGGTGGCGATAGCGACGACTGCCGCTAGCGTACCGCCAGCAACGGCCACCGCCCGCGGCCAGACTTTCGGCTCGGGACCCGCCGCCAACGCTGCAACTCGCAACGCTCTGAGCTCACCGCCCTCGACCGTCGACTCGATTCCCTGCCACATCGCGGCCGTTCGCTGGTACGCATCGCGATTGGTTTCATTAGCCAGCAGCCAATGCTCGAACTCGTCGTGATCGCCAGGCGTCATGGCTTGCGCATCCTGGCGGACAAACCAATAGGACGCCGCTTCGAGCGGGGTCATCGCCGCCAGCTCTTGTCTGCGCTTGTCGTTACTGCGCCTGGTGTTCACTCGTCACCCATCCGCTGCGTGAGGTATGCCGCCGCCCGCGCCACTTGTTTCTCGACCAGACTCAGCGATACGCCCAGGCGCTTGGCGATATCTTGATACCGTAAGCCCTCCAGCCGACGCAGAATGAAAACGGTGCGAGTTCGCTCCGGCAACTCCAGTAACGCCCGCGCCGCGCGTGACAACGTTTCGCGTCCGATCAGAATCTGTTCCGACGAGAAATCGTTGCTCGCATGGACCGCCGGATCGAAGCTTTGATGTTGTTCGCTGTGTCGAGAGACGCGTTTGCGAGCGCGGTCTACTAGCGCACTCGCCGCTGTCTCGAACAGATAACCGCGGGCGTCTTCCAAGTGAGCTATGCCGCCTCGCTTCACTAAACGCTCGAAGACTTCCTGCACCAGATCCTCAGCCTCGGCTTTCTCCTTGACCCGGCGCTCGAAGAAGCGCAGCAGGATGGTGCCGAACTGAGTCGACAACGCCCGCAGGCGTTCGTGTTCGTCGGCAGTCAATTCCGACCGAGAATACTGCGGTTGTGCTTCGGGAGGCGGCGTCACAATCCAGGCAAATTACGCCGGCGTCACGTGCCTGACAACATCGCCAAAATTATTTTCGCGCAGCTGTACGGGTTTCCGCCGGGCTTACGTTCTAGTGAGAGGCGCACTCATTTCTTGTTTCGAATCAGGCCGGCTTCCGGGAAAGAGCGTTGCCCGGATAGCAACACCCCAGGCTCGCGACCGCGCAGGTAGGTGTCGAAAAACTCCAGCACATAGCCGTTGACGATGTCATGGGCCAGCGTCGGATGCAGGCGCCGCGGATCATGAGGCAGTAACAGCGAGCTGGCGGAAAAGTGGCCATGACGGGCTCGCGGCAGCATGACGTCGAACCAGTCGGCGCCACTGCGGGCATAGAGTTTCCAGAAACGGCTTTCTGCAGAGGCTTCGACCTCTCGAACATCTGCGCCCTCGTCGGCTTCGACCACGGGACCGGTGCGAAGCTGCATGATGGGACGCTGCGTGCCGGAGTCGGCGACATCGGTGAACAACCAGCCATCCAGATTGACTGCCGCCTTCACGCGCGGTTCATCGCGAGTCGCTTGTAGCGCGAGCGCGCCGCCTAGCGACCATCCCAACGCACCGACACGTTCGAGATCGAGCCGGTTGTGAAATCGATCGCCGGGTGTGGCGTTGGCTCGAGCCAGACGGTTCAACACGAAGCGGATGTCTTCGACGTGAGTGGGCATCATCCGCTCGGCGTAGTGCTTCACGGTGCGTTGGAAGCGCTCCTCTTCCGAAAGCGCCTGCTTCTCTTCTTCCGAGAACCGAGGTTGAATCTCAACGTCTGGAAGATACGTGCTGCCGTCCGGGAACCGTTCGATACCGTTCAACCCCGTGTGCCCGATGCCGACCACCAAGTAGCCGTGGCTGGCCAGAAACTCGGCTTGCACGACGCCGGTGAACACCTGCGCACCACCGCCTGGGTTGTACAACAGGATGGGCAGTCGTCCCGGCTCGCTCGCCAGCGGCGCTGCACGCACCGAGGCAGCTCGCACATCTTTATACCGAGCAAAGCCCTTCTGTAACTCCGTCGAGTACAGCTGAGGATTCAGAATGTACGGCGCCCGCTGCGCCTCCTTGGAGACCTTCGCCGGATACCAGATCTGCACCAGCAACGGACGCCGGTCATCGGCAACCTGCGTCGTGGTCTCCAAGCGCTGCTCATCGATCCACAGCTGTTCTTCCGTGCCGGTGCGATAAGGACCATGAGCGAGACCTGCAAACGGGTCGTCTGCAGGCAGCTTCACCTGCTCGGCGCCACTGCAGACAGGTGCCGTTGCAAGCAACGCCGCCATCACGACGGCGGCAGCGTAAACGCACCTCACAGCTTCACATGCACTCGTAGCGTCACGTTGCGCGGCGTGCCGTAGATGCTGTCGCCGGTAATCATGCCCAGCGACTGGTAATACACCTTGTCCAACAGATTCTCCCCGTACAGCGAAATAGAAATGTCGTCGGTGACACGGAACTGCGCAGAGGCATTCCACAGCGCGTATCCACCCTGGCGCGGCGGCCCTGCCCCGACCCAATCGAATGTGTAACCCGAGAAGCTCGATTGAGCATTGACCCCGGCATTGAGCGTCCAGCGCGAGGCGTTACCCGGCAAATTCCAAGTCGTCCAAAGTTTGAACAGATGGCGCGGTGTCCAATTGAACAGTCGCGCCGCCTCGGTGCCCGAGGCTTCGTCTTCATACTTCGGCCGCGTGTGAGTGTAGCCCGCGAACAGTTGCCAGCCGTGACTCAGTCGGCCGCTGAATTCGATATCCAGGCCTTCGGTGGTCGTGTCTCCCAATGACAGATAGCAACAGGTCGCGCCCCTATCCGCAGGCGTCCACGGGTAGTTCGGGTCCTGCATTCCTTCGCCATTGCGTTGCACCCGGTAAAGCGCGACGGCTACGTTGACGCCCTCGAAGATCGTGCCCTTGACGCCGACCTCATACCCGTCGCCAGTGACCGGATCCAACGGCGTGCCGGGCAATGGTGCTTGCAACAAGCTGCCTTGTGGATTGAACGCCTGCGCGTAGCTGGCATAACCAGACCATCGATCGTTGAACTCGAACACGAGTGCCGCGCTCGGCACGAACGCACTCTCGCGATAACTCGCTGGCCAGGTGCTGGCGGCACCGAGCGAGCCGTCGGAATTGAGATCGAAGCCAGCCGCTTCGATCTCATAGTCGGTATAGCGACCGCCGACGACCAAGCGCAGCGGATCTGTCACTTTAAACCCCAGCGTCGCATAGGCGCCCCGCTGCGTCTGTCGACTCAAAGCGGTGAGATAAGTCGGCGTGCGTGCCGATGGCGGAAACGCGCCGGGGTCGTAGTTGAAGACATCGACTTCGCGCAAGCCCCACGGATAGTCGTCGTACTGATAGCTGCGACCGCCGCCGCCATTCATCTGTGCATAGTCGACGCCTATCGCAAAACTATGCTGGCGCGAGAACAAATCGAACTTGCCACCGACGAACAGGTCCGCCAGCGTGCGCTTGGAGTGGCTATCGGCACCAATGCCGAGGCCCGTGGAGCCGGTGAG
>NZ_JAEUPY010000730.1 GCF_016790065.1 Steroidobacter sp.
TTTCCATCGTTTCGCTGCAGTCGGCGATGTGCGCGATGGCAACTCGTGCAGCGTCAGCGTAGTGTAGTTCGACGATCGCATGTCCATTGGCGGTACTGGAGCCGGTGTCTAACGCCACCTTTCCACCGTGTCGGGTGCTCACGCCTTCTTCTCCTCCAGCGAGGCACCGGACGCATCGAATTGCATGTCCCACGGGATGTCATCACCGGCAAACATCGGCGGCACGCGATGCGCCCACATCAATGAGCCGAACTTGAAGTCCCACACGCGCGGCACCCAGTTGTCATCCAGGTAATCCGTGTCGGCGTGGTACTCGGCTTCACCGCCGGCAGGACAATCGACGTAGTAATAGATGGCGGACGAAATACGATGACGCGACACGCCGCCCGAACTGTTGCGCGACGTGTTGGCCCACTTCTTCCGCTCCATGTAATTGGCGCCGATCATGAGCTCATCGATGTCGTCGACCCCGAACGCGGCGTGCATGAAGCCGGCCTTGCCCGGTGCCACCGGCAGTTTGCAATCGAGCAGAAAGATCGAATGATGTTCGAAGGTGCCATCCGCGCGTGCGAACACACCGATGTCCCGCGAATGATCTGAATAGCGAAAGCCGAGCCGGTCGCGCAGGAAGCGCCACGACGCGCGGTAATTCTCGACGAAGAACACCACGTGATTGATGGTCTTCGGCCGGCAACGCGCGCGCCATTGACGATGCTGATTCAAGCGCTGGATGCGACCGGGCGTGTTCACCGGATCGGACACGGACAGCACCGTCCGCTTCGTCCACACTCGCAAGCCAAACGGCATGCCGTCGTCGGCCAGGAAGTGCGCGACACCGTCGGCATCGATGCGCACGTCGCGATCGCGCTTCAGGTCGGCCACCAACCGGTCGAACGAGGCCGAGCTATCCACGCCCCAAATGGTCTCGTGCACGCCCACCGAGTGCGAGAACGCCGTCGGCAATCTCGGGTCGCCTCGGCGCATCAGCACCACCCGCGAACCCGAGTCGACCTCGAATACCGCGTCCTGCGGCGTGCGACTCACCGGCGTCAGGCCGAAGTCGTCAAAGAACCGGCTGCATTGGTCGAGATCGTCGACCCCGTAAACGAGTGCTTCGATGCCTGATATGGCCATGGTGCTTGCTTCCCCTCGAGCTTCGGTCCCATTCTAGGCAGCCGCCGGCGCCGGCGGAAAACGTTTCTGCTGATCCCGCGCATCAGGCCGACTGATGGCCGCTATGTCGATAAACAATTAGACCGCACCGGGAGCGCCCCGGTAGCTTTCACCGCATGACCAAACAATACGATGTCGTGGTGATGGGGGCGGGCCACAATGGACTGGTGGCCGCTGCGTATTTGGCGAAGGCAGGCAAGAAAGTGCTGGTGCTGGAGCGCAAACCGTATCCGGGCGGCGGCGTGGTGACGCGCGAAATCAATACGCCGGGCTACTGGCATGACGAGCACTCCAGCGTGCACATCATGATCCAGGGCAACCCGATGCTGACCCAGGACGAGCTCGGCCTGTTGGGCAAGTTCGGCCTGAAGTACCACTACTCCGACGTGCCGTACGCCAGCATCTTCGATGACCAGAGCGCCATCATCACTTACAAGGACCTCGACAAGTCCTGCGAGTCCATCGCCAAGGTGTCGCCACGCGATGCTGAGGCGTATCGCGAGTTCGCGTTGCGAAGCGCACAGATGCTGCCGATGTTCATCAGCGGTTTGTACTCGCCGCCGCTGCCCATGGGTGCGCTGATCGGCATGCTCGATCAAAGCGACGAAGGCCGCGAGTTACTCGACGCCATGAGCCGCAGCGCGCTCGACATCGCTCTCAGCTTGTTTGAGAACGACAAGGTGCGCATGCACTTCGTCAAACTCATCACCGAAAACATCCAGATGCCCGACGAGTTGGGCACCGGCATGGGCATGTACCTCATGCCCGGCATCATTCACACCTACGGCGTGTCGCAGCCGGTGGGCGGCAGCGGCAAACTCACTGAAGCCCTGGTCCGCTGTATTGAGCACTTCGGTGGCGAAGTGGTCTGTGATCGTGAGGTGAGCAAGATTGTCACCTCCGGCGGGCGAGCCAGTGCTGTCGAGCTTGCGACTGGCGAGCGTTATGTCGCTAAAGACGGTGTCATCGGTGCCATTCATCCACATCGCTTACGGCAGTTCGTCGAAGGCGTGCCCGCACCGGTGTTGAAGCGCGCTGAGCGCTCCACGCTTGGCACCTTCAGCTTGTTCGTCAGTCACTATGATTTGAAGGAACAGATTCGCTTCCGCACCAGCGAGCCGGTCAACACCGCCATCATGCTGGAGTTCATGACCACTTCTAAGCTCAGCGAAATGCTGGATGACTTCGATGAGCTACGCCGGGGTCGGATTTCCAAGCGGCGCTTGGTGGCCGGCAACGATGAGAGCTTCAATGATCCTTCGCGCGTGCCGCCAGGCAAAGGCATGTTCCATGGCATCACCTTTGCGCCCTATCAACTTGCTGAGGGCGGGCCGGGGCGCTGGGATGAGATCAAGGAGCAGATCGGCGAGTTGAGCTTGGAGGCGTATCGCAAGTTTGTTTCGAATCTGACGCCTGACAATATCGTGGCGCGTAAGTTCTATTCGCCGCTGGACCTGGAACGCAGCTCGCCGAACTCGATGGTCGGCGGTGATGTGCATGGCGTTGCGCCGTTCATGTATCAGACGGTGTCGCATCGCCCCACGCCGGATCTCGGTCAATACACGGTGCCCGGCGTCGACCGACTGTATCTGGTCGGACCGTTCATGCATCCCGGTGGCGGCGTGTATGGCGCGGGCCGCGCCACTGCGATCAAGATGTTCGACGATCTGAAAATCGATTTCGACAAGGTGGCGAGCCGCTCGGTATGAAACTGTACGGTCCCGATGGCAAAGAAATGATGACCGTCAGCGCCATCGAGCGCGACGGTGCCAATCTGATCATCAAAGGCAAAATCTTCGGCGCCATGCCGATGTCGGCGCGCTTGAAACCGGCCGAGGTGCGCAGCGCGCTGAAGCTGATGAATTGGAAGACGCTGCTGTTCGCGCTGACGTTGCCGTTTCGGAAGAACTAATTACTCGTCGGAGAGCTTCATGCGCTCGAATTTCTTTCGCGCGGCGGCGCTGATTTGCGCTGCGCTCCCTGTTGTTGTGTCGGCGGACACGGCGCCTGTGTCGATGCAAGCGGTGGTGGTTAGTGAGGGCAAAGCCGTTCTTCGGTCTGTAAGCGCGCCCTCGCCGGCTACTGGCCAGGTTCGAGTTCGGCTGCACGCCGCCGGTGTGAACCCGATTGATTGGAAGATGGCGTTGGGATATCGGCCTGGTGCTCCGGCTGCGCCTGGCGGCGTCGCGCCTTCGTCGCCGGTTGCATCGGCTGCGCCGTGGACGCCCGGCTTCGATGCTGCTGGCGTCATCGAATCGCTCGGACCTCAAGTTCAAGGCTGGAAAGTCGGCGACCCTGTCATCGTCTTCATCGAACCTCGCGGCGCTTACGCTGAGTACGCCGTTGTGCCCGTGAGCACCATCGCTCGCAAACCCGAGAAACTCTCATTCGAACAAGCCGCGGGCATTCCAACGACCGCGTCCGCTGCGTGGGCTGTGCTCGTCGACTCTGCCAAGGTCAGCAAAGGCCAACGCGTGTTGATCCACGGCGGCGCCGGTGGCGTCGGATCGGCGGCGGTTCAAATCGCCAAGTCACGCGGCGCCTATGTGATCGCGACGGCGTCGAAACGCAACCACGAATACCTGCGTTCAATCGGAGCCGATGAAGTCATCGACTATCAAACCGAGCGCTTCGAAGATCGAGTTCGCGATGTGGATATAGCCGTGAACACCGTCAATCCTGAGACCGCAACTCGGTCGATTGCCGTGGTCAAGAAAGGTGGCTTGGTCGTCTCCGTCGCCGGCCCCGCCGACGCCGCTCAATGCGCCGCTGCAAACGTTCGCTGCCTCATGCGCAGCCGCGATGGCACGCCCATCGGCACTGTACTCAATGAAGTCGCCCAACTCGCCGCCGCCGGAAAGTACGACGTCAACGTCGACGCCACCTTCCCGCTCGCCGACTTCGAAAAGGCCTGGGCCGCCAGCAAAGCCGGCCACACACGCGGCAAGTTGATCCTGACGCTGAGATAAGCGCGCATACTCGAGGTCGACATGCAACGACGTAGCTTTCTGCAGTCCGCACTAGTGGGTGGCGCCCTCGCCGCTCTGGATACTTCGGCAAGCGCCGCGGCCGCCAACGGCAAGCGACCATACAAACTTCTGCCTTGCGAAGAAGCGTTCACCATTCCGGAGATTCTCGAAGCCGCACGTAAGCATGCTCGGAACATTCCGAGCTGGGCCAGCGGCCCTATCGTCGGGCCGGCCTTACCCTTATTGATGGATCTGGGCGAGGGTCGATTGCGAGGCATGGATGCCGCCGGCATCGATATGCAGATTCTGTCGCTGGGTTCGCCGGGCGTGCAGAACTTCGATGTGCCGACGGCGGTGTCGTTGGGCAAACTGGCCAACGATAGATTGGCAGCAGCCATCAAAGCGCATCCCACTCGCTTCGCGGGCCTCGCTACGTTTGCTCCTCAGGATCCAGCTGCAGCCGTGAAAGAACTGGAGCGATGTGCGAACGAACTGAAGTTGACCGGCGCGTTGGTCAACTCACACACCAACGGCGAATACCTGGACGACCCGAAGTACTGGCCCATTCTCGAAGCGCTCGAAGCGTTGAACCTGCCACTCTATATTCATCCGAGAGATGCAGCGCCAGGCGTAGCTGGCGCGGCAGTGCCAGGTTTTACTGTTGGCTGGGGCTTCGCGGTGGAAACGGGTACGCATGCGTTGCGGCTGATCGGCGCCGGTATTTTCGATCGCTTCCCCAAGCTCACCATCGTGCTCGGTCACATGGGTGAAGGCATTCCCTACTTCCTGGAACGCATCGACAATCGCTGGGACTTCGAGAATGCGCTGTTCCCCACGTCGGCCAAGCTCAAGCGCAAGCCCGGGGAATATTTCCGTAACAACTTTCTGATCACCACCAGCGGCATGAACGTGGCGGCGCCGCTGGCCGCGGCCATTGCGACCGTCGGCATCGATCGGATTCTGTTCGCCGTCGATTATCCGTTCGAGAATCAACCCAAGTCGGTCGCGGACTTCGATGCGATTGCGTTGTCGGTGGAAGACAAGCGCAAGATCTGCGAAACCAACGTGCGTCGCACGTTCAGGCTGTAGCGGGTCGCTTCAATCCCAGTAAGTCGAGCGCATTGCCGGACAGGATGCGCTCGCGATCCGCACCACTCAGGCCTGGCACCGCCTCGAGCAACGAGTGCATGTCGTAGTGACCCATGTCGAACGGATAGTCGGTGCCGACCACCACCTGCCCGACACCGACAGTGTCGATCAGCTGTTTCAGAATCTGTGGCTCGTACACCAGGCTGTCGAACCAGATCTTCTTCAGATATTCGACCGGCGCTAGTTGAGCCTGCTGCGCCTCCGGGCGCACGTGATGGCCGTGATTGCTTCGGCCAATGTAGTAAGGCAGATAGCCGCCGCCATGCGCGGCCAGCAAGCGCAGCTTCGGATGACGATCCAGCACGCCGCTGAAGATCAGCGATGACAGCGCGATGGTGGTTTCCAGCGGCTGGCCGATCATGTTTTGCAGGTAGTAGCGGTTCACTCGCTCGCCCAGTGATGTGCCGAACGGGTGGATGAACACCAAGCAGCCCAGCTCGGCTGCGCACGCCCACACTCTTTCGAATTGCGGATCGGATAGTTCCAGGCCGTTCACGCTCGTGGACACTTCCACGCCCTTGAGGCCGAGTTCGCGGACTGCGTGAGTGAGCTGCTCGACCGCGAGATCCGGATGTTGAAGCGCGATGTTGCCGAGCCCGGCCAGGCGATCGGCGTGCGCTTCGCAGACTTTGGCGATGTGTTCGTTCTGTAGACGCACCACCGAGGTGGCGAGATCGGCGTCGGCCCAGTAGTAGTACTGCGGCGGTGACGGGCTGATCAGTTGCAGATCCACGCCCATGCGATCCATGTCGGCTAAACGCAGCTGCAGATCGAGCATCTTCGGCACAGCTGCCGGGAGCATGTGCTTTTGATTGTGCTCCACCGACGGAGCACCCATCGCCCGCAGCTGCATTTGCGGCTCGGCGAGCTTTTCAGGTCGATCCGCAACCAGCTTCTCGACCTGAGGCACCATCACATGACAATGCAAATCCACGGTGTATGAGCGCCGCCGCGGCGAACTCGCCCCGCCGCCGCCGAGCGAATCCGCTGCCGCTCGCGGCACACAGCCAGGACCGCACTTGTGAAACAGCATCGACACTCCCCCATGCCCGCCGTTGGCATTGAGCACAACGGTGGCATGGGTTCCGGCCGTTTGTCGAATCGTTCCCGGTGATGCCGGGCATCGGCGCTGCGCGTGGCTTACCGCCCGTTATCCAGAATTTTGAATTGACGGCCGGCATCGGTCTGCGGGATGCGCTCGCCGGTTTCGTTCACCACCTCGGCGCCATCGGGCGCGTATTGCA
>NZ_JAEUPY010000736.1 GCF_016790065.1 Steroidobacter sp.
CTGGCGCAACGATGTGAGTTTACAACTCACTCATACCCTGCTCGACGGCGAGAATTTCGAAAGCCGGCGTTCACTCATGTTACAAACGACGCGGCAGCTGAGCCCCACCCTGTACGCTCGCGCTCGTTATCGTTTCAACGACATCGAAGGTTTCGACGACTACAGCGGCCTGACCGGCCAGCGCCACGAAGCCGGCGCGAGCTTGGATTGGAATCGCGATGCCTGGGACATCGGCATCGAATATCGAATCGAAATCGGCGACTACGACGACGACTCGTTGTCCGCTACTCGGCATTTGTTACGAGCCGACATCGAACGCATGTTCGGCGCCGACTGGACGGTGCTGTTCGAAGTTTCTCGGCGACACAGCGATTACGATAACGACGGCTCCGAAGATCGTTCCGAAGTGTCGCTGGCATTGACCCGCACGCTGTCGAGCCGCTGGGATTTGGTGCTGCGTCACACTTATACCGACAACGACGCCGACCAAGCTGAATTCGACTATCGCGGCAATCGTATATCTCTCGGCGTCGAAGCCGCTCTATAACAGCAACAAGAAAACTCAGTACAAGCTTTCGCGGCGCGACACATCACGCGCCTTTGTCTCGCAGCTCACACGAATATCACCTACGCCGGAACGAGCCCGCCTGCTGGCGCGTTCATCGCTCGCACAATTTACAAGTACGAAGTTTCGGGTGCGACCTTGCCCAAATTTCTATTAGTGGGCCCTTACGACCCACACTGCGGGGAATACACCTTTCTGGCGCCGCCATTAGGTGTGTGGCGATTGGCTGGCGTACTGGCCGCGCATGGCGTCGACGTTAAAGTCTTTGATCCCAACTGTTGCATCGGCCCACCCGACCGCGCGTTGGAACGAGAAATGTTGCGAGACACCTGGGACGTCATCGGCATTTCAACCACCGGCATGACCTTGAAGTTCGACCTGGAATTAGCGCATCTGGCGCGCCGGCTCGAACCCAAAGCATTGATGGTCGCCGGCGGCATGGAAGCCACGTTTCGTCCCGAACTGATGTTCGAGCTAGGCCCCTTCGACCGCGTGATTCTGGGCGAAGGCGAACATCCGCTGTTAGAAATCGCGTCCCGCTTGCGAACTAAACAAATGTTGGGCGGCATCGTCGGTACGGTCGAACGCCGCGAGGACGGCAGTTTGCTGCGCATACCGCAAGCGGCTATGACTCATGAGCAACTGCGTGCCGCAATCTTCGCCACACCTTATGAAAACATGCCGTACGAAGCGTATTGGGATCGGCTCGAAGCCGCCTATCGCGTCGGCAGCTTACCTACGAAGGCTGCGCGTGAAGCAACGCTCGCCGAAATTCGCTCGGTGCGTTTGATCACGCTCAACTACTGCCCGATGGGCTGCACCTTCTGTTCTTCCACCAACTTTCTGCACGAAGCTCAAGGCAGCGTCGCACCCATCGCAAGATTGGGTGCCGAAGAATGTTTGTCGATGATCAAGCGCATCGTCGCCACCCATCCGCGAGTGCGCACCATCATTTTCCAAGACGATATTTTTGTGTTTTCCAAGGATCGTCGTGTGCTGCCATTGTGCGAAAGCATCGTTGCCGCCAAACAGGCCGGCGAGCTGCCCAAGGATTTGCAGTTCATCAGCACCAATCGTATCGATGCAATGACGGAGGAACGGCTCAGCGCCATGCGTCGCGCCGGCTTTCGAGTGCTGGGCTTCGGCATCGAAAACTTCTCCCGCAATGTGCTGAACGAATTCAACAAGGGCCAGATTCATCGCCACATCGCTCCGATGCTGAGCGCAACGCTCGAGCTCGGCATTACGCCGTTCCTGGATTTGATTCTGAGTTCCCCCCGCGCGACCTTGGACGATGTCGCGGAGACGCTGCGTGAAGCATACCGATGGCTCCGACAAGGATGTGAGGTCGGCATGTATCCCTATGTGATTCCCTTCTCCGGCGCCGCCTTCGCGCGCGACCCGGCATTGCGTCCCCACACCGAGTACGCGCATCGACATATCGAAGGCACTGCTATTGAGTGGGATCAGGCGGCCAAGATCCTGCCCATTGACGCCACGGTGCGCGAAGTCATCCTGCAGATCGAGCGTAACTTCGAAACCATGCTGGCCGAGTTACAACCGCGTGTGGCGCATATGCCCTCTCGGCTGCGTTCGCTGATCTGGATTCTGGCGGGCGTGCCGGTGTTGGCCGAGCATGGTATCGAGATCGCCTCTGAGCAGGAGGTGCGCGCCGAGCTCGAATCTCGCTTGCCTCAGACTCGGAGGGCGGCGGCCATTCGCGCCGTCGCAATCGCGTGAAATTCAATACCCCTTGGAGCCTGTTGGCACCCCTGGGGGTTTGCGCGCTACTGGCGGGGTGGATCGCTCTGTCGGCAGCGAATCTCCAGACGGCCAGCTTCTCGCTACTGGTCTATGGTCTCGCGAATCTGATCGTTTACACCGACGCACTCGACTTCATCCTGCGCTTGCATGTGCGACGCCGGCACATCGCCACCGCCCCCACCGAAGAGAATCGTCATCTTTCCATCGATCTGGCAGGAGCGTTGCCTGCAGGCGCGAGGCAACTCGTGCCAGTGCGGCCGTACGCCATCATCGCGTCCATTCATAACTTGGAACCGTTGCTGGATGAGTTCATCGATGCCTTCGCCGCCTATCGCGACAAAGTCTGGTTGATCAGTGACGGCTCAACCGATGCCACAGTGCTTCGCTTACGTCACAGCGGCTGGCGCGTTTTCGATGACGGCGTGAATCGTCGTAAACCCGGCGCGATCCGCCGCTTGTTGGAACGCTTGCCGCCGCATATCGAGACGGTGATGGTGGTCGATCCTGACATTCGTATTCGCGGCAAGAACGGGGGCAGCCGGATCGACTTCGAGCGCTTTGTTCGCGACTTCCAGCAATCGGGCGCAGCAGCTGTCTGCCCGCGAGTAATGATCGAGCCCGACGGCTTCCTGGCTCGCTTCCAGGCGTTTGAGTATGCACTGGCGTTTCGCATCGGCCGCGAAAGCCTGGCCGACTACAGCATTACTTCCGGTGTGTCCTGCTATCGGCGCAACGCTCTGGAACGCGCACTCGCCGAGCACTCGCTGTCGGTGTACGCGGAAGACTTGCAGAACGCGCTGATCCTGCTGAGTCACGGCGAACGCATCTACTACGACGGTCGGCTAGTCGTCAGCACCGAAGGCCCAGGCAACGTGCCGCGTTGGTTCTCGCAGCGCGTGGGCTGGTACTACGGACTGGTGAAGGTCTATATCGAGCGCTTCAAAGAAGTCTGGCGCATCAGTCGGCGCACGCCGTTCGCCATGTATCACTTCGTGTTCTATCTGGGCGGGCTGTCGCTGATCGTGCATCCGCTGAAAATCGTCAGCGCGCTATTGCTGATACTGAGCTTCATCAGCGGCTTCGACAACTTGTTCCTGGCGAACATCCTGCCGCGCAATTCGCTGATCAATCCGAACTATTTCATGGCCGCCATCGGCAGCTATCTGGCGCTGGGCGTGTTCGCATTGTTCACCGTCGTACCTAAACAGGAACGCGCCTACATCGCTCCCATCGTGCCGCTGTACTTGTTCTATGCCCTGACTCACATCGCACCGATGACAGTGGGCTACGTCAATTGGATCACTGTGAAGCTGTGGGGTCGCCGCGTTTACCGCGATCACTACGAGCCGATGCCGAGCGCCAGCACCTCGCTGCCACTCGAAGAGAAAACCAGTCTCATGCGGAAGGCCTCATGAACGGCGTGCCCGCACCCGACCGCTACGTCCCCGACCACTACTGGGAGGATCGCGCGCGCCGTTTTGCCGCGCAGGGTTCGGGACTCGCGGCAGTCTGTTCGTACGGCATGCCGGAGTTCTACAACCGGATGATTCATTGGAGCCAGTATCTGGCGCTCCGGCCGTGGCTCGATATCGAACCCGGCACTCGCGTGCTCGATGTTGGCTGCGGAGTTGGACGTTGGAGTTCGCTGTTGGCTCAGCGCGGCGGCGTGGTCACGGGCATGGACCTGAGCCCGACCATGATTGCCGAGGCTCAGCGTCGTGCCGAAGTCAAAGGAGTTGCGAGCCGCTGTCGTTTTCTGGTGCAAGACCTGGCGCAATTGGATGCCGGCGAAGCCTTCGACTTGATCGTCGGCGTGACAGTGCTGCAGCACATTCTCGATCCCAAAGCATTGCGCTCGGCCGTGCAACGAATGGCAGATCACCTGGCACCCGGCGGTCGCATGGTGTTGCTGGAAGCAGCCCCGGCCACTATCGCAGAACACTGCGATACCACCGTGTTCCGAGCGCGGCAACGACACGTTTATCTGGATCTGTTCAAACAAACTGGCTTCGAGCTGCGTGCAATCAGCGGCGTCGATCCAGCACCGTTCAAGACGTGGCTGCTGCCTCATCTGCGCGGCCTGCCAAGAGCGCTCGGCATGTCGGCATTGGCCGGCGTGACCTTGCTTTCCACGCCCATCGATGTGCTGTTCGGTCGATTCGCCGTGCAGCGTTCATGGCACGCGGTATTTGTCTTGCAGCGTACTGGAGACGACCATGCCGCTTAGCCGTCGCTCAGCCGTGTCCATCGCGGTGTTCGTGTTGCTCGGAGTATTCGTTGGGCTGGGGTACTGGTACGAGTCGCGCCAGGTGAAGCCGGGCCAGATCGCGAACAGTCCTTCCATCGATGTCACGAGCGCCGACGATCGCGGCCCCGGCACACTGCGTGAGGCGCTGTTCAAAGCGACCGCGTCCGCTGCCGAAGTCACCATTACGTTGAAGGTGCCGAAGATCACCTTGGCCTCCACGTTGCCGCCGTTCGCCAACGCCCGGGGCATTCGACTCGTCGGGGCGGCACAAGGCACGGAGATCGACGGCGATGCGCTGCCTGCCGGCGCCGTGCTCGATGTGGCCGGCACCAACGTTACCTTCGAAGGTGTGCGCATCCGCAACTGCAAGGCCACCGGCATCGTTCTGCGGGCCGAGCGTTTCACGCTGCGCGGCGCCGACATCGAAGGCTGCGACGTCGGCATCGACGTGGCCGAGAACGCCAACCAAATCATGCTGGAGCGGAATCGATTCGCGAAGAATCGAGTCGGCGTGCGCTTCGCCGCGTCCAACCGTAACGGAGTGGTGGTCAAGAACGAGTTCAGCGAACATCGTGACGCCGGCCTCTGGGCAGTGCGAAGCGAGCCCGACGAGCGCGGCTCAGCCATCACTGTGCGTGACAATCGCTTCACCAAGGAACGCATCGGCATTCTCACCGCCAACGTTGCCGTGCTGGTGGAACGCAACGAGTTGCTCGATTCGCGTGAAGCCGCCATGCAGCTCATGGGCACGGGTGCGGTGGCCAGAGGCAATCGCATCAGCCGAGGCGCAGCCATGGGCATCGTGGTCGAGAATGCGCGCGCCGCCGTCATCGAAGAGAACGAGTTCGATGGCTTCGCGGCCTACGGCATCATGCTGAAAGGTTCAGCCGACACGCTGGTACGCGCCAATCGCGTTCATAACAGCGGTTACGGCCTCGCATTCGTCCTGGGAGTGCCGCGCAATCCCAGCAGCGCCATCGAGAACACCATCATCGAGCCCAAGTTCAACGGCATCGATGTGATCGGCGACTCGCCCATTCTCCGTAACAACCAAGTGGTTCGACCCCGAGCATTGGCCCTCAAAGTCATCGACTTCCAACCCGAGGACGGCAGTCCGAAAGTTCGCTCGGTGCCGTTCCTGGAAGGCAACAATTTCAGCATCGGTGGCGCCACGGTGGCGGTCGGCGATGCGAAACAGTCCGTCGTACAGCGATGAACATCGGCGACACCCAGTCGATCCCCGCGCCGACCTGGAGCGACCCACGCATCCATCTCTTGGATGACACATGGCTGCTCGCCATCTTCGCGATCCTGCTGGCGACCGTGGTGCCGTGGTTGGTGAGCGCCCTTGACATCAACTTTGTCGCCGCCTGCCTCGGTTTGCTCGCACTCGGTGCCATCCATATTGCATTCACGGTAGTCGGCAAGCCCGCGCAAATCGGTGAGCGTCGACCGATTCTCACGGTGTTACACATCGCCGGCATCGTAGTGGTCGGTTTCATTTGGTTGAACGCCGGTGGCTTACAGAATCCAGCCTTCCTGCTGGTGTTTTCGATACCGGTGGTCGGTGCAATCTTTTTATCGCGCTGGCAACCCTATTTGATGGCCATGCTGGCCATCGTCGTCGCAGGTATGGTCGCGTTGGCGCAAGCGCCGGAGCTGCGTTGGTATGTGCCCGGCCTCAACGCCCTCGGTGCATCACTTGCCGCGGTACTCGGTCAGCAAGGCGCGAGCTCAACGTTCCCCGGCTTCTATGCGCCGTCCGCATACTACGCCGTGCTGTTGCAGGTCTTTGCGATCTTGTTGATTGCCTGCGCCGTCGCGGCGGAATATCTGGGCACGATCTTCGAACGCTTGCACTCCCATGTGGATATGGCGCGTGCTGAAGCGGAACGCGGCCAGGAATTCTGGACCACGCTGGTCGAAGCCATGCCGTTTCCCGCGCTGCTGGTCGACAGCGATACGTTGCAAGTCGTTTGCGCCAGTCACCGATCTTCGCGCTTTCACAACGCCGAGTCCGCCAGTGGCCGTGCCTTGTTCGAGATCATTCGCTTCTCCTACCCAGAGATGGTGCAAGAACTGATCACCGGCACCGGCGGTGTGGTGCCGCTGAGCATGATCAAAGTTGATGACCGGCTGCGCGCCACCGAAGTCCAGGTGCGCCATCTCACCCAGACAGGGCGTCGCTTCGCGTTGGTGGTCATTCACGATAAGACTGAAGAGTTCACAGCACACGCTGCACTCGACGTGAGCGGTCAAGCGATGCTGGTGCTCGACTCCCAAGGTCGGCTGCTGTCCTTCAACAAGCCGGCGCAGGCCCTGTTCACCGCGCTCGACAAAGATGCCGATGCGGCTCAGCTGCTATCGCTCGGTGGCATGCCGCCGCGCTGGTGGGAGCCAGGACTGACTGGCCGTCGCAAGATGCACATCGAGATCGGCCCGCGCGTGTATCAAGTCACCTGCTCCGCTTCGCCACTGCCCGGCGAGGACGAGCGGCTCTATATCGTCGCCTTCCTACCCATGGGGCGCGCCGCCATCGGCGAGCGCAGCGACATCGACGGTCCCAAGACCAGCCACTCCAATCAAACGTTGGTGACACCGCCATGAGGTTTGAACTCGCCCTCCTGTGCTTAGCGTCGTTAGCGGCCACCGTGCCCGTCATGGCCGCAGAGATCGACGCACGGCCGCCGGACAAGCTGACGCTGTCCGGCAACGGCTCGCGACTCACCGATGTCGGCGTCGATGAAGATGGCTACGGCGGCTCACTCAACTATCTGCACTACTTCACGCCCGACGTGATCGTCGGCGTGGGCGGCGAACATCAAGCCATCGCTGACTCGAGTTGGTCGTTCGGCTCGATCCGCGCCGCCGTGGGCCATGGCGACTCGGCCTCCCGACTCACCGTGTTCGGCGAATTTCATTATGGCGACGGCGATGAGAACGACCGCAAGTTCGACTATCAAATCGGCGTGCTGGGCCTCAGCAAATCATTCACCAGCAAATTCTCGGTACAGCTGGAAGGCCGCCAGATCGACATCGACACCAGCCACGGTAATTTGCCCAAACTGGGGCTGACCTACTTTTGGTCACCGCGCCTGTCCACCAGCGTGTCCTACGCCGATTCGGTCGGCGGCAATCTGGGCACCGAAATCGCAACAGTGCGCCTCGATCACTACGGACAGCACGTGAACTTCTTGATCGGCGCCGCCGCTGGCCGTGCCGATCCGAGCGTGCTCAACCTGCAACCCGGCGTGACATTGCCCGTGCAGGATTTGAAGCAAGGGTTCATCGGCATCGGCAAAGTATTTGCCAAGGGCGAGGTGCAATTGCTCGGCGACTACTTGGAATTGGAGAGCAGTGAAAAGGTCACGGTGACCTTGAGCTTCACGGCGTACTTGGGATCGCGCGGCCGGGCTCCATAAGCGCTGGCGACACGATGAAACTGGCATTCCTAAAACGCGGCTCGCAATGGCTGCCCACCGTGCTGGTGCTGGCAGTCGTGGTGCTGGCCGGTGCCAGGCTCATCACCTTGAGCGTCGGCGCGCGCGCCGAACAGATGCGCGCCACCGCCGGCACGTTGGTCACGACCTACAGCCGCACCGTCGAACGCCAGCTACAAACACTCGCGCAACGCGACCGTCGCGAAGGTAGCGCCGCCGAGCTGGATCAATTGCTGTCCAAGCTGCAACTCAATCGGCTGGTCGATCCCGAATACGACTTTGAGCTGGCCAAGATCGATGCCGGCGGCAGCGCGCCGCGAGTCTTTGTCAGCAGCCGAATCGAGCCGCTCGACGACGCCATCGTCAGTCGCATCCGCATCCCCGAGGGCTATGCGCAGGAGTTGCCCGGCGGTTACGTGCAACTGGCCCTGCGCCCGAAGTCCGGTTGGTATCCGGCACGTGAACTCGCGGCTGCCATCGCTTTGTTGGCGGTGGTCGCATGGCTGCTGTCGTTCGCAACTCACGATCTCGTTCACAGCTTGCACCGCGCACGTGACGCTCTCGCGCTGTCGCGTCGTCAGCTACAAGCCACCAATCGCAAGCTCGCGCTACAAATCGAGGAGCGCGAAAACCTGCAAAAGAGCTTCGAGCATTCGCGCTATCACGACGCGTTCACCGGCCTGCCGAATCGCCGCTACTTCATGGATCAGCTCGACCGCGCGCTACGCGAAGTCCGAACACGCAAGCGGCAACGGCTCGCGGTCATGCTCATCAACATCGACCGCTTCAAGCTGATCAACGACTCGCTGGGTCACACCGCCGGCGACGAACTCGTGGTGCAAGCGGCACGACGCTTCCAGAAAGCGACGGCGCAGCTCGAATGCGTGCTCGCTCGTTGGAGCGGTGATCAGTTTGCGGTGCTGGTGTTCGACATAGCGTCCGCGGATGGCGCACTCGACATCGCCAGCACGCTGCAACAGACGCTACAGCCACCATTCGAACTGAGGAAACATCGGATCAATGCCGCCGCTCGCGTCGGCGTCACCTGTATCGACTCTGGTTTGCAACGTGCCGAGGAAGCCGTTCGTGAAGCCGATATCGCGCTCTCAGTCGCGAAACGTCACGACACCGCCACGGCGGTGGCATACCAGCCCGCCATGGGTGGCAGTGCCGCCAGCCTGGTGAGCTTGGAAGCCGACTTGCACGTCGCGCTCCAGCGTCGCGAGCTACACATGATGTATCAGCCCATCGTCGATCTGCGCAATCGACGCGTGGCCGGCGCCGAATCGTTGTTGCGTTGGCGCCATCCCATCGAAGGCATTCTGACGCCGGATAAATTCCTGGCCCTGGCTGAAGAAGTCGGCTTGATCGTACCCATCACGCGCTGGACCATTCTGCAGGTCTGCACCCTGGCAGCGGAGTGGCGTCATCGGCTGCCGCCGAATCGCGATTTCTATTTGTCGGTAAACGTGTCAGGCAGCGCGCTGCGGGATCCGGAGTTCACTGCATATGTGGAACGCGTGCTGAAGGACACAGGCCTGCCGCCGGAAATC
>NZ_JAEUPY010000769.1 GCF_016790065.1 Steroidobacter sp.
TAGTGTGTGAAATACCTCTAACGACATCGTATTCGTTGCTTGCGGAGTTTGCATGAGCGCTGTCCTGTTGAAATGGGCGAAGCGCACAGCGACCCACGGGTCGCCTGCACACCCCGCGGGATTGAATGAACTCGTGAAGCCGTCGCTCCATGAGCGTCTTAAGGCCGGTTGATGGATTACTGTGGCCGGCGACCACGCACGTTTCGTCGCGAACGCGACGAGCAAATGTTTGCAATCGTTCTCGATCGTTTGCTGGTAACCACGGCGCGCCGACGTGACGCCATAGCAGCCTCAGGCACAGCAGCCGCCCTAGCACCGCTTGGGTGAAGTTGCAGATCCGACGGAGTGACTGAAGGTAGGAACGCACCTTGATCCTAGGAGCGTTTCTCAATGAACCGTTGGCTTGCCACGCCTGCTTATCGAATCCTTCTCTCGAACGTTCCCCACGCGCACGCGCTGCTCGATGCACTGAACGTCACCGGACGGCTGCGAGTCGTGGATGTCACGATCCATCGAGCCGCCACGGGCCTGCTCCATTGCGATATCGACGTGACCGGACTCGATCCGATCGATGCCGAACAATGGGCGGCCGCCCATTCGGACGAAGCGTTACTCACGACTCGTTCGGCGATCCGCGACGGGCGCGTGGGGACGTTATGGTTTGGTCGCATTCACTTCCAAGCGCCGCCCCAGGTCTACGTGCGTTTGGAGCTGCCGCTCTACAAAAAGCCCAAGCACCCCGACGAGCGAAGTTTCATTACGCTTGCGAGCGGCTCGGAGGCTGCCGCGCTTGAACAGTGGGGCGATGAGGAGCGCACACGACTCGCTCAGACGGCCGTCGAACGTACGGTCTGGCCGTTGATCCAACAGGCCGAACACCTGGGCTTCTCTGCGGTGGCGCTTGGGTTGCGCGCTGCCATGGAACGCTTGGGCTCGCTCCCCGCCGAGGAGTTACTGGCAGCTACGGCGCCGGTGATGATGTCCGGCTGGATCGCTGCGCTGGTTCGCTCCATTGCGCTGAGTGCGCCTGAGCTCGCGCGGATCACGGCCGTCGTTGCCAAGGACGGACGGCGCTCGGAGCCGCAAGACCCCCGGCCCGTGTTTCGCCTGATCAACCTGATCTCGAAGAGCGGCGAGAACGTCGCACTGGATCCGCACCTCGACACCGCGTATTGGGCCGAGGAGACCCAGGCGCCGATCTTTGTAAAAGTGCATGCCGTCACCGGCACCCACTTTGATTCACCCATCGCGCTCGTCGGCTTCTTGCGAACGCTGAGCACGACGTTGCTCTTGCAGCACCGTGCCGATGGATCGACGTACATCGACGTGGCGCAACCCTCGGCGGCAGCTTCTACATTGGATGCGCAGAACCTGCAGTCGCCTGATCTCTAATTGCGCAGGCTGCGCCCCGAGTTCATTCGATGCAGCACGCTGCGACGACTGAAGCTGCGCAAGCGCTGCCGGATCGACCCGACTGACCGTGAAGTTTAGAAAGAGGAGGCACAGCGTGCCTCCTCTGCCTCAATCAACTGCCTCGCCCGTGGCAATGTCGCGTTCCCTGGCGAATTGCACACTGGATTCGGTGAACCGCACACTGACTTCCAAGGATACGGTGCCTGCGTCCACGTCGATTTCAAGCTCCCCATAGCCACCGTCCCCGTTCCACCAGTCGACACCGGTCTCCTGAAGATAGTCGTCCGTGATGGCTCTAATCGCACCGTCCAGATCTGTCAGCTCCAACACCCGAGTGGTCGTCAGCTCGCCGTTCACCCACTGGTCCCGCTGCATATCGACCTCAACGAACACGTTGGCGGGATCGAACGCGCGATCTTCGAAGTTCACGAACTCGATCGCTCCCTCATCGCCACTGCCGTCGAAAGTCACTCGGATGTGATGAAGACCGTGGCCTCTCAAGACCGGCAGGACGCGCCGAAGATTGTCCATGTAGACGTACGTTCGGGCGGGACGGTCGATCATGCGCTCCACGGTGCTCATGCGCTCAATGCCCAGTTCGCGGTGAATCGCTTCGACCACCTCGGATGAGGGTTCCGCGTTCCAGCGCGTGCGAATCTGGGTGATCCGCAGCGGCGCCTCGGGGTTGCTGCTCAACGCCAGTTGTACCGTCCATCGCCGCCGATCGACGAACACACAGGCGATGGCGACGTAGCCGGCGATGAGTAGTGCATGATAGGACTCACCGGCGATGCAATGACGCTGCCGTAGCCCTTCCATCCCCAAGCGACGGCTGGTGCGGATCAGGTAGCCCCGAAATCGAGGCGGCAGGTGGGCCTCGAACTTCGCCACATCATAAGAATCGTTCTGCGCGGTCAGGCGCTTCAACGTTTCTGCTCGTGCGAGCCGATCGTGCTCGTCCCGCCACCGACGCTCGCTCCAGTCCAGACGGATCTTGCGTCCCTGCGCACGAGCCATCTGAATGACGTCGCTGACGGGAACGCCTTTGGCCTGCAAATGCATCAGGCTCACCGCGAACCCGAGCGCCTTGCTCGAGGATCCCGCCAGCTCCGTGGCATCGAGCACCGTATTGATGACTTCCTCGCTCACGTGTCCGACCCTGAGCAATTCTCTCAATGGCGCTCGCACTTTGTTTGGTAGCACGTCCAACCGCGCGTTGGTTTTCTCGGAGCACCTCATCGGGGCTCTCCTCGGCTGCCGATGACAGGCGTGGCGCGAGCCATCCACGGCTCGGGCTGTATTCTCGAGAGCCAGTCGCTGAGCGTCGGAATGCGGCCGCCACAATCCTCCTTCACGTGCTGTTCGCCAACCAGGCGGACCGGCACGCACTTGCCGTCACAATTCGTCAGGGTGACTCCAAACACCCGTTCGCACCAGAAGATGCCTTGCGCGTGATGACGAAGCGCGCGATGACGAAAGTCCGCAAAGGCTTCCTTTGATTCATCGAACCAGTGATGGATCGCGAGATAGTCTTCGGGCTGCCCGCCGAAAGCGCGAGCCGAGTTCAATGCATGGTAGTACACGTGAGACATGGGTGATCTCCAGGCAAAGTGCGGGGATACACCCAGGCCCCGCGGGGGCATCGAGTACCCCGCAAGGTTGAGAAGCTGCCGCTCTAAGGCAGGGGCAGCAGATACAAAGGAGGAGCATCGATGCTCGCCACACGCGTTGAGCACGCGGCAAGCGGTTCGAGCTCGTACGCGATGGCGCGTAGAACACTGAATGCGTCAGGCCGCGACTTCGACCTTGGCGCTAACGGCAACGGCCAGTTATCGTTGTATCGCCTCGATCACGGCGCCGGTCCCCTCGATGGTGAGAGCGCACTCGGGTGATCGCAAGCGACG
>NZ_JAEUPY010000780.1 GCF_016790065.1 Steroidobacter sp.
CCCAGCAGGCAGAGCAAGCGCGCTTTCGACCGTGCCTGCGCTGCCGACCTGAACTTGCGCCCGGCAACGCCCCCGTCGATGACTCGCAACGAATCGCGCAGCTCATCGTCGAACGACTCGAGGACGGCTCCATCGGCAACGACGCCGGGCTCGAAGCGATCGCCCAACAGTTCGAACTGAGCTCGCGACAGATCCGCCGCATCGTTCACAAGGAGCTGGGCGTGGCACCGGTGCAGCTGCTGCTCACCCGTCGGTTGCTGCTGGCAAAGCGCTTGCTCAGCGAGACCACGCTGCCCGTGACCGAGATTGCGTTCGCCAGCGGCTTCTCCAGCCTGCGACGCTTCAATGACGCATTCAACTCACGCTACGGACTCGCTCCGACGCGCCTCCGCAAGAATGTGAAGATTGAATCGTCAGCAGCCAACGGCGATAGCTCAACACTACAGCTGGTCTATCGACCGCCCTACGACTGGACTGGCGTGCTCGAATTCCTGGCGTTCCGTGCACTCAAGGGTATTGAGTGGGTCACGGACAGCGCCTACGCACGCACCGTGCACATGGGAGCAGCGAAAGGTTGGATTCGAGTCACTCACGCCAAACAACCGAACACGCTCAACCTGGAATTCAGTCACAGCCTGACCAGCGTGTTACCCACGCTGCTGACTCGAGTGCGCAGCCTGTTCGACTTGAACGCGCGCATCGACCTGATCGTGCGTCACTTGAGCAAGGATGAACGCCTCGCACCGCTCGTGAAGCGCACAGCCGGCCTGCGTGTGCCAGGTGCATTCAATGGCTTCGAGTTGGGTCTGCGTGCGATTCTCGGCCAGCAAGTGACCGTCAAAGCAGCGACCACGCTCGGTTGCCGATTCGCCGAAGCGTTCGGCGAACCCATCGTCACGCCCTACCCGGATCTGAGTCGTCTCACGCCCTCGCCGGCTCGCGTCGCCGTCGCCACCGTCGACGATATCGCCAAGTTGGGCATCGTCAGCATGCGCTCCAAGAGCATCATCGCTTTGGCTCAGGCGCAATTGTCCGGCGCGTTGGCGCTGGATGGCGGCGTGCTCTACAAACCCGAAGACGCCATTCGTCGCCTGGCCGAACTGCCAGGCATCGGCCCGTGGACCGCGCATTACGTCGCCATGCGCGCTTTGAGCTGGCCCGACGCGTTCCCCAAGGAAGACATTGCCATTCGTAACGCGCTCGGGGGCGTGACTGCCAAAGAGGCCGAAGAACTCTCGCAAAGCTGGCGGCCGTGGCGCAGCTACGCAGTGATGCACCTGTGGCGCAGTCTCGCCGCACCGAAAACTGCGACACCTTGAATTGCTGGCGGGTCGCCCGCATCTTTCCGGTTTCCTTTGTCCCCGTTCCGGAAAGCTCATGACCGCCCCGATCAAGATCGACTTTGTCTCCGATGTTTCCTGCCCCTGGTGTGTGGTCGGGCTGCGGTCCCTCGAACAAGCCATCGAACGCGTCGGCTCCGACGTCAGCGCCGACATCCACTTCCAACCCTTCGAACTCAATCCGCAGATGGCGCCCGAAGGCCAGGACATCGGCGAACACATCACTCAGAAGTACGGCTCGACGCCCGAGCAGATGGAACAGAGTCGCGAAGGCCTTCGGGCCCGAGGCGAGGAACTGGGCTTCACGTTCAACATGGACAAGCGCGCTCGCATCTACAACACCTTCGACGCTCATCGGCTGTTGCATTGGGCCGAGCAGGAAGGCCGTCAGCATGAGTTGAAGAAGGCCTTGTTCGCCGCCTATTTCACCGACGGCCGCAATCCCAGCGATCGCGAAGTGCTAATCGACGTGGCCGCACAGATCGGCCTCGATCCGGTGCGCGCTCGCGAGGTTCTCGAATCCAACCGTTATGCCGACGAGGTCCGCGAACGCGAACAGCACTTCGGCCGCCTCGGTATCCGCGCCGTGCCCTCGGTCATCATCAACAACAAGTACCTGATCCAGGGTGGGCAGCCGGTCGAAGTGTTCGAACAAGCGCTGCGCCAGATCGCGACCGAGAAACACACCAACTAGGGTAAGATTCGGCGCGTTCCGGGGAACGTGGGACCTCGCTTGACGCGCAAGAACTATTTGCTCCTGCTGATGGCCGCCTGGGCGGTGTTGTGGGTGGCGCTGGCCATTGCACCCCTGCACCGCTCGGACTGGGTACTGGAAAACGTGCTGCTATTGGCGGGAGCCGCCGGCATCGTCGCCACCCATCGCGTGTTCCCGCTCTCCAACGTCTCCTATACCTGCCTGTTTGTGTTCCTGTGCCTGCATACGGTGGGCGCGCACTACACCTACGCCGAAGTGCCGTACGAAGCGGCCGGACAACACTGGCTGGGCTTCTCCATCAACGGGCTGTTCGGCTGGGAGCGCAACAACTTCGACCGGTTGGTGCACTTCAGCTACGGCTTGTTGCTGGCGTATCCGATTCGAGAAGTGTTCCTGCGCATCGCTTCGGTGCGCGGCTTCTGGGGTTACTTCCTGCCGCTCGACCTCACCATGTCCAGCTCGATGCTATATGAGCTGGTCGAATGGGTCGCAGCCGAAGTGTTCGGCGGCGATCTCGGAGCAGCGTTCCTTGGCGCGCAAGGCGACATCTGGGATGCGCAGAAGGACATGGCGCTGGCATCGTTGGGTGCATTGATCACGATGCTGATCACGCTGTGTATCAACGCCAAGTATCAGCGCGACTTTCAAGCCGAATGGGCCGAGAGCTTCCGCGTGCATAGTCGCGAACCGCTCGGCGAAGTGGCCATCGCCAAGATGATGAAGAAGGCGACCAAGAGCTGACTGGGCTTACTTGCGACCGCGCCGCAGTTTGTTGAACTCGGAAAACTCCCACGCTCGCAGCGACAAGATGGCGCTACAGCTGTCGCGCTCGGCCAGCGGCTTTCTCGCATCCTTGTGAGCCAGCTCTTCGAACTCGGTGGCGAGCCGATCGATGCCCGCCTTGAACTTCATCAATGAGTCGGCGGTCAGCAGCCCGCCGAAAAAACGCAGCTCATCGCCCGGCCCCTCGAAACGGCCGCCGAAAAACTCCGGCACCACACGCTTCAAAAAGAACTCGTGCACCGGCCCATCCTTGCGCCATGAAAAATTACGCGCCGTGAGCTTGCGAATCCGGTTCGGCGGCAGGAACTCGGCGATACCGAGCCGCTCCAGCTTCAGCAGGATGTCGATCAGCTCGCTCTCGTTGACCTGAAAGGTCGAGACGATTTCCTGGAAGCGCCAGTCGTTGGCGGTGAGATAGGCCACCAGCAACAGCTTGGGCTTGTTGACGATGGCCCGCTCCTGCTCGTCGCTGAGCTGCGTGAGCATGGCGCCCGGTGCCGGCGGATGCACCAGGTCTTCCAAGTCGATGCCCACCACGTGGCAAATCTGATCCAGCCGCTGCAATGAGAACGTGCCACGACTCAAATCGCGTTTGACGGTGGGCTCGCTGAGCTTCAAGCGCTTGGCCAGATCGCGGTAGGTGACGCCGCGCAGTTTCAACACAGCCTTCAGATTGTCGATCAGCGATTTGGAGTTGGCCATTCGCAGCGCTTTCCCGAAAGTATAACGATACGATACCGGGCGTATCGGAAGGTGTCACGCCGAGGCGAGTATTTGAACCGCTGGGCGGCCGCCCGCAGGCTGAGCGCGCATCACATCACACCCTACGAGAGGCGCTCTCATGCCGATTCGATTCGACAGTGTGTTCGTCACCGCCACGGGGTCGTTCCTGCCGGGCCAGCCGGTGGCCAACGATGACATCGATCGTTTCATCGCTCCGCTCAACGCCACCTCGGCACGCATCAAGCGACGGATTCTGGCGGAGAACGGCATCGTCACACGGCACTACGCCATCGACGATGCAGGTGCGACGGTCCACTCGACTACACAAATGGCGGCGGCGGCCATCAACAATTGCATCACCGACGCGCACGTCACGTTGCAAGACGTGACAATCCTGTGCACCGGTTCTTCCGGCGGCGATCTGGCCATGCCCGGCTTTGCCAACATGCTGCAAGGCGAATTGCATGCGCCGCCGATGACCACCAGCACTCACCAAGGTGTTTGCGCTGCCGGCATGGCAGCCATGCAACACGCTGCGACTGCCTTGGAGCTGAGCGAGTCCGGACACGCGTTGGTCGCGGCGAGCGAAATGCCGTCGCGAATGTTCAAGCGCTCGCGTTTCGCTCCTCGCCAGTACGAGACTGACTTCGACTCACACTTCTTGAGATGGATGCTGTCCGATGGCGCCGGCGCTTGCTTGCTCAGCAGACAGCCGCGTAACGCTGGGTTATCTCTGAAGCTGCGCTGGATTCACAATCGTTCCTTCAGTGGCGATCTGCCGGTGTGTATGCAGATCGGCAAGGCCGCCGACGGCTCGGGACCGTCCTATCTCGACTACGCCTCGTTGGCCGACGCCGAAGCCGACGGCGCGTTCCTGTTACGACAGGACGTGCGCCTGCTACCGAACTTGTTCGAGCTGGGCATTCACGAGTACGCAACGCTGGTTCAGCAGGACGTGTTTCGACCCGAGCAGATCGATCACTTCCTGTGCCACTACTCGTCGCAGAAATTCGCCGGTGTGGTCGAGGACTTGATGCAACGAGCCGGCCTCGCGATCCCGCGCGACCGCTGGTATAGCAATCTCACTTGGCGCGGTAACACCGGCGCAGCGTCGATATTCATCATGCTGGCGGACTTCGTGCGCGAGCGCGAGCTCAAGCCGGGCCAGCAGATCCTGTGCTTCGTGCCGGAGTCGGGACGCTTCAGCGTGTCCTTCATGCAGCTGGAGGTCGTGCCGGCGAACAGCAGCAGCGAAGCACTCGACATCGCCCCGCCTCATGAAGTCTCAACGACGCAATCGGCGAAAGCGGCGAAGTTGGTCCAGGCGCTTGCATCCGTCTGGCACGACTATCGCTCTCGCGCGTGGCGAACACCGTTGGTCCAGAAGATCACCACCGGCCAATTCACCAACGCGGACTACGTGAAGTGGATGGGCTGTTGGATTCCGCAAGTTCGCGAAGGTAGTCGCTGGATGGTCGCGGGCGCGGACCACCTGGACGAACAATATTCGCTGCTGGCGACCCTCGTCCGTAAGCACGCCGGCGAAGAACACAACGACTTCAAAATCCTATTCGATGACTATCGCCTGGCGGGCGGCACCGCCCAAGCCATCGAGGACCTGCGTCGCAATCCCGGCGGCGAAGCGCTGAACGCCTATATGCATGGACTGGCGAGCCAGTCGAACCCGTTCGGGTTGCTCGGCGCCATCTACATCATCGAAGGCACCGGCCAGCGAATCATCCCGGCCCTGTTACCGCTGTTGAAACAACAACTCGAACTGCCGGCGCAATCGTTCCGCTTCCTGACCTATCACGGCGACAACGATGTGTCGCACCTGGCCCGCTGGCTCAGCGCGGTGGAAATGGCGATCGAACTCAGCCCGGGCTGTGAGGAACGCATCCTGGCCGTGGCCCGCGCGACTGCCGATCTCTACGTCCTGCAGATGGAGCACGTTCTGTGAGTACTCAACCGAAGTTTCTCAGCGAACCGCACGATCCCGAGGACCCGAGCCCGTGGCGCGCGTTGTATCTGGATCAAAGCCTGCCGCTGGCCGAGCAATGTAAACGTGCCTGGCTGGAAGATCTCAGCTCGCGCTCGCGGCAGTTCCTGCTGCCGCTGGTGCGGCCGCTAGCGAGAGCCAGCATCGTTTGTTTTCAGCTACTCAAGATCGTGCTGCCCAAGCGCTTCACCTCTTCGGCGCTGTTACATCGACTGCTGGAATGGAACATGCGCACCTGGGTGTCGCCGAACGCCAATCTGCTGATCTTTCGCCACTTCCATTTGGGCTCGGAGATCCTGGATTTCATCGCTCGCAATACCCGCGGCGTGCAAATGAAAACCACGCCGCTGAAGCCGCGCCGGCTGGCGGAAGTGCGCGATCATCTCTATCTCAAACACGACATCAATTTGTTCAATTTCGTCATCGGCCTGAATCAGCAACTGCGCCAGCAGGGCCTGGAACTCGCGCCCATCGACGAGCTGGATTTCAGCGGCATCAGCGACGGCGATCTGGCCATCGAGCCGCTGCCGGATCGCTGGAGCAACTTCATCGATCTGCAAACCGCCATCGAGCTGTACACGCCGGTGTATCAGCTGCTGCTGACCGACAACGACTTCTGGCGCGCCTCCAATTCATTGCAGCTGGATGAGACGGTCGGCCTGTATGTGGCGCGCCTGCTGGGCACGGCCTGGACCCCGGCATTGATCAACAATCGGCATCCGCTGGTGCCCATGTCGACGCTGCGGGCCGGCTTTCGCCTGGTGCTGCACGGCCTGGCGACGGAAACGCAACATGCGTTGTTGGTCCAATACAAACGCGCGCAAGCCCGCGAAAAAGCGGCCGCTAACTGAAGCCCAGCTGAACAGCGCGCGTCGTATCGCCCCACAATCCCCGACAAATTGGCTCGGAAAGCGCCAAAGCGGGTTGGCTCGACGCGCGCTCTCCCCTACGATTCGCCCCCATGAATTCGCGTCTCTGCCGATGGCTCGCCATCCTCGCCCTTTGCTCAGCCTCCTGGGCCCACGCCGCCGGGACTGCTGCTCCCTTCGACCTGACGGGCCCGTCGCTCGAAGTCACCGTGACTCGCGGTGGCGCGACGCTGCCCATCGCACAGGCCCCGCATCTGGCCACCGGCGACAAGCTGTGGATCAAGGCGGACTTTCCGGAGACGCAGTCCGAGCACTACCTGCTGATCCTCGCCTTCCTGCGCGGCCCCACCAATCCGCCGCCCAAGAACTGGTTCTTCAAGTGTGAGGCTTGGAAGAAGGCCTGCCAGCAGAAAGGCCTCACCGTGACGGTGCCCGAAGGCGCCCAGCAAGCGCTGATCTTCCTGGCGCCCGAAGACGGCGGCGATTTCAAAACCCTGAGCAACGCGGTGCGCGGCCGGCCGGGTGCATTCGTTCGAGCCACGCAGGAGTTGAATCAGGCCACGCTGGATCGTTCGCGCCTCGAGCGCTATCTCGCGTCCATTCGCCATCTCAACGCTGCGAACCCGGCCGTGTTGAAGGACACGACGCCGCTGCTCGCACGCAGCCTCGGCATCAAGGCCGATGAAAAGTGTCTCGACCGTCTGCCGCAATTGCAGGCGCCCTGCCTGATGCAGGGACAGGAAACGCTGATCCTCAACGACGGTCACAGCGTCTCCATCGTCGAATCGTTGACCACGGGCCCCGCCAGCGACCTGGTCATGGCTGCCAGCCACACGCCGCAAGCCAACTATGGTTACTACAGCCCGTACTTGTCGTCGCTGTTCGACCTGGGCCGGCTGTTCGATTCGTTCCGAGTCGCCAATTATCAATACATCCCAGCGCTGGCCACCGCGCTGGGCACCAAACTCACGCTGACGCTCAACACGCCGCCTTCGTTTCAGAATCCCAAGTCGGTGCTGGTCGCAGCGCTGCCGGCGGTTGAGCAGGCGCTGCCGCCACCGCTGCACGCCGTGAGCCCGAAGGATATTTACTGCGCTCGCAGGGACTCGCTGGTGCTACCGGTGGAAGGCGCCCCGTTGGTGTTCGCAACCGAGTACGCGCACAACACGGTGCTGCGCGTGGCAGGCAAGGACGGCGAAACTATCGATCTGCCGGCAACGGCCGATGCCACTCAAGGCGGCTTCGTGGTCGACACCTCGCCGCTGGCGACCGCCAGCCTGTCGGAACGATTCAAAGGTTCGCTGCATGGCTACTGGGGCTTCGACAAGTTCGACGGCCCGGGCTTCCAATTGGTCAACACCCACTCGCAATCCTGGTCGCCCTCGTCCCTCGATGACGGCTCGTTGATCATCGGCCGCGCCAACACCATTCATCTGCAAGCCGGCAGCGTCGCGTGCATCGATCGCATCATGGTCAAGGATCCCAGCGGTAAAGAGCTGCGCGTCGATTGGTCGCCGGTAAAGGCCAACGAGGTCGAGATCAACCTGCCGTTGCAGCAGGCCGAGCCCGGCGCCGTGACTTTGCTGGTGTCTCAGTTCGGCTCCAGCGAACCGCACCCGGTCGAGCTGCGCGCTTATCCCGAAGCCGGCCGCTTCGAAAGCTTTGCCATCCATGCCGGCGAGTCGCATGGCGTTCTCAAGGGCAGCCGACTCAGCGATGTCGCCAGCCTGTCGTTGAAGGGCTTGGACTTCGTGCCGACGCCGTCGGCCACCGATACCAAGAGCGATGCGCTGAGAATGGAAGTGGTGAGGCCAGTCGAGCCTGAGAGCACGACGGCGGACGCCGCGCCCGAACAGCCCGCCCCGAGCTTGCAACAAGGCGATACCGTCAAAGCCAAGGTCAAGCTTCGAGATGGACGCAGCTATACGGTCAACGTCACCGTGGCCGCGCCACGTCCCAGCGTCGAGTTGGTCGGCAAGAGCGTGCAGCTCTCGACGCGTAGTAACGAAAGCAACATTCAGCTCGCCAGCGAAGATCAGTTGCCGCAAGACGCGCAGCTCATTTTCTCGGTGAAGGCGAAGTCGCCGGCGATCTTCAGCCGCGAAGCCAACATTGAAGTGGCCAGCAAGGATGAAGGGTTCGCGACCACGCTCAGCCTGGCAAATCGCGGCATCACGCTGGTCGATAGCAAAGTGGCTGTAGTCACGTTCGACCCGGCCAAAGCGTTTGGCTTCTCCGCGTTCGGGCCACTGAAGTATCGAATAGTGAATCAGGGTGTCGCGGGCGACTGGCAGTCGTTGGTGACGCTGGTGCGACTGCCGGTGCTGCAGGCACTGCAGTGCCCGGCCGTGGCCGAGCAGGCCTGCAAGCTCACGGGCTCGAATTTGTTTCTAGTCGATTCGGTGTCCAGCGATTCGGAATTCAAGAAGGCCATCGCTGTGCCGGCAGGATTTCCGGGCCGTGCGTTGCCCGTGCCTCGGCCCGGCAAGAGCGGTTTGTACGTGAGGCTGCGTGATGATCCTTCGGTGATCAATGTAGCCGCGCTGACTGCGGAAGAATTGCCGCCGCCCCCGGGCACTGAGCCTGCTCCTGCGCCGGCCGCCCCCACGCCAGCGCCCGTGGATCAAGCCGCCGCGACCGCGCCTGCCGCTATTGCGTTTTAAGTCCAGTGTTAGCGGCTGCGAAATACGGCCGCTCGGGGACGAACAACAACCGATTGGCCGCGACTCGCCATTCCTTCGGCGCTCGCTCGCCTAACAACACCAACGCGGCGCTGTAAGCCCGCGCACGCAATTTGATATCGATGTCATCGAGTTGCTGTTCGGCGCGCGCCACGTCGCCCTGCCGGACCAAGGACATGAATTCGAGCACCCGCTGCGCGTCCGGTGTCGGCTCGGCACGGAAGGAAGCCAGATAGGGCTCGGCATCGGCTCGCTCGCGCCACGCGAGAGCCAACGAAACCAGCACCGTATCCGGATCGATGCCTTCGGTGATCGGCAATGCCAACGCTTTGGCAATCAGATCGGCTTTAGCGCCATCCGACGCCGCAGCGAAGCGCACGATGCGCGGGTCCGGCGCCTGATCCCGCTCCAACTCTTGCATCGCCAGCGCCGGAGCGCCACGGCCCAGGTGGTAGTAAGCACGATCGTTGCCGGGCTGCACGCCAGCCCCCGACTCCAATGAATCGAAATAAGAAAGCGCTCGCGAGTGCTGTTCCAGCCCGCCCAGAGCGGCTTTGCCGGTATCGCTGAGCATGCGGCGCACGCGCAGAGTATCCATCGCAATTCGCTCGCCCATCGAGGGCGGCACGCTTTGCAACGCCACGTCCAATGGCGCCAGCGCCTCTTGCCAATGAGCCTGCTGCAAATGAGAGTACGCCACGGCAAACGCCAACCAGCCATTGGTGGGCGCCTGCGCATACAACTCCGCAAACGCACGATCCCGCTCCGCGTCGCCTTCGAGACAGCGTGCCGTCAGATACTTCAAATCGAAGTTGCTCGGTTGGCCACTCGCTAGCGAACGGTGACGTTCACACACTTCGAGGCGCCGCCCCTCTCGAGCGAAGTCCTGTTCCGCACGCAGCGTCAACATGTCATTGGGCTGCAGCGCCAGCCGAGCACGCAGCAGTTCGTCGAAGTCCGACATCCCGGAGGCGGCACTCAGCCAGAAAGCGGTGTACTGAGCATCGCTGGAATCCCAGATGACGTGCATGGCGGTCACGTCGTGTAACTGCTTTTGATCCTTCACCCATTGGAACAGCGGCGTCGGATGCTCGGCGCCATAGGCACTCAGCACGGTCCGCGTATCGCCGCTGCTGGACCTTCGCGTACTGAGCTGCGACGGTGGCTCCTCGAAAATGAAACTCGCATCGGACGTCGTCCAGCGCATCGGCCCGACAACCCGCTCGGCGGGCGCAGTGACATTGCCGTAAACCGCAGTCCATTCCATCAGCAGGCTGGCACCAGCGACGTTATAAACATTGTCATTCGAGCCGGACGGAATATCGACCTGGAACTCCTCGATCAACTCGCCGGTGATTGCGGTGGTCTTGATGACGTAATGCTCCTGATCGAGCAACGGCAACTTGGCGTGCGAGAACGGCCGCAGACGTACTTCGTCGGCGCCGACCGCAACCTTGACCGGCCGGCCGAGGCCGTTATAAATATTTACGATAGTCGTGTTGACCACCGTACCTACCGTGGTGCCGACGCTCAGCACCGCTGCGATGATGCCGCACGCCACCGTCAAGCGCGCCAACGTCGGCACCAATCCATCGGCGACGTGGAAACGATCCCATAGATCCAGCTTCTTCTGGCGCGGCCGTTCACTGCCCGGCACGAACACCGGATACTGATTCGGCACCACACTGGGCTCGGGCGCCGCGCCCGGTTGCAGCTTGGTTCGAACGAAGCGCGCCACCTGCCCTTCGACCAGCAACAACTGTTCGAGCGAGGCCTGACGCAGCGCTGATAAAGCCGCCGCCGCACTCCCTACCCAACTATCGATGGCCTGAAGCCAATCGCCCAGGTTGTTTTGATCTGCCGGTGGCAAATTGAAATCGCCCAGCGCCGCTTGCCAGCTGTCCACTTTCAAACGACGCAGCACGGTGCGATCCAACTGAATCAGTCTGCCCTCGTCCTCGTAGATGTGACGAAGCGCGTTGTGAACGTCGGCGCAGGCATGGATCAGCCGCCGACGCTCACCATCGGAAACGCGACCGTCAGCGGTGACGATGTTGAGCACGTTACGCATGGCGCCGTAAGCGTCCTGCAGATTCGCGTCGTTATGCTCGGCATAATGCAACAGCGCCAGCAAGCCTTTGAGATAGTCCTCCCAACCGTTGCCCAACTGCTTGGCGGCCGATAGATGCACGCTTCGGCAACGCTTGTCGTGACCCAGCACGGCGGTGCGTACTCGATCCAACTCTTCCTTGCAATCCTCGATGGCCTGCTGCAGATCGGCACGACGCAACTCTTTACCGCGATGACGAATGATGCCGCCGGGCGCGGTCAGAAAGCCTTCTTGCAGGGCTCGCAGCGCCTCGTACTCCTCTTCCAGCGAACGCAACTGCTGCAACTCCGCCGCCAACGATTCGGGATAGATGGCCTCCAGCTCGGCAAGAATGTGCTCATCCCGCAACACCGGACCGTACAACTCACCGGCGCTTTGCGAATGATTGGTCAGCGGACGGCCCAGATAAGCCCCCCGATACGAGCGGTCGTAATAGGCGCGGTTGAACTTCTCATCCAGCTTCGCCAGCGACTCCTCCACCGGCACCGCCTGCGCATCCGTGATCGAACGAAACACGTGCGCGGTCATCCGCTCCTTCAACGCGGATACGTCGTCGAACAGTTCCCAGGCAGAGCGGTCGTCGATGGCCGCAGCGATATAGGTTCGCTTGGCGTTGAGTTCGCGCTCGGAATTCTCCGGATGAGTGCTCCACATGCGCGGCGGCTGACCGAGCGATGATTTGAACACTCGATGTTGCTCGGGGCTGGTCGCGGGTAGCGGATCGATGTCGCCGTACGCCGGATTGTCGAGCACCTCGCGCAACTTCGTCGTCACATGCCTTTGCACGGCAAACAAATCGACAACGCGGCGTTTCTCTCGCACCTCCGAGTCCGCGAAAGCCACCGCGCGACTCCACGCTTCATCGGCCGCACCCAGCTTGTGGAGCGCGTGAATAAGCGCATCGCTACCCGTGAGCGACACAGCAACCAGGTCCGCCTGCAACTCCATTTCACGTGACAAGGCGCGCTGCGCCAACAGCACCAAGCGAAACACTGTCTCCATCATGGAGCGGATCGACCAAATGATCAGCGACAACAGCCAACCCACCCAGGCGATACGCACATCGAACCGCGACAAGCCCCGCAGAAAGCTGTCCAACGCATCGCGCTTGGAAATGATGTGAGCCGCGATCTGTTGGGCGATGTAAACCCAACGACCCACCGCCATACTGCGCTGGGCGAAATGACCGAACTCATGCGCCAGCACCGCCTTCAACTCGCCCAAGGTCAACGTGTTGACCAGCGCCAGGCCGATCTCCAGATTCTTGCGCGAAGGAAACAACAGGTTCAGCACAGTGAGGTCGTAAAAGACCGCCGCATTGACTCGGGGGGATAGAAACACCCGATGCGCTCGTGGCGCGCCGGCCTCGTCCGCCAGGCGATTGATGAATGCAAACAGCCGCGGTTGTTCCTGAGCGGTAACCTCGATGTCATCGATCTGATGCCGATGCTGGACGAAGAACAGCGCCTTGCACATGAAGATGGCCAGGAACGCCGCACAGGCGCCGCCCACCGCACTCCACAACGGCTCGCCGCCATGGGTGGCGCCTAGAAACAATCGATAGGCGGTCCAGCTGAACCAGGCCGTGAGCCCCAGATACAACGCCACGAACAAGGCCAGGCCGCCCATGGCCAGCCAGGCATGCAAGCGATAGGTCTGGGTGCTTTTGGTGAGATCCGCCGGCACTGAGCTGGGACCGGCCGGGTAGACGTGTTCCGCTGTCATGACACCGCTCTCTTGTTATAACTCGAGCTGCCGCGCGGATATAACAGAACGGCACCCGGGTCGACAATGATTGCTCACACAGTCGCCCGGCCCGCGATGCTCGCGGGGTGTTTACGGCACAAAGTTTGTTAGTTCGGCGGCGGTGCCGCTCAAGAAACTTCGATCTCGATGGGCGCGCCTTCCACGCTGCGGCCCTCTTCGCACTTGACCGGGCTGACCGGAATCAACGTGATCTTGCCCTTGCGAAGCATGGTGGCGCCGCGGGTCTGGTCCATCTGGTAGTCGGAGTGAAACTCGACCGAGCGCTCCGGATCCACCACCCATTGCAGGCTCTGCGCGACCTCCGCTTCCACCTGCTGTGGCGGGCGATACACCCAGCACTGACCGGGCTTCAGTTCGTCCCGCGAAATCTGCTTCCACGTGCCGGTGATCCGGCGCTCCACATGCAGCACCACCTTTTCGCCCTGCTGAACCTGGGCCGGCGAGGCCGAGCCGGTCAACACCACCTGCTGCTCCCCCTCGAGCACATACACGGACGGCGCGCGTTGTTCGCACCCGGCGAGCAACGTCACAGTGGCGGCGACCAAAGGCAGAGTTACATGGCGCATGGTAGAGATCTGAGGTTCGAAAGCGGTCATTGTAGGCTAATCCGTTTGACCATGACGGCGGCGGTCTGCGAGGATTCTCACCGGCACGTTCCTTTTACAACATTGACTCGCCACGCATGAAAATTACCTCGCTTGCGCTCGCCGCCGCCATTGGCTTGACCCTCGCTGCCTGTTCGCCGAAGTCGGAAGCTCCCAAAGAGCCGGCCGCCGCGGAAACCGCAGCGCCTGCCGAAACCGCTAAGGCTCCCGGTGCCTTCAGCATCGGCGAATACCAAGCACTGAGCCTGCTGGACGGCACGCTGGAATTCCCCAACGACAATAAGGTCGTCGGTGTCGGCAAGACCGCGGAGGAAGTGGCTGCAGTACTGACCGCTGCCGGCCTGCCCACCGACAAGCTGGGCCTCACCATCGAACCGCTGCTGGTCAAGGCCGGCGACAAGGTGTTGTTGTTCGATACCGGCGCAGGCACCAACTTCGGCCCGACCGCCGGCAAGCTCGGCCAGTCGTTGACCGAGGCCGGCGTCGAAGCCGCCAGCGTCACCGACATTTTCATTTCACACGTGCACGGCGATCACGTCGGCGGCCTGGTCAACGCCGACGGCGCGCTGGTGTTCCCGAACGCAACGGTTCACATCGGCGCGGCGGACTGGGCCTTTCTGCAAGGCTTGAGTGCCGAGAACGGCGCCAAAGTCGGGGTTGGCAACCCGGTCGCGTTGGTCACTGCGGTCACGCCGAAAGTGGATGCGTTCAAGCCGGGTGCCGACCTGGTGCCGGGCGTGGTTCAAGCCGTGGACATCAAAGGCCACACGCCGGGCCATTCCGGTTATTTGATCGGTGCCGGCGCCGACTCGGTGCTGTACATCGGCGACACCATGCATCACTACGTGGTGTCGGTGCAGAAGCCGGATTGGACCATTGCCTTCGACCACGACGCGCCAACGGCACAGAAGAGTCGCGCCGAAGTGTTGGCCCAGAGCGCGGCCAGCGGTCAGCGCATCTATGCCGTGCACTTCCCCTACCCCGGCTTGGGCAAGTTCGAGAAGCGCGGCGAAGAGTTCGTTTGGGTCGCTGAATAACTCAGCTGTGATGGCGGAGTGAATCGACGCTGTGGTCGTACAGCGTCTCCAGCGCCGCCGTACATTTGTATAGATCGAACAAGTTACAGGCTCGTGCACGGGCGGCCACCGACATCGCGGTGGCCCGCTCGTCATCGCTCAACGAGCGAATCAATGCGCTGGCCAGCGCGCTCACATCCGTCTCGGCAAACGCGTAGCCCGTGACGCCGTCTTCGATGGCTTCACCGACTCCGCCACGAGCCGACGTCACTACCGGAACACCGGCCGCTTGGGCTTCCACGATCACGGTGCTCAACCCTTCGGCGTCGCCATCCGCCGCAGTAATGCTCGGCACACACAACACGCGTGCCTGCTCCATCTCCTCCTTGACGCGCGAGTGAGGCACCGCAGCTAAAAACTTCACCGGCACCTGTAACGAGTCCGCCAGTGAGCGACACTCGGCGAGCATGGGCCCGTCGCCGACCATCACCAGCTCCGCATCCGCCAGCTGTCGATGCACTTCGGCGAAAGCACGGATCAGGATGGTCGGCCCTTTCTTTTCCACCATACGACCGACGAACAGAATGCGATGTCGACGCGCGCCAATCTCGAGACCTCGCAGTGCGAACTGA
>NZ_JAEUPY010000803.1 GCF_016790065.1 Steroidobacter sp.
CGGCCGGCTAGCGTGTCGTTGCGATACTGATCGGAGAGTCGCTTCAGCTGTCGTTGCACATAGCCGCCACTGCGGCCGTAGTCGCCCAGGCCAATTACCTGCGGATCGAGTCGATGCAGCCGAGCCAACGTTCGGCTCATCGCTTGGAAATATTCAGGTCGCTGTTCGCGTGGCACGTCGGGGAGAGTGGCGTCCCAGAAGATCCGGCCTGCGACCAAGTCCATCACATAGAACGGAGTACCGAGCACAGACTCATCCGTGCAGAGTGCATGCATGCGAGGCACGGGAAATCCGACCGCGCCGAGCGCCGCTTGTACTCGTGCTTCGCGTTCGACGGCGTGTGCGCCCGGCAGAATCGGCCCGCCAGGTTTACGGCGCAGGACATAGCTTGCTGTCGGCGTGCTGAGTTTGTAAGTGGGGTTCGATTGCCCGCCTTTGAACTGTTCGATCAGCAGTGGCCCAGCATAGTTAGGCACGTGAGCGCGCAGCCATTGGTCGAGTCGCTCGGCATCGAGTTCATAGCCGGCACGGACTGGTGTCGTGCCTATGTTGGCTTGTTGGCTGGTGCTCATGAGGCGGCCTGCAGATGATCGCGCTTGAGCTTCTTCGCCAGCGACCACTTGTGCACTTCGGTCGGGCCGTCGTAGATCCGAAACGCGCGGATCTCACGAAACACCTGCGCGACGATGGTGTCGCTCGACACGCCGGTGCCGCCCATCACTTGAACGCAGCGATCTGCTACACGAAACAACGCGTCGGCTACCGCCACCTTGGTCATGGAGCTTTCGCTGACGCCCAGCGAACCGGTGTCTAGCACGTCGGCACACCAGTAAATCATCAGCTCGGCTTGTTTCAAGTCGATGAGATTGTCGGCCAGTTGGAAGCCCACGCCTTCATGCTCGATCAGCAGCTTGCCGAACGCGCGGCGTCGGCAGGCGTATGCAGTGGCAATTTCGTGCGCGCGCTGACAGGCGCCTAGCCAACGCATGCAGTGAGAGAGCCGGGCGGGGGAAAGTCGAATTTGAGCGAGTGCAAATCCTTGGCCGGGTTCGCCCAACAGCTGCTCGCGTGACACGCGCAGGTTCTCGATGCTCAACAGCGAGTGGCCGCCGGCGAACGAACTATCGATGGTGTCCAACACGCGCTCGGTGCGAATCGCGGCACTGGGCAGATCCACTAGAAACATCGAGGCGGCCACCTTGCCGTCGCTGCCTGTGTTGGCCATGACGATGCCGACGCCCGCGCCTTTAAAACCGGTGATAAAGGTCTTGCGGCCGTTGATGATCCAGTCGTCGCCGTCGGGTATGGCCGTGGTTTGCAACATCGACGGATCGGAACCGGCGCCTTGATCGTCGGCGGGCTCGGTCATCAGAAACGCCGATCGCACTTCACCTCGTACCATGGGTTCCAGGAAGCGCGTTCGTTGCGACTCCGAAGCCACTTTGCCGAGCAGATACATGTTGCCTTCGTCGGGCGCGTTGGTATTGCAGGCGAGCGGGCCGAGCGGCGAGAGTCCGGTCTTGATCAACACCGTCGCGGTGTCGCGCTGACTCAAGTGCGAACCATCGGGGCGAATGTGAGGCGTCAACACGCCGGCCTGCCGCGCCTTAGTGCGCAATTCGTGCATCAGATCCTGCTCAGGGCCATGCGAGGTGCTTCGAGGATCGCGTTCGTAGGGAATGACGACGTCGCGCACGAAGCGTTCGACGCGGTCGGCAAGCTGAGTAGTTTCGTTAGTCATGACAGTGCTGTTCCAAAGGGTGGCTCAGAGGCCACTTACCAAGTGACCGCCGTCCACGTTCAGTATCGTACCTGTGATGTAGCTGGCCGCATCCGACGCCAGCAGTAACAAGGGCGCGCTCAGCTCATCGAGAGTGCCGAGCCGCCGCTGCGGAATGCGCTGGATCAGCGCCTTGCCCGCATCGGT
>NZ_JAEUPY010000357.1 GCF_016790065.1 Steroidobacter sp.
GAAGCCAAGAGCCACGACCACTTGAGCGTCTCGAGCGGCGGAGACCGGCAGCGGATCCGACAGCACACCGTCTGCAAGACGCCGACCGTCGATCTCGACGCTAGGGAAGATGAAAGGCAACGCGATGCTGGCGCGTAATGCATCAGGCAACGAACCTTGCGTGAGTAGCACGCCATCACCGGTGGCCAGTTCGGTGGTCATGACGCGCAGGGGAATCGGCAACTGTTCGAGCCGACGGCCGCCGAATCCTTGCTCGATGCGACGCGAGATGAGCCTCGCATCTCGGAGCGAGAAGCCAGCGTCGAATCCCATGAGCCGAGGAGCGAGCAATTCCGCATAAGCCCGCCAGCGACGCCGCTCGGTCAAGTCTTGCGACCATAAGTCGGTGGCGAAGGACAGCGCTTCGTCGCTTTCCATGCCCATCGCGATGGCCGCACCGAACAGCGCACCTGAGCTGCAGCCCACGACCAAATCCGGACGCAAGCCCGCGCGCTTCAGTACTTCGGCCACTCCCAAAGCGGCAGCGCTTCGCACGCCGCCGCTGCCAAGAACCAATGCCACTCGTGCAGGAACAGCGCTGCGCCCGGCACCGCCAGTTGAGCTCGTCATCGTCATGCCCTCGTAGTCAGATCGGATATACGACGCGGCAACGCGCGCGTCGCTTCTATTGGATCGGACGTGAAGGCGGGGCCAATGCGGACACCTGATCCCGGCTCAGGTCTGTAAGTACAACGTCTCCTTAATCTCCTCCATCACCACATAACTGCGCGACTGCGCGGAAGAGGGCATGCGCTGGAGGATTTCACCGAGCAGGGTGCGGTAGTCCTGCATGTCGGGGATGCGAGCTTTGATCAGGTAATCGAAGTCGCCGGACACCAGATGGCATTCCATCACTTCCGGAATCCGATGCAGTTCGTTTTTGATTTTCTCGAACACTTCATCCGACTTCACCGCCAGCTTGATCTCCAGGAACACCAGCAGGTTCCGGCCCAACTCCCGGGGCGAGACGCGGGCGTGGTAGCCGGTGATGACGTTGGTGCGTTCCAGGCGGCGGACCCGTTCGGCGCAGGGGGTGGCCGACAAGCCCACTTGTTGGGCCAGGTCGGTGATGGAGATCCGGCCGTCGCGTTGCAGCAGGTCCAGAATCTTCCGGTCGATACGATCCAGGTCCTGCATGGGGCGGGCTCGAGGTGGGGCTAATCAGGGCGCCTAGGCTACGGCCAGACGGCCATTCCCGCCAGGGTTATCGGCTGTGAATTCGGTCACAGCCAGTGAATTTAACTGGCTAAAGTCCAAAAGCCAGCCTGGTGGCAGTGGAAAATCGTGCAAACGCCCGTTCTTCAATGAAAGTCACTAGCGCCCTGTGCCTAGAATGAGCGGCGTTGCTGGGCCTGTCAGGTGAAACGATTCATGCGTGTCGTGGTTCTGGGTGGCGGCGTCATTGGTGTCTGCACTGCTTGGTATCTCGCCCGTCGCGGGGCCGAGGTTACTGTCGTCGATCGCCAGAAGGCGGTGGCGTTGGAGACCAGCCATGCCAATGCCGGCCAGGTCTCGCCGGGCTATTCGACCCCGTGGGCCGCGCCGGGCATTCCGCTCAAGGCGTTGAAGTGGATGTTCCAGCGTCATGCGCCGCTGTCCATCCGTCCAGATGGCAGCCTGCATCAGCTCAAATGGATGGCGGCGATGTTGGTCAACTGCTCGCCCGAGCGTTACGACATCAATAAGGAGCGCATGCTCCGGCTCGCCGAATACAGCCGCGATTGCTTACGCACGCTGCGTGCCGAAACCGGCATTCAGTATGAGCAGCGCACCGGCGGCACCATTCAGTTGTTCAGAACTCGTGCTCAGTTCGAAGCGGCCCGTCAGGACATCCGTGTGTTGGAACGTTGTGGCGTTCCTTATGAATTGCTGGAAGCCCATCAGTTGGCATCGGCCGAGCCGGCGCTCGGACGAGTGCAGGGCAAGTTGACCGGCGGTCTGCGGTTGCCAAACGACGAGACCGGCGACTGCAATCTGTTCACGCTGCGTCTGGCTAAAGAGGCAGAGAAGCTCGGCGTGAAATTCCGTCTCGGGACTCACGTGACTGCCATCGAATCGCGCGGCGGTCGTATCGACGGCGTGCGCATCGGCGAAGAACGTTTGACCGCCGACGCTTATGTTTTGGCTTGCGGCAGCTACTCGCGCGATCTGGCGTTGCCTCTTGGTATCGATCTGCCGGTGTATCCGGTGAAGGGCTACTCGCTGACGTTGCCCATCGTCGACGCGTCGGCGGCGCCGGTGTCCACCATTCTCGATGAGACCTACAAGATTGCGGTGACGCGCTTCGACGATCGCATTCGCGTCGGCGGCATGGCTGAGCTGGCCGGCTTCGACTTGAACCTGTTGCAGCGTCGGCGCGAAACGCTCGAGCTGGTGGTAAACGATTTGTATCCGGGCGCGGGCGCGTTGAAGAAGGCCGAGTTCTGGACCGGCTTGCGGCCGATGACACCGGATAGCACGCCCATTGTCGGCGGCAGCGAATATCGCAATCTGTTCATCAACACCGGTCACGGCACGCTCGGCTGGACCATGGCCTGTGGTTCGGGCCAGCTCATCGCCGATCAGGTCACGGGCTATCGTCCGGAGATTCGTACTGACGGTCTCGATGTGTCGCGTTATCAGAAGCCACGCACGCGCCAGCAGCCGCTGGTGACGGGAGAGGAAACGGCGTGACGCGTCCGACTCGGGTTCGAATCGATCAAGCAGCGCTTCGTTCCAATTATCTCTACGCACGCGGTGCGCACGGTGGTCGTGCGCTGGCGGTGCTCAAGGCCAACGCTTATGGCCACGGCGCATTGGCGTGTGCGCGTTCGCTTGCGTCGACGGTGGACGGCTTTGCCGTCGCGTTCCTCGACGAAGCTTTCGTCTTGCGCGAAGGCGGCGTGCGCAATCCCATCCTAGTGCTGGAAGGTTGTTTCAACGCTGCTGAGATCAAGCTCGCGCATGAGTTGGATCTTTGGTTGGTAGTGCATCAGCAAGAGCAGATTCGGTTACTGCAGGAAAGCTCGGTGGCCGCCAAATTCAACGTTTGGCTGAAGATCGACACCGGCATGAGCCGTGCGGGCTTCAGAGCGAACGAGGCGGCAGCGGCGTATCAACAATTAATGAGCACCGGCAAGGTCAGCTCGATCACGCTGATGACTCACTTCGCGCGAGCGGATGAAGTGAACGAGCCGATGACCGCGCAGCAGATCGAAGCATTCGATGCCGCAACGTCGACGCTGAAAGGCGAGCGTAGCTTGTGTAACTCGGCCGGCTTGTTGGCGTGGCCGAATGCACGCCGCGATTGGGGACGGCCTGGCTTGATGTTGTATGGCGTGACCACTCACGGTCGCGACGTGCCGGAGTTGCAGCCGGTGATGACGTTCGAGAGCAACGTGTTTGCTACTCGCACGCTCGAAGCGGGTGAGTCGTTGGGCTATGGCGCGTCGTTCGTTGCTCAGCGACGCACGCGGGTCGGGCTGGTGTGCGCTGGTTATGCCGATGGTTATCCGCAGACGGCGCCGACCGGAACGCAAATCGCAGTGGATGGTTCTAAAACAAAGCTGATCGGCCGGGTGTCGATGGACATGCTGACCGTCGACCTTACCGAGTTGCCCGATGCCGATGTCGGCAGCAATGTCGAACTGTGGGGTGCGAATGTTCCTGTGGCCGCGGTGGCGCGTGCTTCGAACCGCAGCCCGTATGAGCTGTTGTGCTCGGTCAAGCGAGCTCCGCTGGTTCATCTCAATGCCGAGGAAGAGCACCGCCGGCCGGCCCTGCGGTTGGCCACCAAGTAAGTCTTGAATTAAGACAGCGGCGTTCCCGCAGATTGCCGGAACGCCAATAACCTCTGCCGTTTCGTCAGAAAAGCGCAGCGAACTGCTCAGGCTGCCGGCTTCTTCGTGACACTGCCGCCCCCTAGGATGACTGCACTTTTTGCGCGCCAGCGCCTGTAGCAGTTATCAGGGGACGAACATGGTCGATTACGTCGGCATTGCAGACATCCAGCATTTGATCGAAGAGATCGGTGCCGGTGAGTTCATGGAACGCCTGGCCGGGCAGATCGAGTCGGACTACAAGCGTTGGGGCGAGTTCGAAAAGTCGCCGCGCCTGGCCAGTCATTCGGATGTCGGTGTGATCGAGCTGATGCCCATCAGCGATGGTGGCCTGTACTCGTTCAAGTACGTCAACGGTCATCCCAAGAACACCGGCGAAGGCTTGCTCACCGTCACCGCGTTCGGCGTGTTGGCGGCGGTCGATACTGGTTACCCGTTGTTGCTGTCGGAACTCACGATCACCACGGCGTTGCGTACTTCGGCCATGTCGGCGCTCGCGGCGAAGTGGATGGCGCGGCCGGACAGCAAGGTCATGGCGTTGATCGGCAACGGCGCACAGAGCGAATTCCAGGCCATCGCGTTCCAGCGCATCCTAGGCATCACCGAGCTGCGTTTGTTCGACGTCGATCCGAAGGCCACGGCCAAGATCGTGCAGAACCTGCGCGCGATGCCGGAAATGCGCAACGTTACTTTGGTGCGTGCTACCTCCTGCGAAGAGGCAGTGCGTGGTGCGGATATCGTCACGACCGTCACCGCCGACAAGCGCAATGCTGTCATCCTGACACCGGACATGATCCAGCCGGGCATGCATTTGAATGCGGTGGGGGGCGATTGCCCGGGCAAGACCGAGTTGCACGTCGACATCCTGCATCGGCCGGACGTTCGTATCGTGGTGGAGTACGAGCCGCAGTCGCGTATCGAAGGCGAAATTCAGCAGCTGGCCGCCGCGCATCCTGTCATCGAGTTCGCCGAAGTGGTTCGCGGTGCCGCTCAGGGCCGTGCCGCGGCGGGCGAAGTCACGTTGTTCGATTCGGTCGGTTTCGCGCTCGAAGACTACTCGGCGCTGCGTTTCCTGCACGACCTGATCGCCGAGCGTCCGGAGTTCTGTCGCCAGATCGATCTGGTGCCGGAGATCGATGATCCGAAGGATCTGTACGGCGGCACATTGGGCTCGGGCAAGCGCCGGGCGAAGTTGCGACGCGCGGCCTGAGCGCCGCGCCGGTCACCGGAACGTTTGCAGGTGAATGCTGGTCTCGGTGTTGCCGATACCTTTGATCTTGCGAATTCGTTCCAGGACTTCGGACAGCTCGCCGATGGATGCGGCATGCACCTCGGCGAGCAGGTCCCAGCGACCGTTAGTGTCGTGTAGCGAGCCGATCGAAGGCTCGCCCAACAAGCGCTTCACCACATCGCGTGTCTTGTCTCCCTCGACCGCGATACTCATCCACGCTCGAATCAGGCTCGGTTGCGCATCGTGACCGAGCTGCACCCCATAACCGAGAATGACGCCGCTGGCCTCCAGCCGGGCGATCCGGTTGGTCACCGTGCCGCGCGACACTCCCAGCTTTCTCGCCAGGGTGGCCGAAGCAGTCCGGGCGTCGACCCGTAGCAGCGCCAGCAGCTGGTGGTCGAGGTCGTCCAACGCTGCGCGCCGTTCGCTCGGGGCCGGGGAGTCGTTCTGCATGCGGTGGAAAGTAGTTATTTGACGCGGACTTCCGCGCGTTACCGGCGGCATTATAGCCTGAGGGGGGAGGATTCGACGCCTCGCCCAGTCTTAGACGCACCGGAAGTCTGTACCCCGTACCCGCGGGGTGGTTGTAGTCGATTCCATGCCCAGCCCCGAGCAACAAAACCGGCTGATCGAGTGGTTCCGCCGCTGGCGGACACCGCTGCGCCGGTTCCTGGCCAACCGCAGCGCCTTGCGGCCGGCGGATTTCGACGATGTGGCTCAGGAAGTGTTCTTGCGTCTGTTGCGTTATGACGCCGCCCAGATCGTCGAGCACCCGCAGGCTTACCTGTTCAAGATGGCCGCCAACGTGGCGGCGGAATGGAGCATTCGGTCCAGCAATCGGCTGACCCACGAACCGCATTGGCTGGCGAACCTGGTGGCCGAGGATCGCCCCGACGATGCCTTGGACCACGAGGCCGCGCAGCTCGAGATCAAACGTGCGCTCAATACGCTCACGCCGCGCGAGCGCGCCATGCTCAAGCTTTACTTCGAGGAGGGACTGACTCAGCAAGCCATCGCCGATCGGCTCGGGGTGTCCTTTCGAGTGGTCCGGCGCGACTTCGAGAAGAGCTACGGCAAGCTACGGCGCGAGCTCAATGATGAACTGACGAGAGCACTCCAGAATGGACGTGAATGACCGGCGCGCCCGCGCGACCCACGATGCTACCCAGTGGTGGCATCGGCTGAGCGCGGCGCCGACCCAAGTTTCCAAAGCCGATCGCGAGCTGTTCACTCAATGGCTGCGGGAGTCGCCGCTGCACGTCGCTGAGTTCCTGCGGATCGCTCATGTGCATGACTCGCTCGAGCGCTTCAAGCTGTGGGGCGAGATCGATGGCGATGCGGCTGGTGTGCCTGACAATGTCGTTCCTATTGGTCAGGCGGCTGAGCATGAGTCTGATCCTGTGCGCGGGCATGAGGACGAAGCCAGGGTCGAGAAGGTGCGTTCGCGGGTCCGTATTTGGGCGACTGCCGCGAGCGTTTGTTTCGTTGCTATCGTGGCGGCGTGGTTCGCGCTCGGCGCGCGTGGCGATGTGATCGAGACCGAGCTCGCCGAGCGGCGGCAAGTCATGTTGGACGATGGCACAGTGGTGCAGCTCGAGCCTGAAACTCAGCTGCGAGTGAAATTCGATGAGCACCTCCGCCACGTGACCTTGGAGCGTGGGCGAGCGTTGTTTCGAGTCACCAAGAACGCGCAACGGCCGTTCGTGGTGAATGCGGACAACACCTCGGTGCGTGCCGTCGGGACTGCGTTCGGCGTCGAGAACAGCAAGCGAGGTGTGGTCGTCACCGTGGCCGAAGGAAAAGTAGCGGTGGCGCGCTCGGAAGCGGGCGAGGCTCCTTCAATTGGCGCCAGTCTCGCCAACAACTCGACCGAGATCCTGCTCACTGCCGGGCAGCAGCTGACGGTTCCAACTGCTGGTGCTGTCGATCCGGTGCGAGCTGTCGACACGGCTCGCGCGCTGGCCTGGGCAGATGGTCAGTTGGTGTTCGAGAATGAAACCCTCGCCGACGTGATCGCCGAGTTCAACCGCTACAACCGTACTCAACTTCGGATCAGCGATGGGCAGCTCGCGGGCCGCAAGGTCAGTGGCGTGTTCGATGCCACCGATACCGAAACCTTGCTGGACTTCATCCGTCAGAGCGGCACTGAGGTCGAGATTTCACAGACGGATGACGGCATCGTGATCCGCTCGCCCGGCCGCTGACCAAGGAACTGTGTTGGCGGCTCATCGCGCCTCCTGGTGGCCCTTGCACGCCAAGCTCGCTGGAGCGGGGTGGCAGATCTTGCGCGTTAGCATCGCGGCGGCTGTTGCTTATGGCGGAGTGGTCACATTGGCGGCCGCCGCTGAATCCGCTGCCGCTATCGTTCGACACAATGTTCACATTCCACAACAGCCGCTGGATGCCGCGCTCAAAGCGCTGGCTCAACAAACCGGCGTACAGATCGTGCGCTTCAGCGATGCTGTAAAAGGCGATGCCATCGTCGGCCCGTTGGACGGTGCGTACTCCATCGATCAGGCGCTGCAAGAGTTGCTCGAGCCTCATGGCTTGACCTATCGGCTGCTGAACTCTCGTGCGTACATGGTCATCAGCGCTGAGGTCGGCACGCCGAAGACTACGGCTGCTCCCGGACCGACGTTGCTTCAGAAAGAAAGGGCTGCTGAATCGGCTGAGATCAGCGGCAGCTTGGAAGAGATCATCGTCACCGCGCAGAAAGTGGAAGAACGGGCGCGGGATATTCCGATGTCGATCACGGTGCTCACCGGGCGTGATTTACAGACGCTCGGCGCGACACAGTTGGCGGATTTCGCCAATACCGTGCCCAGTCTGAACTTCACCAGTAGTGGAGTGGGGCAGACGCAGGTCAATCTGCGCGGCATCACCAGCGGCTATAACGTCTCACCTACCGTTGGCATCTACGTCGACGACGTGCCTTACGGATCGAGCACTGCCTTCGTTGCCGGCGCTCAGCTGGCGTTGGATGTCGGGCTGTTCGACATGAATCGAATCGAGATTCTGCGTGGTCCGCAGGGCACGTTGTACGGCGCCAGCACCATGGGCGGTTTGCTGAAATACGTTACCAACGCGCCCGATACCACGGCGTTCAGGGGCACGGCGCGGACTAATATGTTCAACACTGAAGAGGGTGGCGTTGGTTACGACGCGTCTGGCGCGGTGAATCTTCCGCTGACGCAGGATCGGGCGGCGCTACGCGTGGGTGGTTTCTATCGGCACAACGGCGGCTATATCGACAACCTCACACTCAACGATGAAGATGTGGACCAGGCTGATATGTACGGCGGTCGGCTCGATTTACTCTTTGCGCCGAGCGAGCGGTTGTCGGTGCGGCTGACGGCGTTCGCTCAAGACATCGACCGTGATGGATCAATTGCAGCTGATTTTGTCCGCTTCACCGGCGTCGCTGTGGACGGTGAGTTGGAACAGCGCCGCTTATTCGGCGAGCCCTTCGAGCAGCGCTTTCGGTTGGTCAGTAGCACGCTGAAGTATGCGTTCGACTTCGCGACGCTTACGTCGATCAGCAGCTATCAATCGACGCGCAGCGATGCGATCACGGATTTCTCTGCGCTGTATGTGCCGGCCTTTGGTGGGCCGAGTGTGTTCAGCGCGGTCGGATTGATTCGGAACGCGGATACGGACAAGTTCACGCAGGAGCTTCGGCTGTCGGCTAGCGGACGGGTGGTGGATTGGTTGGTTGGCGCGTTCTTTACGGATGAGGACAGTGCTCAGTTTCAACAGCTGGTTGCCTACGATCCCAACGGGGCGCGTTCGGCCGTCAACTTGCTCACGCTCAATGTGCCGAGTCGGTATGAGGAGTATGCGGGCTTTGGCAATCTCACGTTCCATCTTACTGACCGGCTCGACCTGACGGGTGGTGTTCGCTACGCGCGGAACTCACAAGGTCAGGCGCAGAATGGGTCGGGTGTGTTGCTCGATCAGGTGCCGGAGCGGCGGTCGAACGATGGTGTGGCGACGTATCTTGCCAATGTTCGCTATCGCTTGACCGACTATGTGAGGCCTTACTTTCGGTTCGCTACTGGATATCGACCCGGCGGGCCCAACTCGGTTGTGAATGATCTGGATGGCCGGCCGTTGGCCGCGGCTACTTTCGATGCGGATCGGCTGACGAGTTATGAGGTTGGTTTGAAGGTGGGGAGTGCCGACCGGCGCTTGAGTGCTGATCTGGCCGTTTATCACATCGACTGGGATGACATGCAGATCACGGCCATTCGCAATGGCCTTGGCGTGATTGCCAATGCCGCTGAGGCACGCAGCCGAGGAGCGGAGTTGACGGTGCTTGCCATGCCTGTGCCGTCGCTGACTGTGATGGGGGCGTTCGGTTACACCGATGCCGAATTGACTCAGGACGCTCCCGATCTTGGCGGTGTGGCAGGCGAGTCGCTACCCGATGCGCCGAAGGTCACGGCCGCGTTGTCGGCAGATTATCGCTTTGGGGTAGGTGGGTATGACGCGTTCGCTGGCACGACGCTGCGCTATATTGCTGAGCGAAATGCGAACTTCGATCGGAGCGTGGGCATGCCGCAGTATGACTTGCCTGACTACTCGACCGTCGACGTTCGCACTGGTGTCGTGCTTGGTGGGGCGAGAGTGCACATCTACTGCAAGAACGTCGGTGACGAGCGCGGACAGCTGTCGGCCATCACTGGCACGTCGCTGTATGGCGGGCCGGCGAATGTCAGCGTGTTACAGCCGAGAACGTTTGGGGTTGGAGTAGACGTCAGTTTCTGAAAGTCGCACGTCGCCTGCGAGGTTAAAACGGGCGCCAGGCTAGCGCCGATTGAGCGTCGCGTCAGCGCCAGCTCTGTCACCACTCGTCGCAAACATAGACGCTCGCGGGATAGAAGCGGATCTGGCCGGAGGTCATCCGGCGCTCGATCTCAGCGCCGAGATCGAACGGCTCGTTCGACATCAGCGCTGCGAGCGGAATCGGTAACCGAATCACGCTCTGAGCGACCTGATGAAACGTCTCGCCGTTCGGAATCAGCTGCCCACTCTCAGCCGCCGCTTGAATATCCTCCGGACTGCGGCGGGGAAACTCAACGCGTTCACCGGCTTCGGGTGAGAACTCCGAAAGCCGAGTAGTCACTCCATTGTCGATGAAGTGCACATTCCCCAGCAGCTCAACCTCCGAATAGTCATAAACCACACACGGCACGAACCTCGCACCGAGCCGACGCAAGGCTTCGAGTCGATTCGCGCCATCGATGACGATCAGCTCCCGCACCACCGAGATGGGGTTGAAGAACGTCTGCTCTTCCCGAATCTTGGCAACGAGCCTGGTCACCTTGGCCTCATCGAAAGCCTCAAAGCGCTTCAGCTCGGCGAGCGGAATCATCCGCAGGCGATGACGAAGAAAGGGTTCGTCCCGGAATACGCGCAGGTCAGTCACGTCGTTTGGTCTTCTTCTTCGTGGCAACTTTGCGCTTCGGCCCCACGCTATTTGCAGGTTCGAAACTATGGTGCTGAGGCACCGTGCAAACCGACAGCGCCTTGCACTTCCCCGAGCCTGCAGCCACATATGCATGGCCGACAGTGCTGTCGAAAAAAATCGATTCGCCCGCCTTGAGTCGCACCGGCGCGTAGCACTCGGTGTGCAGTTCCAGCTCGCCTTCCACCACGAACAAGAACTCCTCGCCGGGATGACTCATGAACTCACCGAAGTCCTCGACCCGTCGAGTCTTGATGTCCGCCAGGATGGGCGTGAACGACTTGTTCAACAGATCGGTGCTCAAATAACGCAGCGATTGATTGGTCGTCTCGATCAGCTGACCGGCGCCGTGATGATTGATGCTCCGGCGCGCTACCGGAACCGCGGCACTGGCGCGATTGCGAGGCGAAAATAGTTGAGCGAGGTCCAGGCGCAGCCCATCGCTCAGGCGGGTGAGCTGGTCGTAGGTGGGCGAGACCTGGTCGGTCTCGATTCTCGACAAGGTCGATACTGGAATGCCGGTGCGACCGGCGACTTCGGCCAGGGTCCAGCGATGGCCGCGTCTGATCGACCGCAGCTTGGTGCCGACGCCTCCGCGTGGGCTCATAAGCATCTTCTCTTCATGACTCTCAGGGGCTGATCTCGTGGGTTGCGATTGTCGCTGCAAGCGAGCCGCGGTCCAAGTTACATGTTGCACTGGATTCCCATATATGGGAATTTAGCCTGATTAGGATTGCTGGTTTCGGCGAGGGGGAAGGGGAGCATGGCCATGAAATTCCT
>NZ_JAEUPY010000936.1 GCF_016790065.1 Steroidobacter sp.
TGAGTGCCATGCATCCGCGTGTCGCGCACGATATCGTCAATCGGTTCTCGCTCGAGTTCTTCGATAAATACCTGAAGGGCAGTACCAACACGCCGTTGCTTTCCGGAACCGAGCAGTACCGAGACGTACTGCTGCAGCAGAGCGAAAGAATAAACGAGTAGGTCCTTGGCCGTTTTCCTTGGAGATGCATGGTGAGAGTGCTTCGTAGTCTGCCCGCGTCACTGTTGCTGATGGGTATGGCGTTCGGTGCTCAGGCGGCTGATCGCTTTGAGCCGATTCGCAGTTACATCCGCGAGACGTTGAAAGAAGAATCGATCCCTTCGCTGTCCGTGGCCGTTGCGCGCAATGGCAAGATCATTTGGGAAGAGGGCTTTGGTTGGGCCAATCTGGAGCGCCAGGTGCCGGCAACCGAGCACACGATGTACTCGCTAGCTTCCATCAGCAAACCCATCACCGCTACCGGTCTGATGACGCTGGTTGCGGCGGGTAAAGTCGATCTGGATGCGCCGGCGAATGATTATCTCGGCGCGTCGAAGCTGCGTGCCCGTGTCGGCGACGCGCAGGACGCGACTGTGCGGCGAGTAGCGAATCACACGGCGGGCTTGCCGTTGCATTATCAGTTCTTCTACGCCGACGAGCCGTTCAAGCGGCCCTCGATGGACGAGACGCTGCTTCGTTACGGCAACCTGGTGACGGCACCTGGCGAAAAGTACGAATACTCCAATCTCGGTTACGGAGTGCTGGATTATTTGATCGAGCGAGTATCAGGACAGAGCTACGCCGACTTCATGCGAACCCGGGTGTTCCGACCCTTGGGCATGATACGAACCTCCGTCGATATCGGTCCGGGCCTGGAGCCTTATGCAGCGATGCGGTACGCGCCGGACGGCACGGCGCTACCTTTCTATGATTTCGATCACCCCGGCGCCTCGGCGGTGTTCTCCAGTGCTCACGACTTGGTGCGTTTCGGGTTGTTTCATTTGCGGGAGAAGCTACCCGACCAGCAGCAGATTCTCACCGACGCTTCGCTCGTCGAGATGCATCGACAGACTGCGACCGAGCAGGACGGCTCGGGCTACGGACTGGGCTTCTCGATATGGGAGAAGGATGGCTATCGGCTGTTCGGTCATAGCGGCGCGATGGGCGGAGCGTCGACCCAGATGCGGCTGTATCCCGAGCAGCGGTTGGCCATCGTGGTGCTCAGTAACGCCAGCTCCAACTTGCCTGCGAAAGTCGCGAACCGCATCGCTAACGTGTTGTTGCCAGGGTGGACCGTGCCGCCACCGAAGACGCAGCCGCAACCGGTGCCGTTGGTCGCGCCGGCGGCCTTGCTTGGAACCTGGGTCGGCAGCGTGTCGAGCTACACCAAGGAACTGCCGGTGCAATTGACGTTTCAGCCCGATGGAGACGTGCATGCAAAGCTGGCGGACCAATTGACGACCTTGGTGAATAACCCGCGGTTCGAGGATGGAGTTTTCACCGGTGAACTGACCGCCCGCATCGGTACGCCCGACACCGAGCACTATGAGTATGTAGTTGCTCTCTCGCTGACGTTGCGAGACGGAGTATTGAATGGCGGCGCCTGCGCGCTTGGCGTCGACCTTCCGCGTGAGCGCAACGCGCTGACGCATTGGATCGAGCTGCGACGTGAAGGTGTCGTTTTGCCAGGAAGGCCTGGTAGTCCCACCGCGGGTTCGTTGTGATGACTGGCTATTCCATGAAAGTAAGCATCCAGCGAGCATTCGGCATCGCATTCGCAGGCGTAGTTCTCGGGCTCGGCGCGATTACTGCACGGGCGGCGAGTGAGCCTGCGAGTGTCGATCGAAACGTGTTCATTCCCATGCGAGACGGCATTCGGCTCGCGACGGATCTGTACATGCCCGCGGCCCAGGAGCGTGTCCGTCTGCCCACAGTGTTGATCCGTACGCCATACAACAAGAGCTTTCGCACCCCTGCGAAGGTTACTTCGTTAGAGCTCATCGAATATTTCACTGAACGTGGCTACGTCGTCGCCGTCCAGGACAAGCGCGGTCGCTTCGCTTCGGAAGGTGTCTATGTGCTCTCGGGTGGAGACGCGGATGACGGCTATGACACTGTCGATTGGCTGGTTCGTCAGCCATGGTCCAACGGCGCCGTGGGCAGCTACGGTTGCTCGTATGTCGGCGACACGCAGATCTTCATGGCTCAGACCAAGCATCCCGGATTGAAGGCGATGATCCCGCAGGCGGCAGGCAGCTCAGTGGGCTCGCTGGGTGGCTACTACCGCTATTTCGGCGCGCGCACCGGAGGAGTCTCTGGGTGGGCGCCGTTGATGGGTTGGTTTGCTGAGCGAGGTCAAAAGACCATGCCGCGCCTCTCGGCGGATCTGCCGCATGACGAGTACAACGCGAACGCGGCCATGTGGAAGTTTACCCGCGAGGTCACGGTAGATCTACGCCGAGCCTGGCATCATCTGCCGATGATCGAGGCGCTGCGCTCGCAAGGCATGGCCACCACGGATTTCGAAGACACCATCAGCAAACCGGCCACCGATCCGTACTGGGCCTCGCTGCCGTATATGAAGGAGGACTACACCTCCGACGTGCCGACGCTGTTCATCAACTCCTGGTACGACTTCGGCGCCGACATGACCATGCTGCAGTTCAATCACTTCCGACAACACTCCGTGTCGCAGCGATCTCGAGACAATCAGTATGTGATCATGAGCCCGCACACGCATTGTACTTTCGAAAGAGAAGCGGCGGAGCACACCCTCGTCGGTCAGCGCGAGGTCGGCGATACTCGCTTTGACTATCGCGATGCCTATCTCACCTGGTTCGACGCCTGGCTCAAAGAAGATCCGAAAGCACAGCGTCGCATCAAGGAATGGTCACGTATCCGTTATTTCGAGGTGGGGCGCAACAAGTGGCGGTCGGCGTCTGAATGGCCGGTGCGAGGTGTCGCGGATCAGTCCTACTTCCTGGATGGCGACGGTCGTGCGAATGGACTGTTGGGCGATGGCAAGCTTGCAAGGGCAGTGCCTACGGGCGCTGTGACCTCGGATACATTCGTCTACGACCCGTCCAATCCGGTGCCTTCCCTTGGAGGCTCATTCTGCGCCAGCTGCGTCGGTTTGCCGGATAGCCCCGCCGGTGCTGTGGATCAAAGAGCGGTCGAGATGCGCGGCGATGTCCTGGTCTATACATCGGACGTGTTGACAAAAGAGCTCAATGTCACCGGCGAGCCGCGGGTCGTGTTGCATGTTTCATCGGATGTCGTCGACACGGATTTCACAGTGAAGCTGATCGACGTGCAGCCGGACGGCCGGGCATTCAATGTACTCGACGGCATTCTGCGAGCACGCTATCGGCAGGGCCAGCACCAGGAAGTCTGGATGCGCGCTGGACAGACCTATGAGCTGACCATTCCTCTGGGCGCCACCAGCAACGTTTTCCTGAAGGGTCACCGGATCCGCCTGGAGATCGCCAGCAGTAATTTTCCCACCTATGAGCGCAATTTGAACTTGGGCGGAGTCAACGTGGCGCAAACCACCTGGGCGGTCGCACGAAACACCGTGCATCACTCGCCGACGTTGCGTTCACGCTTGATCTTGCCAGTGTTGCAATGAGTGTTGTCTAGGGAAAGGTCGCTGATGCTCGGCGACTCAGAGACTGGCAACGAATGGGCGATGCGCATGCCGCGGATCTGGTCGAACAATAGTCCAGCGAATAGTATGGTCGCCGCTCCCCAGTGGAGGTAGGGAAACCAGCCCCTCGTGTCTCTACTGCTTTGTGAAGCCCCCGAACTCAGCCCGACAACGGCGCTAACCCCTTGATCGACCGCACCCGCCGCAAATGGGTCGCCACCCAGATTCTGCCGCACGAGGCAGAGGTGCGCGGCTGGCTGCGGCGACACCTGCATTCGCTACGGTCGCATGACATCGACGACCTGATCCAAGAAACCTATGCCCGGCTGTTGGCGGCCGACATTGCGTCGGTCGCCAATGGGCGCAGCTATGTCTTCAGCGTTGTTCGCCACCTGCTGCACCGGCAATTGCGGCGTGCTCGTATCGTTCCCATGGAGCGCCTGGGCGAAATCGACGCCTTGCGCCTGCCGAGTGATGAGCTGTCACCGGAACGCAAAGTGAGCGCGCGACAGGAGCTCGAGCGCCTGGAGCGAATCGTGTATGCGATGCCGACTCAGGCACGTCGCGCTTTTCAACTACAAAAGTTCCACGGACTCACGCAACGACAAATCGCCGAGGAGATGCACATCAGCGAAAAGACGGTGGAGAAGCATTTGGCGGTTGCTTTGAGTCGCGTGCTGGCCGGTTTCGTCGAAGAGACGTCGACTGGCAGTGCCGGTGGTCGCCAATCGGAGGTCAGCGCCCATGACCAGCGCTCAACGGATTGAATCAGAAGCCGCGCAGTGGGCGGTTCGGCTCAGCGACAAACCGCTTTCCGACGCCGAGCAGAGCGAACTCGATGAATGGCTTGCTGCCGACATTCGCCATGGCGGGGCGCTGCTGCGAGCGCAGGCAGCGTGGGACGATGTAGATCGTCTGGCCGCACTGGCATCGGGGACTGAACTTGCGGGTGCGCCACCCGAGGTCACCCGCAGTTCGGCGCTGGACGCCGACTCGAAGACCAAGCGTCGCAGCGGCGATTCTGTTTTGCGCTGGGGCGTGATGCATCGAGCAGTCGCCGCGGCGATCTTGATTGCGGTGGGGGCATACTTCTATCTTTATA
>NZ_JAEUPY010000002.1 GCF_016790065.1 Steroidobacter sp.
GTCGCCGGCGTGGTCGCCGGACGGAGCGCAGATCGCCTTCGTCAGCAATCGTCAGCCGGACTGGGATCGGCACGACAACACCGACATCTGGGTGGTCGCTGCGCGTGCCGGCTCGACGCCGAGGCAGATCTCGACGTTCGAAGGCGCCGACTACGGCCCCATCGCGTGGAGCCCGGACGGTCGACGCGTGGCTTACGCGCAAGGCACGCCGACCAAATATTCGCAGTATCCGTTTCAGCAGATTGCCATTGCGCCGCTGAACGGTGGCCACGTGGTGTTGCCTACCGCGGCGTTGGATCGCGATACGACGTTGCCGCGCTTTAGCGAAGACGGACGCTTCGTCGACTTCTTGATCGCGGACTCGCTGTCAGGTCAGCTTGGCCGAGTGGCCATCGGTGGCGGGCCGGTGCAGCGGCTGATCGCGGGTGACCGAACTGTCGGCAGTTTCTCGCGAGCGGCGAAGCGCACCGCCGTGCTGATCACCGATTCGCACACGCCGAAAGAGATCTACGCGTGGGAGCAGGGCCGGCTACGCCAACTCACGCATCACAATCGCGATTGGCTGCAGAACGTCGAGTTCGGCGCCGCCGAGCGCATTGAGTTCAGCGGCGTCGATGGTGTGCCGGTACATGCTTTGCTGATCAAGCCGCCGGGCTACCGAGCAGGGCAGAAATACCCGCTCATCACCTGGATTCATGGCGGCTCCTATGCCCGCGACGGCTTCGGGTTCTATTTGGATATGCAGTTGTTCGCCGCTCGCGGCTACGTCGTTTTGCAGGTCAATTATCGAGGCAGCTCGGGCCGCGGTGTCGAGTTCGGTCGCGGCATTCATGCTGACTGGGGTAACAAGGACCGCACCGATGTACTGGCGGGCGTCGATTACCTGGTCGCCCAAGGCATCGCCGATCCAGACCGGCTCGGGGTCGGCGGCTGGAGCTATGGCGGCATCCTCACCAACTACATCATTGCCAAGGACACTCGCTTCAAGGCGGCGATCTCCGGCGCAGGGTTCGGCAATCTGCTCAGTCATTACGGCACCAGCGAACACATCGTGCAGCTGGATGCCGAGCTGGCCCGGCCTTGGGACAACCCGCAGCAGTGGCTGGATCTGTCCTATCCATTCTTCAGTGCGAATCGAATTCGTACGCCGACGTTGTATGTGAGCGGCCAGAACGACTTCAACGTGCCCGTGGCCGGCAGCGAGCAGATGTATCAGGCGTTGAAGTCGCTCGGTACGCCGACGCAGTTGGTTATCTATCCGAACGAGACTCATCGCATCGGCAAAAGCAGCGTGCGACGCGATCTGCTCGAGCGCTACCTCGCCTGGTATGCGCGCTACTTACAGGGCTGAGCCATGAAAGCGGTACTGAGTCTGATCGGCATGACAGCCGTGCTGTGGATGACTGCGAGCGTCGCCGGCGAGGCGGCGTTCGACGTTCAGGCCCACTATGACAAGGCCGAGTACCAGATCCCGATGCGCGACGGCGTCAAGCTGTACACCATCGTCTACACCCCCAAAGACACGTCGCGGCGCTATCCCATCCTCCTGCGACGCACGCCGTACAACATCGCGCCTTATGGCGCCGGCCGCATGCATGCGGCGGAGAAGCTGGCGCCGGGCGATGCGTTTCTGCGCGAGGGCTACATCTTCGTGTTGCAGACGGTGCGCGGCCGCTACAAGTCGGAAGGCGAGTGGGAAAACTATCGCCCGCTGCGCATCGGCAAGCAGGGCACCGATGAGTCCACCGATAGCTACGACAGCATCGACTGGCTGATCGGCCATCTACGTCACCACAATCGCCGCGTCGGTTTGTGGGGCATTTCGCATGATGGCTGGCAGACCGTGATGGGCATGATCGACCCGCATCCCGCGCTCAAGGCGGCGTCACCGCAGGCGACCACGGCGGATGCGTTCATCGGCGATGACTTCCATCACAACGGCGCGTTCGTGCAGGCCATCCTCGGCTGGGTGAAGTACGTTACCGATTCCGGTGCGGCCCGCTTCGAGGATGCAGAACGCAAGATCGAGCGCTTCGACTACGGCACGCCGTGGAGCTATGAGTTCTTTCTAAACGCCGGGCCGGTCGACCAGATCAACCGCAAGTACTTCGGCGGCACGCTCAACAAACAATGGGACGAGGTCATCGAGCATCCCAACTACGACGCCTATTGGCAGCGCCGGAATGCGCTGAGCATTCTGGATCGCATCCAGTTGCCGACGCTGAACGTGCTGGGCTGGTTCGACACCGCCGACCCGTACGGCAGCATGGCGACGTACAAGGAGATCGAGAAGCGCAATCCTCGCAATCAGAACACTGTCGTCGCCGGGCCGTGGCGACACGCCGGTTGGCGTTCCGACGATGGCTCGAAGCTCGGCGATGTCGACTTCGGCGCCAAGACCGCGGACTACTACCGTGAGCAAATCGTCTTTCCATTTTTTCAGCGGCACCTGAAACAGCAGGGCGATTGGTCGGCGCCCGAGGCAGTGATGTTCGAAACCGGCAATAACGCCTGGCATCGCTTCGACCAGTGGCCACCGCAGGCTGTGTCGTCACGCAAGCTGTACATGCAAGCCGACCACGCGCTGTCGTTCGATGTTCCGACGGGGAAGGCTGCCAGTGCTTGCGCCGACTACATCAGCGATCCGGCGAAACCGGTGCCGCATGAGAGCGCGATTGCCTTCACCACCGGCGACACCTGGCGCATCGCCGATCAGCGCCTGGATGCGACGCGCCCGGACGTGCTCGGCTTTCAGACTGAACCGTTGCAGGAAGATGTGACCATCGCTGGGCCCATCGGCGTGCGGCTGTTCGCGTCGACGACCGGCACGGACTCGGATTGGGTGGTCAAAGTCATCGACGTGCACCCTGGCACGGCGGCGCAGTTACCTGGGTATCAGCAGCTGGTGGGCATGGACCTGATGCGCGGTCGCTATCGGAACAGTTTCGAGACGCCGGAGCCGATGCGGGCGGGCGAGGTCACACCGATCCGCTTCGACATCGTCGACAAGTTCCACACCTTCAAGAAGGGGCATCGCATCCGCGTGCACGTGCAGAGCTCGTTCTTCCCGTACATCGACCGCAACCCGCAAACCTTCGTGGACAGCATCTATCGCGCCCGGCCGGAGGATTACGTCAAGGCGACGCAGCGGGTGTGTTACTCGGCCGAGGGACCGTCGCACCTGGTGTTGCCGGTGCTGCCCTGAGTGCGGCTCAGCCGCTGGCGAGCTCAGTCGGCGGGCACGGTGCGCTCGGACGCCCACTCCCGCAGCTCGGCGATTTTCTCCGCCATGGTGACCGACAGCGGCCGGGTGGCGCGGATCTCCTGAAGGACGTGTGCAGCGCTGGCTGTTCCGCCAGCGGCGTGCGCGGCGTAAACGGCTGACACCACCGCCTGCTCGATCTCCGCGCCGGAGAAACCGTCGCAGGCCGTGGCCAGTTGCCGCACGTGGTTGTCAGCGAGATTCAGGTTCCGCTTCTTCGAGTGAATCCGAAGCACGTCTTCGCGAACCGCCACGCTCGGCAGGTCGACGAAAAAAATCTCGTCCAGCCGACCCTTACGTACCAGCTCGGGGGGCAGCGAGGAAATGTCGTTGGCGGTCGCCACCACGAACACCTTCGTCTTCTTCTCTGCGAGCCAGGTGAGGAAGGTGCCGAGCAGCCGACGCGACGTGCCGCTGTCGCCATCGCCGACCGACACGCCTTTCTCGATCTCGTCGATCCACAGCACGCACGGCGACATGGTCTCCGCCGTCGCCAGTGACTCGCGCAGATTGCGCTCCGACTCGCCGATGTACTTGTTGTGGATGGCAGCGAAGTCCAGCCGGAGCAGGGGCACGCCGTAGATGCCGGCGGCGCACTTCGCCGCGACACTCTTGCCACAACCCTGAACGCCGAGCAGCAGCAAGCCTTTGGGCGCCTCCAGCTGCGGCGCGCTGCCGTCGAAGGCGGGCTTGCGCAAGCGTAGCCACTCCTTCAGCCGCGCCATGCCGCCGAGATCGGCGAACTGCGCGGTGTCGTACTCGAACGCGAGCACGCCGCCGCGATTTAACAATTCATATTTCGCCTGCATGACCGCCGGCAGATCCGTCGGCAGCAGTGCGCCGTCGTCGAAGATCACCTTGCGCGCCAGCCGCTCGGTGTCGCCGGTCGACAACCCGCCGAGATTTTCCACCAGCAACTCGAGCGACTTGCGATCCGTCTTGACGCGCTGGCCGTACGCGCGCGTCCAGTCGGCGGCGACGCGCTCGACGATGGCGTGCCGCTCGGCGCGATCGGGGAACGCCAGGCTGAGCCGCGCGCAGAAGTGTTCGAGCTCGCGCGGCAGCTGAATCTCGTGGCTGATCAGCACGACGTGGCGGGCGACGCGGTCATAGTCCTGACAAATGTCTTTCAATAACCTTACGTTCACCGGGTCGGTGAGAAACGGGTGAAAGTCGAGCAAGACATACACGCCGGCGGCTGGCGTGGCGCGCATGGATTTCAGCACCGCCGACGGCTCGGCATTGTGTTGCTGCGCGCCGCCCAAACTAATGTCGAGCCGGCGCAAACCTTCCGTGACAGTCCACTGAAACACCGGCGTGTGCGCGGGAGAGGAGAGTTTGGGCGCCAGCGAGGCGAGCAGGGCGAGCGCGCGCGGCTCGTCGCGCGTCTCGACGACGATCAGCGGCACGCGGCTCTTCAGCAGCGCTTCCAGCTCTTTGCGCGTGTCTGTCGTGGCGGTCATGAAGTTGAATCCAACGGGGACTTTCGGGCGTAACAGTGGCGCAAAGAGCGCTCGCAGGCGTGAGCCAACTCGCGTGACCGAAATTTTTTATCCCCGGGGGATTAAATTCTGTGACGCGCTTCTTGCATCGCCGGACATTTTTGCTACATTTCGCGCCGGCCTGTGTAAGAGAGCACCACGCGTAAGCTGCAGTGCCGCTCGACCAGAACTTGTGAGAGCTTCAGACGTTAAAGAATTCTGTCGCTCTTGTTGGTTGGTTAAGTGTTCGCAGCTTTTTGAGAGGTGCCCAACAGGTGTTGCCCCGCGCAGCCAAGCAGTCGCTTGCCGTTTCTCCGGCTCATTCCTTCGATTCCTCCGCCCTGACGGAAACTGAAATCCGTGCGCTCGTCGCCCGTTTTGGCTCTCCATTATTGGTGGTGGATTGTGAACAGGTCCGTAGGCAGTACCGCGCCCTCAAGGCCGCGCTGCCCGGTGTCGACCTGCACTACGCCCTCAAGCCGCTGCCGCACGCCGCCGTGGTGTCGTGCCTGCGCGACGAAGGTGCGTATTTCGACCTCGCCACCACCGGCGAAGTGGAGCTGGTGAAGCAGCAGGGCATCGCGCCCAGCCGCTGTATTCATACGCATCCGATCAAGCGTGACAGCGACATTCGCGACGCGCTCCGCTATGGCGTCACCACGTTCGTCGCGGACAACCCGGATGAGCTGAAGAAGTTCGTGCGCTATCGCAAGCGTGCCGAGATCCTGATT
>NZ_JAEUPY010000041.1 GCF_016790065.1 Steroidobacter sp.
ACCGGGCGGCAGATCGAGCTGACCATCCACCAGCGCGCCATAGCCCACCGCGCCGGACGGCTCGACGATGATCTTCAACACTTCCCAGATGCTGCGCATGGCATGAATGATTTCGTGTTCCGAGACAGTCACGATGCCATCGACATGATGCTGGATCTCGGCAAACGTCAGTTCGCCTAACGACGAGCGCAAGCCATCGGCAATGGTCGCGGGTGACGTGCTGGGAATGATTTGACCGGCAGCCAGCGAGCGTGCGGCATCGTCAGCGCCTTTGGGTTCGACACCGAACACGGTGATCCCCGGCTTGAGGCTCTTGGCGGCAACCGAGATGCCGCTGAGCAAGCCACCGCCGCCCACCGGACACAGGATGTCCGTGAGATCGGGAACATCTTCGAGCAGTTCCAAGGCGGCGGTGCCCTGCCCGGCCATGACTCGAAGGTCGGTGTAGGGATGAATGAGAGCCGCGCCAGTGCGTTCGATCACGCTCTGGCACTTGCTTTCCCGGGCGGCCAGGGTCGGCTCGCACAGAATCACTTCGGCGCCATAACGGCGCACCGAGGCCAACTTGGCCTGCGGCGAATTGGACGGCATCACGATATAAGCCGGAATGCCTCGCAACTTGGCGGCACGCGCCAGGGCGGCTGCATGATTGCCGGACGAATGCGTGACCACGCCCCGGCGGGCCTCGTCATCGGACAGCATGGAGACAGCGTTGGTCGCACCCCGTGCTTTGAAGGCGCCGATCTTCTGCAGGTTCTCGCATTTGAAGAACAGCTGGGCCCCGGCCTTCTCGTTGAGGGCCGCACTGGTCATGACCGGCGTGCGATGAATTCGATCCTTGATGCGCGCGTGGGCGGCTTGAATGTCGGCCAGGGTCAGAGTCATTCGCGTCCCCATCGATGGTACCGGCGCCGGCGCGTGGCATTATAAGCGCATGCGCATGCGACAGATCGAGGCGTTTCACGCCATTTATGTCAGCGGCTCCATCAGTGGCGCGGCCCGCGTCCTGAATGTGTCGCAGCCATCCTTGACCAAGGTGCTCCAGCACGCCGAGCAACAGCTGGGCTTCGCGCTGTTCCGTCGCGTCAAAGGCCGGCTGGTCGCGACTGACGAAGCACACGTGTTGTTTCGGGAGGTCAGCGATGTGCACGAACGGCTGTCGTCGCTACGCAAGACGGCTCGCAATCTTCGCAGCGGTTCGGCCGGCAATGTGCGGGTGTCGGTGCTGCCGGCGCTCGGATTGGACCTCGCCCCGGCCGCAATCGCCAAGCTGCGCAAGGCACATCCGGGCGTCACCTTCGACGTCATGACCCAGCATCACGATGAAGTATTGCGCTCGCTGTACGAGCGGCGCTGCGAAGTGGCCATCGCCTATGCGCCCGCCCCGCATCCGCGTCTCAAGATCATCGAGTTGTGTCCGGCGGAGCTGGTGCTCATGCATCGTCGGGACGCGCCCAAGGTGCCCGCTCGTATCGAGCTGAGCTGGCTGAAGGGCAAGGACATCATCGGCCTGTCCACCAGCGGCCCGGTGGGCGATCTGTTCGCCGCCGCGCTGGGCAAGTTGCAAGTCATCGCCAACGAAGTGATTTCGGCGCAAACGTTTTATCTGGCGGCGGCCATGGTCCGCCACGACGCCGGCATCGCCATCGTCGATGAGCCGACCGCGTATGCCATGAGCAATGCGCAGACCGACATCAAGTTCTTCGATCCGCCGATGCGCTTCAACGTGTGTGCCATTCATCTCGAAGACCGGCCGCTGTCGCAGCTGGCGCGTGCCTTCGTACAAGGCATGCGCGAACAAATCGTCCAGACCCAGGCGGCCCACAATCCGGCCCATAACCGCCGTCTATAGCCGCTCCAAGCTTCGCTATTGGACGCTGTCGGCGAAATGAAAAATCATGCTAGCCATGAACATACCTGCGCCGTACATCGTGTATCTGGGGGCCGCCACCGATCCCCTGTCCGTCAAAACGTCCCGTGGCGTCGCCGAATGGCGCCCTGAAATGTGTGTGGGGCAGCGTCGCCTGCCCGGCTGCGGCGTCACCTTGGGCCTGCAGGATCTCACCTATGCGGAAGCCGTAGCTCGCGGTGCCAAGACCATGATCCTGGG
>NZ_JAEUPY010000051.1 GCF_016790065.1 Steroidobacter sp.
CATGGAGCAGCCTGCTGGCGAAAGTTCGAGTCGTTTTTCCTGGGCCCAAGTCTAGCATAGCGCCGCTCATCAACATTTCACCAGAAATGTATCTGTTGCCAAGCGAGCGGCGCCTGCCCTACCCTCGCACGGTGAGCTCCACTACCGCCAGCCCCAACGCCGCCCCCGCCGTGCGCCCCAAGGAATCGTTCCGGGTCATGCTTCGACAGCAGCCGCCCGGCCTGTACCTGGTGGCCGTCACCGAATTCTGGGAGCGCTTCAGTTACTGGGGCATGCTCGGTCTGCTGGTGCTGTTTTTGACGGCGTCGCCGGCCACCGGCGGCTTCGGTTGGAGCAACTCCGAGGCACTGACGCTGTATGCGATCTACACCGGCGCAGTGTTCTCCGCGCCGGCCCTGGGCGGTTTTTTGGCCAGCCGCTATTTCGGCGAGCGCGCCTGCATCTTGTGGGGCGGCGTCGCAGTCACCGCCGGACACTTCTTGTTGTCAGGCCCCGCGCTCGGGCCCTGGTTGATCGAAGCCTTCACCGGTTGGCCGGTAGGCCAATGGCTGAATGCCTGCGGCATCCCTTTAGGCAAAGCCATCCCATCGGCCGAGGTGAGCAGCGCGCTCGCGTCCGGCCGCTGTGCCGCCGATGCCGCTGGCGGCAGTGCCGTCGCGCTCGCCTATCACCTGCAGGCCTGGACGTTTCTGTTGGGCCTGGTCGGTATCGTCGCCGGCACCGGCTTCATCAAATCCACCGTCTCCTCCATTGTCGGCAAGCTGTACGCGCCCGGCGATGCGCGACGCGAGGAAGGCTTCGGCATTTTCATGGCCTGCATCTATTCGGGAGCGCTGTTCTCGAATCTGGTCGCCGGCACCATCGGCGAGCTGCTCGACTGGCACTGGGGCTTCGCGGTCGCCGGTATCGGCATGGCCGCCGGCCTGGTGCTGTATCTGGCACGCCATGAGCGGCTACTCGGCGACATCGGCAAGAAGCCTGACTTCGTGCAGCCCAATCATGTCGACGATGGCACATCGGTTCCATCGCATGTGCAATGGGGCCGCATCGCAGTGGCCTTGCTGATGAGCTTGTTCGTGGTGTTGTACGCCATGTCGTTCTATCAAAAAGGCGGCTTGCTCAACATCGAAACCAAAGCGCACGTGGATCGCTTCGTGTTCGGCTTCGAGCTGCCGACCACCTGGCTGCTGAGTATCAGCACGCTGGTGTTCATCGTGCTCACGCTGCCTGCTGCTCGACTGTGGCGCTCGCTGGCCGCCCGCCATCGCGAACCGGATGTGGTCGCCAAGCTCGCGTTTGGTCTGGCGGCGCTGGCCTGCGGTTATGGCGTATTCGCTTTAGGCTTGGCCGAGAAAGCGGTGTCGGCCGACGGTCGGTTCAGTCTGTGGTGGATGGTCGGCATGTATGCGCTGTTCGCCCTGGGCGATTTGCTCGTATGGCCGACCCAGATCGCCGCGGTCAGTCGCCTGGCGCCACCCCGACATGCCGCGTTTGCAGTCGGGGCCTGGTATCTCACCATCGGCTTGGGCAGCTGGCTCACCGCGACGACGGCGCCGATCAATGATCGCTATGGCATCTCGACCGTCGCCATCGTGCTGATGAGCCTGTGCGGAGGCGCCGCGCTGCTGCTGTGGCTAGCGCGGAAGCCGCTGATCAAACTGACTTACGGTGCGCTCGACACCCGGCCACCGCCCGGCTGAGCCGGATCGTGCTTGCGGAACCAACTTACTTCCATCAGCACCGAGTTGGGTAATGTCGCGGGATGAGCCCGCAGGCCGTGAGTCTCATTGGGGAACACGGCCAGCTGCACCTCGCGACCGAGCGTGCGTAGTGAGTAATAGAACTTCTCGGCTTCCATCAGCGGCGTGATCCAATCGATTTCGCCTTGCATGATCAGCAGCGGCGTCTTGATCCGATCGGCCAGCATGATGGGCTGGCGCCGCCAATACTCCGCTTGATAGCGAGTGTCCCAGGGCGGTCCGTTGAAATAGCGGCGGATCTGATAGGCGCCATAGGACGGCGCGCTCCACTCGCCCGAGTACCAGGACTGCGACACGGCAGCTTTGAATTCATCGGTGCGGCCGACGGTCCAGGAAGTTAGCAAGGCGCCGGCGCTGATTCCGCGTAGGAATACGCGGTTGGCATCGCCCAGGCCGTGTTGTTTGATGGCGTTTAACACACCGACAACGTCTAATCCCATTTCGCTGCTGGCGTCGGGTTGGTCGTACCAGCCCGGATAATGTTTGCGATCGCTCAGCTGCATGAACTCGCGGCCGTAGCCGATGCTGCCGCGATAGTTCGGCTGGATCACCACGTAGCCTTGCGCCACGAACAGCTCACGATCTGCGTCGAAATCGAATGTGCTCGCCGAGTAGGGACCACCGTGCAAGTCGACGACTACTGGCAGTGAACTCACGTCTTTGGCGTTGGCCGGCGTCGCTACGATGGCATGAATGGGGCGGCGGTCGACGTGTGCCGAGGGGAAGTCGACTTCGCTCAGGCGAGACAAGGAGCGCTGTTTCAGTGTGGGATTCAGGTTGGTCCATTCATTGAGACGACCCGAGGCGTCGACTGTGACTGCTTCGGCTGGGTGGCCTGATTCGCTTCTCACAAACGCTACTTTGCCGTTGGCGGCGATACGCGAGACCGATGCGAACGCTTCGTTGCTGATGACTCGCAGATCGCCCTTCTCGGTCACGCGAGCCAGCATGCCGCGGCCACGCTCGAGATAGTTCACCAGCCAGCTGCTGCTGTCCGGATACCAGCGGAAGCCGCTGATGTTCAGATCACGGCCGGCCAGTGGGAGTGTTTCTTTTCCCGTGCGCGTGTCCCGCACTACCAGGTCGAAGGGAAATACGACGTTGCTTGGATCGCCGTGTTGGCGGAGAAAGGCAATGCGTTTTCCGTCCGGAGCGATTGCAGCGTCGCGCTCGACGCCGGGCTGCTCGGCGATCCATTTCGTGGCGCCGGTTGTTACGTCGATTTGGAGTAGATCGCGGTTGACGTTCCACAAGTTAACTTTAGCGTCGCGGCCGCGAGCCACGGAGATTGTGACTGTGCGGCCGTCTGTCGACCATGCCGGCGGACCGCCGTCGCCTGCTTCGGTTGCGGATAGTGAGACGTCGGCAGGTAATGTGAGCTGGCGAGTTTTTCCTGTGGCGATCTCGACGATGAAGAGTGCCGGCTCGACCGATGGCATCCAGCTGCCATCGTCCCCGCGGTAGAACGCATGATCAATGAGAATGGGCCGCTGCGCGGCGGCCGGTGTGCCGGGGAGCTTGAACCAGGTTTGAGCGGGAGTGGGCAGCTCGACAATCATCGCCGCCTGGGATTCGGATGGGCTCCACGTTAAAGATGCCGGCTGATGCTCCAGCGCCGTTAGCAGTTTGGTAGTGCCCGTCGCCACATCGTAGGCATTGAGCGTCGCGACGCCGTCTTGGCGAGAAACCAACAACAGCGACTTGCCGTCGCGAGACCAAGTGGCTAGCTGCGCGTTAGCCAAAGTCTTCGTGCGCAGTTCGTTGCCGACCTTCTCGGTGATGCGCAGCTCGCTGCGCCATGCGTCGGCCGCGATATCGGGTATCGACACATTCGTGACGAGAGCGGAGCCGTCGCGATTGATCTCAACCCGATGCAGCGAGTTCAAGCCGAGCAGATCGTCCGGCCGCAACGCCGTCTGGGCATTCGCACTTAAACTGATAATGCCCAGCGCGACGGCGACCGCAAAACTCAGCCCCTCACTTGGTCGCGGCATCCGGCGCTCCTACAGCACGCTGCACCGTCCAGCGACGCGGGCCGTAGGGCCGCGAGCGGGGCCACACTTCATCCAGGGTATCGCCGACATACAACCGGCCGTCGAGCATCACCTGATTGATCTTCACCGAGTTGCGCAAATCCGCGAGCGGATCGGCATCGAGAATCACCAAGTCCGCCAGCTTGCCCACCGCAATCGAGCCGAGATCACGATCCAAGCCCAGATACTGCGCATTGCGAATGGTCGCCGCTTCCAGCACCTCGATCGGGTCGAGCGCAAAACCAAAGGTCCACATTTCCCAATGCGTGCCCAGGCCCTGCTCCTGCCCGTGACCACCCACACCGACCCGGCCACCAGCGCGAACGATGTCTTTCACCGCTTCCACCGAGAACACCGCCGGATATTCCGACAACGGCCGCTGTGTCTGATTCTTCTTGCGCGCCAACTGATCCCACCGCACCCAACGCTGCTGCTTGGGATCGTCAGGCAGGTTCTCGCGAGACAAGAAATACTCCAGCACGTACAAACCCTGCCCCGGCGTAATCAGCTCCGGGTTGTAAGCAACGCCGGAGCGCGCCAGGAACTGGATGACATCCGAGTACAAAGGAATATCCAGGATGGGATGCTCCCAAGCGGTCTGGCCATCCATGACCATGCTCAAGTCATAGGCGAAGTCCATGCCTTCACCGGTGACCAGCACATCGCCGCGTTGACGCGCGACCTCGCTGACCCACTGACGCTGCGCGCGTCGCGGTTGGTAGTACTGCTTCAGGCCAAGCGCGCCCCAGCTGTGCAAGCGATCGGCGACGCGCCCC
>NZ_JAEUPY010000095.1 GCF_016790065.1 Steroidobacter sp.
AGCTGCGAGCTCACTTGCTTCTCGAAATCGCCGGAGTCGCTGATACGAGTGACGATGATGGCTGCTGCGGAGGACAACAGCAGCGCCGGGATTTGCGCCACCAGGCCGTCACCGATGGTCAGCAGGGCGTACAGCTTGAACGCCTCGCCAAACGACAGGTCGTGCATGATGGCGCCGATCAGCACGCCGCCCACCATGTTGATCAACAGAATCAGGATGCCGGCGATGGCGTCGCCGCGCACGAACTTGGACGCACCGTCCATCGCGCCATAAAAGTCCGCTTCGGCGGCGACTTCACGACGGCGCAGCTGGGCCTTTTCCTGATTGATCAAGCCGGCGTTCAAGTCGGCGTCGATGGCCATCTGTTTGCCGGGCAATGCGTCCAGCGTGAAGCGTGCCGATACTTCGGAGATACGCTCGGCACCCTTGGTGACCACGGCGAAGTTGACGATCATCAGAATGATGAAGACCACCAAGCCGACCACGAAGTTGCCGCCGATCACCACATGACCGAAGGCTTCGATGACGCGACCTGCAGCGTGCGTGCCTTCATGGCCGTTCAACAACACCACGCGGGTCGACGCGACGTTGAGCGCGAGTCGCATCAGTGTCGTGGCCAGCAGCACCGTCGGGAACACCGAGAAGTCCAGCGGCCGTCGGCTGGTGACGCTGACCAGCACCACGATCAACGCCAGCACGATGTTGAACGTGAACAACACGTCCAGCAGCAGCGGCGGCAGCGGCAATATGATCATTGCCAGCAGGGCCATCAGGAACACAGGAATGGCCGCGCGATGCTGGCGTAGCGCGTTGACTGTGCGGTTCAGGAAATTCTCAGGCGCGGCACTCATGCACGGCTCACCTTACATTCGGGGCAACGTTAATTCGCTGGGCAACGCCGGCAGTACACTGCGGCGGCCCTTGCGAAAGGCTTGGATTTGCAGCACATAGGCCAGCACGCTGGCGATGGCTTCGTACAGCGCCGCCGGAATCTGCTGGTTGACCTGGCTGGTGTTGTAAATGGCGCGCGCCAGCGGCGGCAACGTCACGACTTCGATGTCGTGCTCGATGGCCACGGCCTTGATGAACAACGCCATCTCATCGACGCCTTTGGCGATGACGAACGGTGCGTTGGCGCGCTTCTCGTCGTACTTCACGGCGACGGCGTAGTGCTCGGGGTTGACGATGACGACGTCGGCGGTCGGCACGGCTTTACGGACCGCGCCACGCGACATCTTCTGCTGGATCTGCCGGATACGCTGGCGGACTTCCGGTCGGCCTTCGCTGTTCTGATGTTCTTCTTTGACTTCGCGCTTGCTCATGCGCTGTTCGCGCATGAAAACGAACGATTGCACCGGCAGGTCGATCAGCGCGAACACCACGAACACCGCACACAGCGCCATGATGCCGGTGATCATCAAATCGGTGGCGCCGGCGATGGCCTCGGGCAACGGCCGCGATTGCAGCTGCAGGAAGTCGACGATGCTGCCGCGAGTCACCCACCACAACACTACTAACAGGGCGGTGGCCTTGATCATCGACGTCAGCGTCTCGATCAAATGGCGCTGGCCGAACATGCGCTTGAAATAGGACAGGGGATTGAGCTTGTCGAAGCGCGGCTTCATCGGCGTCAGGCTCATCACCCAGCCGCCCGGGAACAGCGAAGCAAGACCCACGAACAGCGGCACCACCAACAATGGCAAGATCATCTTGAACAGCAGCGTCATGCTGGTGGCGAACAAGGTCGAGTTGGCATTCTCCACATCGCCTGATTGGCTCATGGTCACGAAGCTGCGGGCGAACAGTTGCCGAAAGTCGTCCAGATAGCCCGGGACCAGAAAAATGGTCAGCTGCAGACACAGAAAGATGCCGACCGCAGTGGTCCAGTCGCGCGAACGGGCAACCTGGCCTTGTTCGCGACTCTTGCGCAGCTTTTGGGCTGACGCTTTTTCACTCTTGTCGTCTTTGTTCTCGGCCATGCGTCACCCGGTCTTCATACGCAACAGCTCGAGCACCTGCTGCGTCAGCCGCAGGTAATGATCCGGCAGCACGCGCACCAGGTAGCTCAGCATGTACAGGCCGAACACGATGATGGCTGCGAAGCCCAGTGAATACAGGTTGAGTGCCGGCGCGATACGGTTCAGCAGACCGAAACCGATTTGCACCACCAGCGTCGAGAACACCACGGGGATGGCGAGCAGCATCGCGGCCGAGAATACCCACGCGACGTTGTATGCGACGTCACGCAACGTGCTCAGATCCAGTGGCCCACCCACCGGCCAGGCGTGAAAGCTGGCGCCGATGACCTGAGCCAGCACCAAGTGGCCGTCGATGCCGAAGAACACCAACACGCACAGCAGATACAGCATGGTGGCGATGACGTCGGAGGAGGTGCCGCTCATCGGGTCGTTCATCACCGCCATGGACAAGCCCATTTGCGACGACACCACGAAGCCCAGCAACTGCATCACCGCCATGGTCAGATGGAACGCCAGGCCCAGCCCGAAGCCGAGCAATGCCTGATTGATAGTGACCACCAAGGCATGAGCCGACAACGGATCGATGGGAGTGACCGGCTGCGCGACTGGAATGAAGATCACCGCCAGCACCACGGACAGCAACACGCGCACGGTGATGGGCACCATGTTTTCGCCAATGATGGGCGCAGCGTTGAGCATGCCCAGCACTCGGCAGAACGGCCACCACACCGCACTCAGCAAGGTCGGCAGTTGTTGCAGCACCGTTTCCATGGCGGCGACATCACCCGACCAACTGAGTCGCGCCCTTGAAGACGGCGACACAGAAGTCCATGAGTTGTGCCGCCATCCAATGGCCGGTCAGCGCGATGGCCAGCAAGGTCACCAGCAAGCGCGGCAGGAAGCTGAGGGTTTGTTCGTTGATCTGGGTGGCGGCCTGGAACAGGCCGATGACCAGACCGACCAGCATGCCGGGCACGACCAGCACGCTGACCAGCACCATGGTGAGGCGGAGCGCGGAGCCGACCAGGTTGGCGGCGATATCGGCATTCATAGGTATAGGCTCGCTAATACGCTTGAATGCTGCCGACCAGGGTTTGCACCGTGAGCGTCCAGCCGTCCACCAACACGAACAACAACAACTTCAGCGGCAATGAGATCACCAGCGGCGACAGCATCATCATGCCCATGGCCATCAACACCGACGACACCACCAGGTCGATGATCAAGAACGGCACGAACAACATGCAGCCGATCTGGAAGGCGGTCTTGAGCTCGCTCAGCACGAATGCCGACAACTTGACCAGGAAGCCATGTTGAGTGGGATCGGTGATGTGCGACTCGCCGGCCAGCTGCGCCATCTGGGTCAATGCCCCTTTATGGGTCTGCGCCAACATGAAGCGGGACAGCGGCGCCTCGGCAGTCTTCAGCGCCTGTTGTAGCGTGATCTGCTCATTGTCGAACGGCACCAGTGCTTCGGTGTAGATCTGCTCGCCGACCGGTCGCATCACCAACAAGGTGAGGATCAGCGCCACGCCGGTGACGATCCGGTTGGGCAGACCTTGCTGCAGGCCCAGCGCCTGGCGCAACAACGCCAGGATGATCACGAAGCGCGTGAAGCAGGTCATCATCAACGCCATCACGGGCAACAGCCCGAGCAGCGTCATGATGATCAAGACTTGGGTCTTGATGGTGAATTCTGTGGTGTTGCCGTTGGCACTGGCGCCGATGATTTCGATGGGCGCAGCGCTCGCGACCGAGCCGAGTCCGAACAGCAACACCGCGGCCACTAGCCAGGGCCGCGCTTGCCGGAAGGTCATGGCGTCAGCGAGTCCAGATCCAGATCGCTGAGCTCGATCACCTTGAGGCCATAGTTCTCGCCGCTCACTACCACTTCGGCGCGGCCGATGGCGGTGCCATTGACCTTGATGGTGAGCGGTTCGCCGGCCAACGTGTCCAGTTCGACCACGCTGTTGCGTTCGATCTCGGCCAGATCCTGCAAGGACAGTTTGGCGGAGCCGACTTCGAGAGTCAGAGTCACGGGAATCCGGCGCATCATCTGGGCAAAGTTCCTTTTCACAGGGGCGGGAGCAGGCGCGGCGGCGGGCGCCTCGTCCTCGAGCACGTCGTCCAAGTCGGCCAACAAATTGTCGTCGGCGGGGCTAGTTACAGTAGTCACGATGGTCAATCCCTTCCGTCAATCGACGTCGGCTAACGAAGTGAGACACAGCTTGCCGTGGTGTTCGGCGATGCTGGCGGTGAACAGCTTGGAGTCGCCGATCAAGACATCGGCATCGCCCACGCTGATGGGTAGTACGTCCCCCTGTCGCAGATCGAGCAGTGTCCCGAGCGACACTTCCTTTTCCAGCAACCGGGCCCGCAAGGTGAGTTGCAGCCGGGCCGGAAACGGCTTCGTTGCCGTCATTTGCTTTTGTCTGGAGCGTTCGCGCTTGGGTGCCAACGCCTGCAACAGGCGAGTCATCCAAGCCGAGGAAACCTTCAAGAGCACCGTGCCGCTGACGTTCCAGCGCGTTTCGGCGACGTTGACGCTCAACAGCCAGTCGCCATCGCTGGCGTTCGCGCTGTTCAATGCGGCTTCGGTGAAAGCGATGCTGGCTGGTGTCTTGGGCGGCGTGCGTTGCGTCGATTCGATCCGACGCACCAACAACTCGACCAACTGTTGACCCAACATGGTGCCGAGGCGCTCTTCAGTAGCGGTCTCGGGTTCGTCGAGCGTCGGCGTCGCTGCAGGGTTTTCACCATCGATGGGCTCGGGCATTACCGAGCCATATCGATAACGCAGCAGGCATAACAGCAACGGACGTTCGATGGCGAAGTGAATGCGGCCGTCGTTGGCGTGATAGCTCAACCAACGTTGCGAGTCTGCTGACGCAGCGGCGAACGTAATTGCATCGATTTGGAACGAAGCTTTATAGCGTCGATTGATGCGCGTTCGTAAGAAATCGGCAATATCGTCGCGCAGTTGATTGGCGAATGCGCCGAGTAAGTGCACGGGTCGACCCATGGTGCGTGGATCGATCGGCGTGTACGCGCGGACGCTGGCCTGTTTACTCGTCATCGTTGCCACGTCCACTTCACCTCGTCTTCGTCCTTTGATACCGAAGGCGGTTATCGCATGTGTAGTTGAAAATCTTTAGCACCTAACCGCAGCCTGATCGCTACTTGTGATTCGTGTCACTAACTGAGTACACCAACTTAATGGTCAGTGCAGTCGCGTCGCTCACTCAACGTTGCCGCGGCAATAGCGTCTGCGATTCGTGTGTTGTTACACATCGGTTACACGATCATGCTGGATCTGATTTCGCGGTTCGGGTTTGCCCCCAACGCAGCGTGCGCGGATGCGCTGAAAGCATCGAAAAAAGTGTGCGTCGTGTAGCAAAAGATCGGACGCACACTTAACTGCAGCGGCTGCGTGTCCGATGCTGCAGCCTACGGATGGCTCAACGCACTGCGGCGTCTCGAGCGACCATGACGAGTGAAAGGACTAACAGATGCCCGTAACGCAGATTCCACACAGCCAGATGGCTGTCGCCATTGAAGCAATTCAATCGCGTATCGCTGATGACGCCACGTCGATGCGGCAATCGCTGCCGCTCTCCGCAGTCGACGCGCAGGCGCATCGAGTCGATGGTTTCGCCTCGCTATTCGAACGCGCTGTGCACAGTGTCGATGCACAGGATCGTCTGGCTGCCGACAAGATGGCAGCGGTCGATGCGGGTCAAAGCGACGATCTGGTCGGCGCCATGCTGGCCAGTCAACAGGCGAGCCTGTCGTTTTCCATGCTGATGCAGGCCCGAAACAAAGTAGTCGGGGCCATGGAAGACTTGATCAAGTTGCCGCTGTAGGCCCGACCCAGTGACCAATACGTTGAAAGCCGCAGTGGCCAGATTTTGGCCACGCAGTGGTGCTGCGAGCGTGTCTGACACACAAGCCGGCACACCGTTCGAATGGCCGGCATTACTGCGCGGCCTGATGCCGCTCGTATTGCTCGCGACAGTCATCACCGCCGTGGTGTTGATGTTCGCGTGGCGCGATCAGTCCACGTACAAGCCTCTTTTCGGTGCACGCGAGAAAGTCGCAGCCGCGGACATGATGACCGTGCTCGATGGCGCCGGCATCCCGTATCGCTTGCATCCCGACACCGGTCAGGTGTTGGTGCCTCAAGATCGACTCGGCGAAGTGCGCATGTTGCTCGCGTCGAAGGGCGTGGTGGCGCAACTGCCCGCCGGGTTGGAGCTGATGGATCGCAGCGATCCGCTCGGCGTCAGCCAGTTCGTGCAGGACGTGCGCTTCCGTCGCGGTCTGGAAGGTGAGCTCTCTCAGAGCATCATGACCATCGACGCGATCGAGTCGGCGCGCGTACACATCGCTATTGCCAAGTCGTCCTCCTTCGTAGTCAACACGACCGAGCCGAGTTCGGCGTCCGTGGTGCTCGGCCTGAAGCCGGGCCGCAAATTGTCCAACGAGCAGATCGCGGCCATCGTCAAGATGGTGGCCAGCAGCTCGACCGGACTCGATCCGTCGCGAGTAACGCTGGTCGATCAGTCGGGCAACCTGCTGTCGGCGCGAGTCGACCTGACCGACGGCTTCGAAGCGAACCAGGTCAACGACGCTTCCGGTCATTATCGAGATGAGACTCAGCGTAGCGCCGAGAATCTGCTCGCGCCCATCGTCGGCAACGACAACTTCAAGCTCAGCGTTACCGCGGACGTCGACAACGACCGCGTCCAAGAGACCCGCGAGCAGTACGGCGACACGCCGAAAGTCACCAACGAATCGACGCGCGCCGAATCGGATACCGATCCGCTCGCGCTTGGCGTGCCGGGTTCGCTCAGCAACCGACCGGTCGACATCGCGACCACTGCGCAGAACGCCGCCGAGAGCAGCAAACAGCGCAACGCCTCGACGCGCCAGTTCGCCTACGACCGTAGCGTCACCCAGATTCAGCGTAGCCGCGGTCGCTTGAAGAAGTTGAGCGTTGCCGTGGTTCTGAATGACACCGCATCACCGAGCGGTAACGCTTGGACTGAAGCGCAGCTCGCCAACATCGATCGCATCTTGCGTAGTGGTTTAGGCATCGACACCGCGCGCGGCGACAGTCTCGTGGTTTCTTCGCTGGGCTTCCCGAAACCGCTCGCACCGCCAGTGTGGTGGAAGCAGCCTGAACGCATCGTCGATATCGGCATGTGGGTTGTCTGGGCAGTGATCGCGCTGTTCGCCTACTTGCTGATCGCTCGGCCGCTACTGCGAGTGGCCAAGCAGCGCCTGGCGTTGCCGGCGCCGAGCCTGCAACAAGTTGAAGCGACGGCTGTGCCGGCCGCGGCCAGTGCCAGTGTCGCGGCGGCAGCTCTGCCGACGCCGAACGCCGCCAAGGAACCGATCCCGGTCGGTCCGTTGCTGGAGGATTACGACTTGCCGCCGCCGGGTTCGCCGGTGGACGTGATGGTCGATCATCTGCGCGCGTTGGCTGCCAAGGAGCCGGAGCGCGTCGCTGAAGTTGTCAAGCAGTGGGTACAGAAGAATGTCCGACGCGAGTAATGCAGTTCCCGCCGTGGCCGCGTCGGCTTCGCCGCTGGAGCAGGCCGCCATCGTGTTGCTGAGCATGGGCGAGGAGCCCGCAGCTGCCGTGCTTCGTTGTCTATCGCGCGAAGAGTTGCTCGAAGTCACTCAGGTGATGTCGCGCATCAGCGGTATCAAAGTCGAAGCGGTGAAGCATTCGTTGCAGCGGTTCTTCGATGAGTATCGTCAGCAGAGCGGCGTGCACGGTGCATCCCGGTCGTACCTGAAGCGTTCGCTCGATCTGGCGCTCGGCTCCGATATCGCCGACAGCGTGTTGAACAGCATCTACGGCGATGCCATTCGTCCCAAGCTGGCGCGTTTGCAATGGGCCTCGCCGAAATGGCTGGCCGAGCGCATCAGTCAAGAACACGTGCGCATGCAGACCGTGTTCTTGGCCTTCCTGCCGCCGGCACTGGCTGGGCAGGTCATCGGTGCTCTGCCTGCGGGCACGCGCGATCTGGTGCTGGTGAATTTGGCTCGCTTGAACGAAGTGGATCACGAGTTGTTGGTGGAGTTGGACGAACTGGTCGAACGCTGCCTGGCGAGCTTGGGTCTGCAGAGCACGAGCGTCGCCGGCGTGCGGCAGGTGGCGGAGATCTTGAATCGTCTGCCCGACAACCGCGCCAAGATGGTCGAAGTGTTGCGCAGTCACGATGCCGAAGTGGTCGCCGAGATCGAGCGCAGCATGTACGACTTCTTCATTCTGTCGCGTCAGTCCGAAGCCACGCTGTTGCGAATCATGGAAGACGTGCCGGTGGATTTGTGGGCAGTCGCGCTCAAAGGCGCCGAGCCTGCAGTTCGCGACGCAATCATTCGCGCCATGCCGCGTCGTCAGGCGCAGGGCTTCGAAGAGACCATGCGTCGGAGCGGTCCGGTGTCGCGCAGCCGAGTCGAGCAGGCGCGCAACGACATCATGGCGCAGGTCAAAGCACTCGCCGATGCGGGTGAAGTTGAAGTGCAGCTGTTCGCCGAGGCGGTATTGGAATGAGCCGCGTCTGGCGCTCACATCGTTTCATTGCACTGGCGCAGCTGGCCGACTCCACGGCGTGGGCCGGTCCGGGTGCAACGCCGGCGCAAGTTACGTCGGCCATGCACGATGGCTATCAACGCGGCATGGAACGCGGCTATCGCGAAGGTCACGAGAGTGGCTTGCGTGCCGGCACCGAGACTGGTCGCATCCAAGGTCGAGACGAAGGCCGTCAACAGGGCATCGATGCCGGCCGGCAAGAAGCACTGACCCGTTTCGAGCGCCTGGCCGCACCGGCCACTGAGATGTTGGAGCAGTTGCAACGACTGCAGTCGGATTATCAGACGGCCATGCGTAAGGAAGTCATCGAACTGGTGGCCAAGGTGGCCTATCAGGTCATCCGTAAAGAAATCCAGATGCAGCCCATGCAGATGCTGGCGCTGGTCGACGAAGCACTCTCGACCATGCCTCGCGTTACCGCCGATCAGATTGCGGTGTATCTGAATCCCGAGGATCTGGAACGCATCATCGAGCTCGATGCCGTGCAGGCCGAGCGCTGGAATCTGTGGGCCGACGACAAGCTCGAGCCGGGCGAGTGTCGTGTGAAAGCGGGGCATCGCGAAGCTGATGCGGGTTGTCGTCAGCGACTGGCCGCTTGCATGGAGCAGATCGAGGAACGGCTGTTACCGCATGCCGATTCGGCGGATGCCGAAGCAACGGTGGCGAGCGCATGATCGGCGCCGCGCTTCGCGACCTGGAGTTGGAGTCGGTGCCGATTGCGACGCCGACCGGTCGACTCGTAGGTGCTTCGGGTCTGTTGCTGGAAAGCCGAGGCTGTCCGCTGAGCACCGGTCAACGCTGCAGCGTCGAGACTGGCAGCGGCGATTGGATCGACGCGCAAGTGGTCGGCTTTCGCGAAGACATTTCTTATTTGATGCCGTTCAAGCGCCCTGAGGGCCTTGCGACCGGCGCGCGCGTACTGCCACAAACAGATCGCGACGTGCTGCGCATCGGTCCGTCCTGGCTCGGTCGAATCGTCAACGGCTTGGGAGAGCCGGTCGACGGTCGTGGTCGGTTGGGCGGCGAGCACGTGCTCGACATGCAACCGCCGCGGGTCAATCCGCTCAAGAAAAAGCCGGTGAAGGAAGCGCTCGATGTGGGCGTGCGTGCCATCAACGGCATTCTCACGCTCGGTAAAGGTCAACGCGTGGGCTTGATGGCGGGCAGCGGCGTCGGCAAGAGCGTGCTGCTTGGCTTGATCACTCGCCAGACCGTCGCCGATGTGGTGGTCGTCGGTTTGATCGGCGAGCGTGGCCGCGAAGTGCGCGAGTTCATCGACTTGTCGTTGGGTGAAGCGGGTATGAAGCGCGCTATCGTCGTCGTCGCGCCGGCCGATGAGTCGCCGCTGATGCGTTTGCGGGCCACGGAGCTGTGTCATTCCATCGCTGCACACTATCGCGACCAAGGCCGCGATGTGTTGTTGCTGGTCGACTCGCTCACTCGATACGCGATGGCCCGCCGGGAAGTCGCACTGGCTCTGGGCGAGCCTCCTGCAACGCGCGGTTATCCGCCTTCGGTGTTCAGCCTGCTGCCGCAGCTCGTGGAGACTGCCGGCAACGGTGAGCGAGAGGAGGGCAGCATGAGCGCCATCTACACCGTGCTCGCTGAAGGCGACGATCAACAAGACCCAGTGGTGGATACGGCACGCGCCATTCTCGACGGTCACATCGTGTTGACCCGACAGTTGGCCGAGCGCGGTCACTATCCGGCCATCGATATTTCTCAATCGGTCAGCCGTTGTATGTCGTTGGTCGTGAGCCAGCAACATCAACGCGCCGCTCGCGGTTTGCTGGCCCTCGTGGCCAAGCATGCTCAGGTGCGCGATTTGTTGCCGCTGGGCGCTTATGTGCCCGGCGCCGATCCGACCACCGACAAAGCCGTCGAGCTGTATCCACGTATCGAAGCTTTCCTGCATCAGGGCACGCGAGAAGCGGCACCGCTGACCCAAACTATCGCAGCACTCGAAGGATTGATGGCATGAGCGAACGTCAGCGTCTGCGCAGTTTGGGTCGCCTGGTGGACTTGCAGAGTCGCGAAGTGTATCGGCTCACCGCCGATGTCGCGGAGAAGCGTGTCACCCGCGAACGTTATGTTCGCAACTTGACCAAGCTGGAGACTCTGCGCGACAGCAGCGGTCCGGTCGCCGGCCTGCCTGCCTTGTCGCTGAACCGTGCCGGTTACAAGCAAGCCATGATGCGCATGGTCGCGACCCATCGGTTGGATTTGTCATTGCACGATTCGCAGCTGGCACTGACTCAGCGCGAGCTCATCGATGCCGCACGTCGTCACGAGGCTTTGGGCCAAGTCCTGCAACGTGAGCACTCGAATGTGCTGCACGTCACAAAGGTGCAGGAACAGAAACAGCAGGACGAGATGGCTTCCCAGGTCTGGTGGCGTAACAAGTAAAAAAATTCGACGCGGCACTTAATTTCCTCACGGTCTTTGTCGCCTTCCAACGACTGAAGGACTGCCCGAGGACGATTCCATGGCCACACTTGACCCAGTCACCACAGCGCAGAGTCTGGCGACCGCATACACGGAGCCGATGCAGACTCGCTTGACGACGCAGACGACGAATGCGCAGAAGCGCTCGACTGCGTTGAACACGCTGCGTTCGGCGCTGAGTGCGTTCGACACGGCGTTGGCGTCGTTGTCCTCCAGCAAGGGCCTGAAGACCTACACCGCTAGTTTCAATAACAGCGGCATTGCTACCGCCACGACCACGTCGAAGGCGCAGGCCGGCAGCTACCAGTTCCATGTGGAGCAGCTCGCCACCGCGCATCAAATCGTGTTCGAGGATTTGCCGGCGGTGCCGGTGTCGATGGGCGGACCGATTTCGGTGCAGCTCGCCGACGGCAGCTCGATCAACGTCAACCTGGTGGCAGCCGACTCCGATTCCGACGGCACCATCTCGCAATCCGAAATCGCGCGTGCCATCAATCAGGCCAACGACAATCAAGGCAAGGTGGTGGCCTCGGTGGTGACCAGCAACGGCCAGACTCAGTTGTTGCTCACGTCGAGCCAAACCGGCGCGGCCGGCGCGATCACCATCGACACCAGCAGTTTGCCGGCGGGCGATTTGCAGGATGCGTTGAGCACTTCGCGGCAGCTGACGGCTGCTCAAGATGCGGTCGTGTGGTTGGGCGGGCAGGGTGGCGTTCGCATGCAGCAGGCGTCCAACACCTTCAACAGCATCGAAGGCGTCAGCCTCACGTTTACTCGTGCCATGACCACGAGCGAGTCGCCGCTGACCTTGACGGTTGCCGACGATACTTCGGGCACGGCTGCCAATGTGCAGACCTTCATCAAGGCGTACAACACGCTACGTACCGCGCTCGACTCGTTGACCAAGTCGGGCAGCGAGACCACGACGGCCGGCATATTCGCTTCCGATGCCGGCGTGCGCGCACTCAGCAGTCGCCTCAACAGCATTCTGCGCACCGAGTACAGCGGCGTCAGCTTGAACCAGTTGGGCGTGAAAGCCGATCGCAGCGGCCAGCTGTCGCTGGATTCGTCGCGGCTGGAAAAGGCATTGCTGGCCGATCCCACGGCGCTCGACAAAGTGTTCGGCAAGGCCAGCATTTCTGCGCCCACCGGTTTGTTGGGCGACATGAGCAAGTACATGGATCAGTGGCTCACCTCCGGCAGCGGGCAGATTGCCTCACGCCAGAACAACATTCAGATCCTGCAAAAGAATCTCACGGTGCGTCAGACGCGCCTCGATGCCCAATACGACAGTTTTTATCAGCGCTATCTGCAGCAGTTCACCCAACTGCAGACCTTGCAGGCGCAGATGGAACAAACGTCGGGCTTGTTCACGACCAGCAGCTCATAAGCCAGTCGCGAAATCCAAGGAGCAAATTTAGTCGTGAATCACGAAGCCTACCGCAGCTACCACGCCGTCAACCTCGGCTCGCAGGTCGCGCATGCCTCGCCGGTGCAACTGGTGCTGTTGCTCACCGACGGGCTGCTCGAGGAACTGGTGCGAGCCCGTGCACACATCGAAGCGCATCGCTACGAATTGAAAGCGCGCAGCTTGGATCGCTGCGTGGACATGTTGAACGGCTTGTCGAGCGCGCTGGATTTCGAGCAGGGCGGCGAGACGTGCGAGAACCTCGGCCGGCTCTATGACTATTGCGCCGATCGGTTGTATCGCGCCGGTATCGATCTGGACCCGAGCCTGGTCGATGAAGTCACCGGCTTGCTGACCACGCTGCGCCGTGGCTGGCAGGGCATGCACCGCCGCCTGGGTTGATGCCATGGACCGATACGGACAACTCATGAGCATTGCTCGCAACTTGCTGAGCGCTTCCCAGCGCGGCGATTGGACGCTGTTGGAAAGCGTGGACCGCCAGCTTGCCGAACTGCTGACCCGGCGCACCGAGTGGGGGCAATGGTCGCAACAGGAAATGACGGCGCTAGCGACTGTGCAGCGAGCTCATGAGCAAGCTCGCGAACGTTGCGTTACTGAGACGCAAGCCATGCGCACGCGGCTCGGCCAGATGCGAGATCAGAAGGCTGGTTGGCTGGCTTATGCGGTGAACGGCGAAGTCGCTGAGGAGCGCGCATGACCGCCATCGCGTTCGGCGCCGCTGCGTTGGCCAACGACACTCCGATTGCGAGCTCGCAGTCGGCGTCGTCGCAGTTGCCGATTTCGCAGTCGCCGGCGTTGCCGAAGACCGCGCTGCCGGTGACGCCGATTCGCTTCGGCGAACAATTGCGTCAGTCCTTGGGTGCCGACGTGTTGAGCGTTTTGCCGGTGGCCGCACGTGGGCCAAACCAGGCCGCGACGGCTGACGATCTGGCGCTCGAACAGTTAGCCACGACTGACGAGGAAGAGGTCAGCGAAGCGCTGCCGACCTTCCCGGGTTTGATTACGTTCACTCAGCCTATCGCTGTGCCGCTCGAGTACGCGCAGCGTTCTTCGAGCTACTCGCAGCAACAGTCACAAGCCGCCCAGCCGATTGCAACGGTGTCGCAGCTCTTGCAGCCGGCCGTATCTCGCGATCAGCCATCGCTGAGTGTGCTCGCTGCGATTCCTGAAACCTCCGCGCTCGGGGCGATGACCATCAATGCGGCGACGATGTCGCTGGTGTCGAAAGCGACCTCGGCTGCCTTGGCTGCTGAAAACCAGTCTGCGCTGCCGGTGACACAGCTCGCGTCGCTGACTAACGCCGGGCTGGCCCAGGCTTTGGTCGAAGGCATGACTCAGCAGCCAGGCGTGTTGGCGCCGGTGGCCGCACAGCAAGCGCAGTCGTTGAACACTCAGCGCTCTGCGCTGGAAGTGGCGCTCGGCGATCGGCTTCAGCTGCAGATTACTCAGCGTAGCGAGCACGCCGTGATTCGGCTCGATCCGCCGTCCATGGGCAGCATCGAGATCGTGATTCAGCGTGAGGCCGGCACCATTCAGGTTCATCTGCGAGCCAGCCATCCGGAAGTCGCTCGCCAGCTACAAGGCATCGGCGATTCGCTGCGCCAGGATTTGATTCACCGGCAGAACGGCGATGTGTCCGTGCATGTGTCCGATAGCTCGCGTGAGCAGTACGCCAACCAGCAAGGCCAGCGTCAATCGCAGTCACAGTCTCAGCGCGAACAGCCGGGCCGTGCGCTGTCGGAATCGAATGAAGAGTCGGCCAGGACATTCACGCTGGCGGTGGATGAGGAGCGGGGCGCATGAGTTTTGGAAAGATGGCAGCCGCGTTGGTGGCCGTAGCGGTGGTGGCGATTGGCTTGGGTGCCGGCGCCACTTGGTGGTTCATGCATGGCGGTAGCGCTGTGTCCAGCGCCGAGGCAGCTCCAGTCCCGGATCCCGATCCGCGCTCCTATAAATATGTGAGCTTGGAAAAGGTCATTGTGATGTTGCGTGGGGTGGAAGGCGAACCGGCGCCGCACTACCTCGCTCTCGATCTGGTGTTCAAGACACCGTTGGAAGAAGAGAAAACAGCGCGTGAACACTTGCCGCTGCTACGTAGCGTGGCCGTGAAGGCGCTGTCGACGCTCACTATGGATGAAGCCAGCAAGATCACGGTAGATGAGCTGACCGCGACCATGAACAAGGCCTACACAGACAGCTACGCCAAGGACAAGGCAGGCCGTCCGTTCGCCGATGTGATGATCGGTAAGTTGATTGTCGAATAGTCGAAGTTGAACAGTCGAAGTTGAATAGTCGAACCATGCCAGCCGGATACGCCACCACGGAAGAGTTCGTCGCCGCGCCTTTGAGCGCAGCCGACGAGCAGCGTCAGTTGGTGACGTTCGCGCCTCTGGTGAAGCGCGTCGTCAAGCAACTGGAATTGCAGGCCGGTGGCGCGATCGATCGCGAAGATCTGCAGCAGATCGGTCTGATGGGATTGCTGGACGCGCTCCGTCGTTACGGCATGCCCGACGACAAGTTCCCTGCATACGCCAGCGTGCGTGTGCGAGGTGCGATTCTCGACGAGCTGCGTCGGCAGGACTGGCGGCCGCGCACTGTTCGCCAAGAGACTCATCGCGTGCGCGATGGCGTGCGGAATCTGGCTCGAAAGCTGGGTCGTGAGCCGACGGCGGCGGAGACGCAGCAGGCGCTCGGTCTCAGCGTCGAGCAGTATCAGGAATATCAGTTGGCCCAGAGCGCCGAGCAGCTGGCCAACTTCGACGAGTTGTTACAGCAGCTCACCGAGCAGTCCAGCGACCGGCGACATACGCCCGAGTCGCAGCTGCTGCTCCAACGCAGTATCGAGCAGGCGCTGAAGCGCTTGAACGATCGAGAGCAGCGAGTGGTGCAGCTGTATTACGAATTCGATTTGAGCTTGAAGGAGATTGCCCACGTGCTCGACCTGACCGAGGCGCGCGTGTGTCAGATCAACAAGCAGGCTTTGCGAAAGTTACGGGAGCTGCTGCAGTAGCAGCGGAAGGATCGATAGATGCAATCGCTAGTTGGCATTGCCACCATTCTGCTGTGTGTGTTCGGCGGCTTCATGCTGCACGGTGGTGACTTGGGTGTCATCTGGCAGCCGGTGGAACTCATCATCATTCTCGGCGCCGGCTGCGGCACCATCATCTTGGGTAATCCCCGGCACGTGCTCAGCGAAATGTGGCTGCAGGTAAAGGAAGTGCTCGGCCGTCGCAAGGACGGCGGAGAGTTTCAGCGGCAGTTGTTGCTGCTCATGTATGAACTGTTGCAGACCGCTGCCGGCGGTTTGAAAGCGCTGGACGCGCACGTCGAAGCCCCACACGAGAGCGAGCTGTTCAAGCGCTATCCGATGGTGTTGCACGAGCCCAAGCTGATGCATTTCATCGTCGACAATTTCCGCTTGATGGCCATGGGCAAGATCAGCGCGCACGAACTCGAAGGCGTGCTGGAGCAGGAGATCGATGCGATTCACGAAGAGATGTCGCAGCCGGCACGTTCGCTGAGCAAGGTCGGCGATGCCATGCCTGGCTTCGGCATTCTGGCGGCGGTGCTCGGCATCGTGATGGCCATGAACTCGGTGGCCGCCGGCGCCGACACCGGCGAAGTCGCGATGGCCGTGGCCGCTGCGATGGTCGGTACCTTCATCGGCATCTTCATGAGCTACGGCGTGCTCGATCCCATTGCCAACCGGATGCGTCAGTTGGTGGATGAAGAACGCACGGCCCTCGATTCGGTGAAGGTGGTGCTGGTCACGCATGTCGCCGGCAAGCCGCCGCTGTTGGCCATCGACGCCGGCCGCCGCTTGGTGCAATTGAACAGCAAGCCCAGCTTCGCGCGTCTGGAAGGCTGGATCGAGAAGTTGCGTAATCCGGATCAGGCCGAGGAGCCGGCTACGCCGCGACGTCGCAAGGGAGACTTAGGTGCTCAACAAGCAGCTTGATAAAGGCCAACAGGCCGTCGTCAAGCGCGTCACTCGTCGTCATGGCGAGGAGGGGCATGGCGGTTCGGCGTGGAAGGTCGCTTTCGCCGATTTTTGCTTGGCGTTGCTGTGCTTGTTCCTGGTGATGTGGCTGATGGCTTCACGTCAGCAGGAGCATTTGCAGGATCTGTTGAAGGCGGCCGGCGGCAGCTTGCTCGACGAAGGCCGCGGCAAGGTATCCATGTCGATGGGTGGACCGCGCGGCAGTTTGATCGCTCGCGAACCGCTGCCGAGCAATGGCGACACGATTGCCAAACGCAAGGCTGCCACCGGCGACAGCGAGCCCAGAGGCCCGGGCGAGGGCATGCGCTTGTCGAAGGCGCACTATGAGTCGCACGCCGACATGGTCGAGCTGTCGCAGATCCTGGCGCAGTTGGGCGCTGATGTCGGCCTGGCCAACAACATTCGCACCATCATTACTCCGTACGGCCTGCGCGTGCTGCTGCATGACACTGAGAAGCAGGGCATGTTCCAGCGAGGTAGCTCGGCGCCGAACGAACGTTTCCGCCGTTTGTTGAAAAACCTCGGCCCGCTGTTCAGCCAGATCGACAATCAGATGCTGATCGTCGGCCACACCGATTCATTGCAATACGCCGATCAGAGTTACAGCGCGTTCTCCAACTGGACCTTGTCCAGCGAGCGCGCCATGACGGCTCGCAGCTACTTGCTCGCCGGCGGCATGCCGTCGAAGAGCGTGTTGCAAGTGGTGGGTCAGGCCGATAGCGCGCCGATCAATCCGAGCGACACCACGGCTCACGAAAATCGTCGTATCGAACTGCTCATTCTCACTCGCGGCCAGGCACACGCCATCGTGCAGATGTTTGGCGCGCCGACGGACACCCTGCCGTTGCAAGACGATGTGAGCACCAGCCTGCCAAACAGCGAAGCTCTGGAAGAGCTGCGCGGCCAGCTGCACGACAGGGACTCATAAATCATGCGCACCAAGTCTCGAGGCTCGAACATGAAGGTCGTTCCGGGGTCTGCCACCACACCGGTGGCGGGCATTGCTCCAGCAGCGGAAATTCGCACGCCTACGGCGAGCACTACGACGAGCACCAGCACACTGCAGTCGGCCGTCTTGCAGCCGGCGGTGGCGGCTCTGCGTGAGCTGCCTGATATCGATCATGCCAAGGTATCGGCATTGAAGACCGCGTTGGAGCGGGGCGAACTGCCGTTCGATCCGGCCAAGCTGGCGGCATTGATCGAGCGCTATCACCGGAGCAGCAGATGACGGCGCGCGAGGCACTCGGCCGCCTGGTGAAAGGCGTGCATGCGGATCTTGGCGACTATCGCGCGTTGCGCGAGTTGCTGGATGCGCAGTTCGAGGCCGCACTTCAACATCGTTCGGCAGTCATTGGCGACGTTGCCAACCGTATCTCCGAGCTCACGACGCAGTTAGAAACTCGTCGTAAAGAACGCGTCGCGCTCGCCAAGGTGCTGATAGGCAAGCAAGCCAGCGTCACGATTTCAGCGGTTGCCGCTCGGCTGCCGAACAGCGCGCGGCCAGCGTTCAATGAGTGGTGGAACTCGCTCGAGAAGCTGGTCCAGGAGTGCAAGCGGCTCAATCAGCGCAATTGTAACTTGCTGATGAGTCAGCACGAGATCCTGCAGCGAGTGTTGCAGGTGGGCAGTGGAGGGACGTATGCGCCGTCCTGAATCCTATCGCGCCTCCACCGGCTCGACCGTGTCTTGCGCAATGACGCGAGCACGAATGACGGTGCCGTTCGCCGAATTCTTGACGGAGATGACCTCGCCACGCTTGCCGGCTTGCAGTGCTTCAGCGGCGACGTGCACTTCGACGCCGGCGTTGCGGGCGACGATGGTGACTTTCGAGTTACGTTTGACCAGCACGCTGTCGTTGAGCCAGCGTCGATCCACGACTTGGCCCGCTTTCAACACGCGGCGGCTGGTTTTGCCCGCGACATCTTCAATGCCTGCGATTGCGCCCGGTGTGTTGGTCACATCACGACGCTCGCGCTTGAGCGCTGACGCATCGATGGGTTGGCCGGCCTTGAGCTCTTCAGTCGCGACGACGACGTCGGCAGCAATAGTTGCTCGCACCACGACTTCGCGTTTCTCGCCATTACATAGTGCGGCGAAACGCATGCGCGACGGTTGTCGGACGTCGATTGTTTCTATTCGTGGATCGCTCGGACACCCACCGAGATTTGCTGTAGTGAATTTCAGCTTAAGTTGCGGTTCCACCCAGCCGATGGACTCCGCGTATCGATTGAGCTGCTCTCGCGCGGCACGTTCGATGGCACTGTCGAAGGTGCTGGCCGACCACGCACCGGAAGCGGGCAACGACAGTAACAACAGTAACGCGTAACAAGATTTCATAAGCATGGCCATCAACTTCGACAAAGCTCTGGGTATTCACGCCGACGCTCTGCGTCTGCGCGCCGAGCGCACTAAAGTGCTGGCGTCCAATCTCGCCAACGAGAGCACTCCCGGCTATCAGGCTCGCGACATCGATTTCGCCGCCAGCCTGGCGCGTGCCACTGCGGCGAGCGACGACGACGGCTTGGTGCTCGACACTGGTGCACCGGACGTCATGTATCGCGTGCCCAATCACCCGTCGGCCGACGGCAATACCGTCGAGCTGGGCGTGGAGCAGGCTGCATTCTCGCAGAATGCTTCGGACTTCCAAACCTCTCTGACCTTCATCGGCATGAAGTTGCGTGGTTTGGCCAAGGCCATCCAAGGATAAGGAGAGGGTTGAGTCATGTCGTTTCGAGATATTGCCAACATTGCCGGCTCGGCCATGAACGCACAGAGCGTGCGGCTCAACACTGTCGCCAGCAATTTGGCCAACGCCGATACCGCTGCCAGCAGCGAGGTCGAGGCCTATCGCGCTCGCAAGCCGGTGTTCGCCGCCGTGTTCGATCGTAACGCGACCGATGATGCTTTGGCCGGTGCACGCGTGCAGGTGTTGGATGTCGTGCAGAGCACGGAGCCAGTGCGTGAGGCTTACGAGCCGGACAACCCACTCGCCAACGCCGAAGGCGTGGTGTTCTACCCCAACGTCAATTCCGTCGCCGAGATGACCGACATGATGTCGGCCTCGCGCGCCTTTGAAACCAATGTCGAAGTCCTGAGCCGGCTCAAAGCCATGCAACAGTCGTTGTTGCGGCTCGGTGAGGAGTGAGCATGACCACCGCAACGTCCAGCGTCGCCAGCAGCAGCGCCAGTTCGTCCAGCTCGTCGATCGCCGGCAATGGCGAAATGACCCAGCTGTTCACCAAGCTGCTGATCGCCCAGATTCAGAATCAGAATCCGCTCGAACCCACCGACCCGAGTCAGTTCGTCAGCCAGCTGACCCAGCTCACGCAGGTCGAGTCGATGCAGCAGATGGTGACACAGACCAGTGCCAGCGCCGCGATGCTCGAGAGCATGCAAGTGATGGCGCTCGGTGCGCAGGTCGGTTCGGATGTCACCGCTGTGACCGATCGACTCGTGCTGAGCGACAGCGTGGTGTCGGGACAATTCACTTTGGCAGCGAGCAGCGCCTCGGTGGCGTTGGTGCTCGAAGATTCGAGCGGCCAGCAGCGTCGTATCGAGCTGGGCACGCGCTCGGCCGGCGACGTGAATTTCGACATCGATCCGCAAGCGCTGGGTCTCACCGCCGGTTCGTACTCCGTACGGGTCGAGACCGCGACCAGCGAGTCGCCTGAGGTCGAAGTGCAGGGCACCTTGCAGAGCGTGCGGATCTCGGCGACCGAAGGCGCGGTGCTCCAGGTGAGTGGCCTGGGCACCATCAGCGCCAGCGCCATCACGGCCTTCAACGGCCGGTCGTAAGTTTAATTCTTAGGAATTCCAGGGAGCGTCCATGAGCTTCAACATCGCCTTGTCTGGCATCAATGCCATCAACACCGAGCTGAACGCGATCAGTAACAACATCGCCAACGCCAACACCTATGGCTTCAAGTCCAGCCGCGCCAACTTTGCCGCAATGTACGCGGGCTCGCAGGCCATGGGCACGGAAGCGTCGTCACTGACTCAGAGCATCGATGTGGGCGGCGGCATTCTGACCACCGGCCGCAGCCTCGACGCATCGATTCAGGGTCGTGGCTTCTTCGTCACGCGTGATACGTCGGGCGCCGAAGTTTATACCCGCGTCGGCATCTTCTCGGTCGATAAGGACGGCTATCTGGCCGACAGCTTCGGCCGTCGCGTGCAGGGCTATGCGGCTCTCGCCAACAGCACGGCGCTCGGCGCGTTCGGTGACTTGCGCGTGCCGACCGGTCAGATTCCGGCTCAGGCCAGCACCACGCTAGACTACGTGGGCAACTTGTCCGCCGATTGGACGGTGCCGACGGTGACGCCGTTCGATCGCACCGATCCGCAGTCGTTCAACGGCTCGATGGTGTCAGTGGTGTACGACTCGCTGGGTGTTCAACACAGCGTTACGCAGTACTTCGTAAAGAGCGGCACCAACCAGGTCACCGTTCACTACAGCAGCGAAGGCGTCACTCTGCCGACGACCACCGTGCTCGATTTCAACACCAGCGGTCAGCTCACTTCGCCGACCGGCGCTGTGCCACTGGCTTTGGGCACGCCGACGGGCGCAGCAGCTCTGACCATCAACGTGAACTACGCCGGCACCACTCAATCGGCTGGTGAAGCGACTACGACCACCAACGCTACCAACGGCTACGCAGCGGGCACATATCTCGGCCTGCAGCTCGCTGAAGACGGCGGCGTGATGGCTCAGTACAGCAACGGCGAGAAGCAGCGTATCGGCACGATTGCTGTCGCGACATTCCCCTCGGAAGGCGCGCTGATTCAGGTCAGCGATACGGCCTGGACGACGTCGAGCGGGTCCGGTTCGCCGTTGTACTCCACGCCGGGCATCGGCATGGCCGGCACCTTGACGCCGGGCTCGCTGGAACAGTCCAACGTCGATATGACTCAGCAGTTGGTCAATCTCATGACCTCGCAGCGTAACTATCAGGCCAACAGCAAAGTCATCGCCGCCGAGAACGAGATGATGCAGTCGCTGATGCAGGCGGTCTAAGTTAGCTCATGGACGCGCTGATCTACACATTGATGAGCGGTGCCGAGCGCGGCTTGCGCGCTCAGCAGATTCACGCCAACAACCTCGCCAATCTGGAGACGGGCGGGTTCCGCGCCGATTTGGAATTGGCGACCAGCCGGGCTGTGGATACTGGCTACGGTTACGACGCGCGCCACATGAGTCAGCTGCAAGCGAACTCGGTGGCTTCACGCGAAGGTGTGTTGCGTGCGACCGGCCAGGATCTGGACGTTGCCATCGCCGGCCAAGGCTACTTCGCGGTTCAGTACGGCGAGGGTGAGGCTTACACGCGGGCGGGCCACTTCGTCGTCGATCAAGACGGTCAGCTGACGCTCGACGGTCGCGCCGTGCTCGGCGATGGCGGTCCCATCGTGTTACCGCAGTTCTCGAAAGTACAGATCGCAAGCGACGGTGTGATCTCCGTGCAAGCGCCGGGTCAGCAGGAAATGCAGCAGGTCGACAAGCTGCGTCTGGTGAAGCCGGACGCGGATCAAGTCACCAAGAACCCCGCAGGGTTGATCGTCGCGCGTAACGGCCAGCCGTTCGCCGGCGATGAAACAGTCACGGTACGCAGCGGTCATCTCGAAGGCAGCAATGTGTCTGCCGTCGAAGAAATGATCGCCGTCATGAATCTCACGCGTGAGTTCGAGATTCAGATGAAGTTGTACAAGGCAACCGATGCGATGGCCGAAGGCGGCAATCGTCTGGTCGGTGGCTAGTAGAAATATTTTGGAGCTCCCATGAATCCGGCAATGTGGATCAGTAAGACGGGCGTGCAGGCACAGGATGCCAAGCTGCAGGCCATCGCGAACAATCTGGCCAACGTGAATACCGTGGGCTACAAGCGCGATCGCGCCGTGTTCGCCGACTTGTTTTATCAGGTGGAGCGTCCGCCCGGGGCTCGCAACGACGACAACACAGTGTTGCCGTCTGGTGTGCAGCTCGGCAACGGCACGCGCTTGGTGGGCACGCAGAAAGTGTTTACCACCGGCAATCTGCAGACCACCGGCCAGACTTACGACGTGGCCATCGAAGGTCAGGGCTTTTTCCAGGTCGAACAGGCCAACGGCGAGTTCGCTTACACGCGCGCCGGTCAGTTGACCGTGAGCGATGAAGGCCGCTTGGTCACTGCGACCGGCATGCCGATTGCGCCCGAAGTCACCATTCCTGCCAACGCCACCAACGTGGTCATCGGCGAGAACGGCACCGTGTCCGCGACCATATCGGGTCAGACCGAGCCGGCGCAGGTCGGCCAGATCACGCTGGTGAACTTCATGAATCCCGCTGGCCTGCTGGCCTTCGGCGACAACCTGTATCAGGAAACTGTTGCGAGCGGCGTGCCCAACGAAGGCACTCCAGGTCAGGACGCCCTGGGCAAGCTCAAGCAGGGCGCGCTCGAAGGTTCCAACGTGCAGGTGGTCGAAGAGATGGTCGACATGATCGCCGCTCAACGCACCTACGAGATGAACACCAAGGTGCTGACCTCGGCCGACAACATGCTCCAGTACCTCGCGCAGGCCGTGCGGTAATGATCATGAACGTTCGCCGCTCTTGCACTCCGCTGTTCGCGTTGGCTGCGACGCTGCTGTTGTCCGGCTGCTCGATGCTGCCGAGGCAGAAGCCGGCGGAAGAACCGCCTGTGGTTCCCGAGTTCACGGCTTTGCCGAAAGGCACCAGCGGCGGCGTGTTCACAGCAGAGCGGCCTTGGGCGTTGGTAGCAGACGTGCGTGCGTTTCGGCCGGGCGATGTGTTGACGGTGGTCTTGCTGGAAACCACGCAGGCTCGCAAGAGCGCCGACACCAGCCTCGGCAAGAGCAGCAGCGTAGACATTCCCAACTTCACCATCGGCCATAGCAGCATCGATGCGAACACCAGCATTTCGGCGGATCGAGAATTCTCCGGCAGCGCCAGCAGCACTCAACAGAACGCGCTACAGGGTGCGTTGACGGTGATCGTGCAGGAAGTTCTGCCGAACGGCCTGTTGCGGGTCCATGGCGAGAAAAGTTTGCTGTTGAATCAAGGTGAGGAGTTCTTGCGAGTCTCCGGCTTCGTTCGCGCCGAGGATATCGATGCCGAGAACCGGATTTCGTCGCAGCGAGTCGCCAATGCACGCATCGCCTATTCAGGTCGCGGCAGTTTGGCCGATTCCAATCAGGCGGGCTGGCTGACACGTTTCTTCAGCAGTCCGTGGATGCCGTTCTAAGGACCTGACGCATGTTCATGCAACGACTTGCACTTCGACGAACACTGGGGGCGCTGACGTTGGTCTTGTCCATCGGCCTGCTGAGTGTGCCGGCCGAGGCCAATGTGCCGTCGTCGGCCACCAAGCCGTTGCGCTCGCTGGTCAGTGTCGAAGGCGTGCGTGAAAACCAGTTGCTAGGTTATGGCCTGGTGGTCGGCTTGCAAGGCACCGGCGATGGCACTCAGGTGAAGTTTGCCGGCCAGTCGGTCGCCAACATGCTGAAACAGTTTGGGGTGAAGTTGCCCGAAGGCACCGACCCTCGGTTACGTAACGTCGCTACTGTCATGGTCAGCGCGGTGTTTCCTCCCGGATATCGACGGGGCCAGAAGATCGACGTTACGGTCTCTTCCATGGGCGACGCCAAGAGCCTGCGTGGCGGCTTGTTGTTGCTCACACCGCTGCGCGCTGCGGACTCGGAAGTCTACGCACTCGCTCAGGGCAACCTGGTCGTCGGCGGCTTGTCGGCGCAAGGGGCGAGCGGCTCCAGCGTGACTGTGAATTCGCCGACCTCGGGTCGCGTGCCCAACGGTGGCACGGTCGAACGCGAGATCGAGACCGATTTCGACACTCGCCCAACCGTGTTGCTCAGCTTGAAGCTGCCTAGCTTCCAGACGGCCACTAACATCGTGCAAGCCATCAATAAGCGCTATGGCTCTGTCGCCACCACCCGCAATGCTACGAGCGTTGAAGTGATCGCGCCGATGGACCCGACCGCGCGCGTCGCCTTCGTCGCCGGTTTGGAAACGTTGCCGGTCGACACGGGCACGTCCCAGCCCAAAGTCGTGTTCAATTCGCGTACCGGCACGGTGGTCATCTCCGAAGGCGTGCGAGTGCGCTCGGCGGCGATTTCTCATGGTGGCTTGAAGGTGGTCATCAGCGAGACGCCGCAGGTAAGCCAGCCGAATCCGTTCAGCCAAGGTCAGACAGTAGTGACGCCACAGTCCGACGTGTCGGTCACGCAAGACGAAGGTCGCATGTTCCAGTGGCCGGAAGGGGTGAGCCTGCAAGCCATCATCGATACGGTCAACAGCACCGGTGCGACACCGGACGATTTGATGGCCATCCTGCAGGCGTTGGATCAAGTCGGTGCCATCGAAGGCGAGCTGACGGTCATCTGATTTCATTCAAGAGCCCGGCATGAACGTCACCGCCATTGCGTCGACCGCTGCGACTCCGGACGAAGACGCTGTTTATCGCGCCAAAGTTCAGCAGGCCGCCGAGAAGTTCGAAAGCTTTTTCATCTCGCAGATGCTGCGTCAGATGCGTAGCGCCACGCGTGAAATCGCCGGCGAAGACAGCGTCTACAGCAGCAACAGTCACAGCGACATGCTCGACTTTGCCGATACTTCCTTTGCCGACGCGATGTCGCAACAGCGCGCGTTCGGTATCGCCGACGTGATCGTGCGTCAGCTGCTGCCCGCCAGTAAATAACCTTTAAAAAATAACTGGGCAGGCACTTAATTGTTGGGCGCGGCTGGTCGCTTTCCAATCCAGCATGAGCATCATCTATAACGCACTCTCGGGCGCAATGGCGGCACAGGCGGCTTTGGCCACCACCAGCCAGAACGTTGCCAACGTGATGACGCCGGGCTATACGCGCCAGGGTGTCCTGCTGGCGTCCGTGCAGCCACTGCAGTCTGGCGCACTGAGCGCGGGTAGCGGTGTGAAAGTGCCAGCGCTGCTGCGCTTCAGCGACGGCTACAAGAGTTTGCAGTTGTGGAACGCCGCTTCCGAACTTGGCCAGCGCACCACCGCGCAGCCGTACCTGACTCAGCTCGAGCAAGTGATGGGCGATGAGCAGTCAGGTATCAATAGCGGTTTGGATGCGTTCTTCAGCGCGTTGAACGCCGCCAGCGTCGATCCGACGTCGAGCCCGCTACGACAACAGGTCATCACGTCCGCGGATGCGCTGGCGCAGCGCTTCAACAGCCTCACGCAGTTGTTGTCGAATCAGCGCGCGGCTGTCGTTCAACAACGCCAGACCACGATTACCCAGGTCAACGGCCTGTCCAAAGACATCGCCGAACTGAACCGTCAGATCGCCGCGACTCAAGGCACCGGCGTGAATCCGTCGGCGCTCATCGATGCGCGCGACAACAAGATCGATGAGTTGTCCGGCCTGGTGGCTTTGCAAGTCGTCGAACAGGCCGATGGCACGCGTAGCATCTCGTTGCGCGGCGGTCAGCCGTTAGTGGTTGGCGCACGTGCCGCGACGATGAGTGCGGTTACCAATCCCGACGGTTCGCAAACGTTGCAAGTGGGCTTCGCCAACGAAACGTTCATTTTGTCCAAGACCGGCTTGGGCGGTGAGCTCGGCGGCTTGGAGGATTACGAAGCCAACACGCTGGTGCCGATGATCCAATCCATTAGCGACATGGCCGAGCAGTTGGCCGACGCGGTCAACACTCAGTTGGCGGCTGGCTTCAAGCCCGACGGCACGGCTGGCACGCCGCTGTTCGAATTCGATGCCTCCACTTCGACCGGCACGTTGCGCGTTACCAGCGGAATTCTGGCCAGCGATCTGGCTTTCTCTGCGGATGCGACCGCGCCCGGCAACAGCGATAACCTGCTGGAATTGATCGACATCCGCACTCAGTCGGTGACGTTGACCGGACTCGGCTCGGTGTCGCTGGCGGATGCCTCGACACAGTTGGTTGCCAAGCTGGGCATGACCAGTCAGCAGAATCAGGCCGCGATGGATACAGCGCAGACCGTGCGGAATCAAGCGGAAGAAAGCTGGAAATCCACCAGCGGCGTGAATACCGACGAAGAAGCCATCAACCTGATGCAATACCAGCAGATGTATCAGGCCAACATGAAAGTGATCGCAGTCGCCAACGAGCTGTTCGACAGCACGCTGGCGCTACTGGGTTGAGGAGGGCGTCCGCATGCGTATCGCTAGCACCCAATTCCACACCACCATGAACACCGCCTTGCAGAAGGCATCCTCGCGGCTCGAGGACATTCTGCAAAAGATGGCGAGCGGCGAAAAGTATTCGTTGCCGTCGGAGCATCCGGTGACCACGGTGCGCATGTCGCGCTTGTATCGCGAGGAAGCGGCGCTCGATCAGTATCGCGACAACATCGGCGCTCTGCAGGCTCGCCTGACTCAGAATGAGGTTTATCTCAGCAGCATGTCCAATGACATGTTGAGCGCGCGCGATCTGCTGGTTTGGGCTGCGGACGGCAGCAACACTTCGGAGGACGTCTCCGCCATGGCCGAATCCTTGCAACCGCTGCTGGACAGCCTGTTTTACGTCACCAACAGCACCGATGCTGAAGGACGCTATATCTTTTCGGGCACGGCCGTCGCTACGCCGACCGTGACTTACGATGCCACCGCAGCGGTGGGGTCGCGTTATACATACACAGGAAATACTGAGGTTCAACGGGTGGTCGTCGGTCCAGGAGTCACACAGCCCGCCAACGTTTCGTTACCGGAAGTCGCGACGCTGTTGAATCAGCTGGAGCAGGTGCTGGCCACGCTGCAGACGCCGGGTGTCAACGTCAACGATGCGGCGGTACGCACACAAATTACTACCGCAATGGATGGGCTCGACGATGTCATCGAGAGCATCAGCGGTCGCATCGCCGGTCTGGGTGGCTCGCAGAATATTCTTGCGACGCTGGAGACCAGTCACGCCAATGTCAGTCTGTCCAATCAGCAGGCTGCATTGACGCTCGGGCAGCTCGACTACAGCGACGCGGCCGTCAAGTTGAGCGGCTACACGACAGCGGTGCAGGCGACTCAGAAGGCCTATGCCGAAGTCAGCAAGCTGTCGTTGTTCGATGTGATCTAACGGCTAGCGCTGAATGCAACTCTCGGTCGTAGATTCCGGCAGGCAAGTTACTCCGCGCAGCGCCGTCGAAGGCGTTGCGCTGAAGCGCACTGAATTTCCCGCGCCGGTGGGGAAGATTGAAGCCGTTGCGCCGGTCTCGTCACGCGGCGGACTGAAGACTTACGACGGTGAGTTGAATCGTCAGGTCTCCGGCGCACAGCAGGCGCTGCAGTTTCTTGCCGAAGCCGATGCTCGACTGCGTTCGCTACGCAAAGAACTGACCTCCGGCGATGCTGCCGCTGCCATCGAGAAGTTCAGCCAGTTCTGGCAGCAGCGTTCGGCCGCCAGCGCCGGCACGCTGGACGGCAATCTCAAGTTCAACGCCGATACTCAAGGCAAACAAGAGTTCGCGGTCCGCGGCCTGAGTTTCGAAACATTACGCAGTGGCGACACCGAAACCTTGAGTTTCGCGGTGGGGCGCTGGTCGCGTCAGTCCACGTCCATCACCGTGGATCCGAATCAATCCGAGTCTGCCATCGTTGGTGCCTTAGATCGTGCGCTTGCTCCGATGGGCGTACGAGCGACGCGTGATGCGAAGGGTGAGTTGGCGTTCAACGTCGCCGAAGCCGATTGGCCGCAGGTTCGCGATTCGCTGGCCATTCGTGGCGGCGGCCGTCGCTTTCCCACGGGCCAGTTCAATCAGGTGCGCACGGTCGTTGCCGAGCAGGCGATTCAGCCGTCGCAGTGGAGCAGCACCGATCCGCGCAGCGCGCTCAAAGACATCACTCAGGCTCAGCTGCTGATTCGTAAGTCGTACGGTGACGCTCGAGCGGTGCTCGACGAGGCTGCTCAGAACGTCGACGGCCGGTCCACAACGACTGTGCAAGGCGCCTACTGGCAGGATTTCGCCGAAGAGTACGCCGATACTTTGGGTCGCGGCGATGCCGCTGCCATCGCTGCCACTGCGCCCGCCGTTGCAGGGATTTCCAAGCGCACTGTGTCGGCTCTGCTGGCCGCCGCCCCAGCTACCCCGTGACTTTTGCTAGCATCGCTCCTCAGGCGATGAGGCAAGGCCCATGGATTATCGATTACGGGTGGCGACCACCGCCGACGAACCTTTTCTGCACGATTTGATCGGGCGCTCCATTCGAGAGTTGGGCGCGGGCGACTACACGCCGGCGCAAATCGAGGCAGCTCTGCTGGGCGCGTTCGGCGTGGATACGCAGCTGATTCGCGATCAAACCTACTTCGTCATCATCACTGGCACCGATGAGATCGTCGGCTGCGGTGGCTGGAGCCGACGCAAGACGCTGTTTGGCAGCGACACGCGAGAGGTCAGGGATAATTCGTGGCTCGACCCCGCAACGGATGCAGCTCGCATCCGTGCTTTTTTCATCGACTCTCGTCATGCACGCCGCGGCTTGGGTCGAATGTTGCTCGACCGGTGCGAATCCGAAGCTGCTGCCGCCGGTTTCACCCAGTTCGCGCTGATGGCCACGTTGCCCGGCAAGCGTTTGTATGAAGTCTGTGGCTATGTCGGAAACGAAGCTATCGAGCATCCGCTGCCTGGCGGGCTGCACATCACTTTCGTGCCCATGACGAAGGCCAAGTGATAGGATCGATGCGCTCGATATAACGTAGCGCCCGTCCATTCAGGACGGCATGGAGGCCGCATGAAGCGCAGATCGAAGCGCAAGTGGCAGCTGGTCGTCGCAGTGCTGGTGCTGCTGGCCGGTATTGGCGTGTGGAGCGGTAGGGATACATTCGCGACCGCACGCATCGGTACAACCTACCTCGCCAAACAAACTTGCTCTTGCCTATTTGTCGCAGAGCGCCCCTTCGAATCCTGTCGCGCCGACTTCGATCCTGAAGCCGTGCGCTCGCTCGATGTCGTTGCGTCTTCAGGCGCCGTGACTGCCTCCGCTCTGGGCGGACTGATTTCTTCCCGCGCTGTGTTTGAAACAGGATATGGCTGCCATCCGGTGAACTGAGGGAAGTCGCGATGCTGCGCTTTCTGCTGGCGACGACGCTGCTGATTCTGACCGTTGCGAGTGCTCATGCACAGTTGGTGCCGTTGCCGCCGCAGGCGCCGGATGTTCCCTGGCCGACGGTTGAGTGGCCGGTGGGGCCGCTGCCAGAAAAAATGGATGCGGCTGCATTTCGCGCGGCGATGAACGATGCCTTCGACGAACCTGCGCACGGTCTCGGCGAGACGCGTGCTGTCGTCATCATTCGCGGCGGCCGTTTGATTTACGAGCGTGCAGCGCCTGGCTACACGACCAGCATGCGATTGGTGTCTTGGTCCATGGCCAAATCGGTGACCCAAGCGTTGGTGGGTATCGCCGTGAAGCAGGGCAAAGTAAACATCGACAAACCGATGGGTAACCCGCACTGGCCCGCGGACGATTTGCGAGCTCAGATTCCGTGGCGGCAGTGGCTGCAAATGACCGATGGTCAGCACTATCTCGAGATCCAGGCCAAGTCCATTGCTGAGAGCGACGCGTCTCGCAAACTGTTCGGCCCGGGACGCTTGGACGTCGCCAACTATTGCGCCGGGCTGCCGCTGGCAGACGATCCGGGCAAGCACTGGAACTACAACTCTTGCGGCATCGTGCTGACCGCCGACGCGTTGACTCGCGCTGTCGTGCCTAAGCCCAAATCGCCTGACCAACGTCGCGCAGCCATGTCGACCTGGATGCACGCGAATCTGTTCGATGTCATCGGCATGAATCCGCAGCCCGAATTCGATGCCACCGGTCTGCTCTATGGCAGCGCTCTGATCTACGCATCGGCTCGCGACTTTGCCCGATTCGGGCTGCTTTATCTGCGCGACGGCGTCTGGGATGGCCAGAGGGTTCTGCCGGAAGGTTGGGTGGATTTCGCGCGCACACCGGGCACCAGCGTCAACGCGGATATCTATGGAGCAGGGTGGTGGATTGCGCCGAAACAGGGTGCCGGCCGGCCGTATCCCATCTACATCGATACCGGGCCCGAGCGCGACGGCTTCAGTGCGCAGGGTTTTGAAGGCCAATACACTCTGGTGGTGCCATCGAAGGATATGGTGATCGTGCGCTTGGGATTGACGCCCGAAAAGGATCTGCGCACCGGCGCTTTGAAAGATTGGCTGGGCCGCGTGGCGCGCAGCTTCCCAGCCTATTAGTAACAACACGACTCAACGGGCCCAGGAGTTCCATCGTCTCAATAGAGCTTTGAATCCTCACTGGGGGGGGCTTGAAGCCCGCATCGCAGCTGTCTACAGTCGCCGCGCCATAACAAAAACAACGCGAGGCTAGGTGGGCGCTTTCGTCCAAAACAATCTGGGTCTGGTCATCGTCGGCGCGATCATGCTGGTCGCCACGCTGGTGCTGACCGCTATCGGCCTGTTGATGCGCAACGCCGGTTTATCGTTGCGGCCCGTGGTTTTCATCGGTGTGTTCTTCGGGATCATCTGTGTGCCTCAGCTGCTAGGCCATGCGGCGCTGGCCCTTTGGCCTAAGGCAAAGCCCGCGCTCGATGAAACTGCCATTGCGGGTGTCGGTGGCTTTGATCGCCCGGAACTGATCTTCGGCCCTGATGTGGAGCGCGCGCGTTTGCAGGATGCACGGCCGATATTTTTGGCGGCGCTGGGTGGCGCAGAGGTCGCGCAGCTGCTCATTCGTTACAGCGGCGAGACTATCGTTGCCGCTCGCTTCGGCGACGAAGAGGCGGCACGAGTTGGCGGGGCTGCGTTATGGACGATGTTTGCTCCCCGCGGTACCTCGGGTGATGGCACGACGACCTTCGGCACCCGCACGCCCATCGGCGACAAGATCGCCTTGCAACGAGTAGGGCGAGCCGTGTTCATGTGGACGGGCCCTGATCGCGCCAGCATCGAGCAACGCATGCAGGCCGCTCACGTTCTCACCACGCCCGCGGACGTGCGGCCGAATTGGATGACTGCGTTCGACAGCTGGCGTGTGGCCGGTGCCGCCGTCGCTCTGCTGGTGATCCTTGCGTCACTTTGGTTTCTCAAAGGCGCTGCTTGGGCGTCCCGTGTGGAAGCCACTGCTCATGCCACCGCACCGTTGAGTGCAGCCGAACTCGACATGCGTATCGGCGCGCTGGCTTCGTCGTCGGTGCCGCTGACTCGCTTGAGCGATGGCCGATGGGAACTGCTCATTGAATATAAAGCGAGGCTTGAAGCGGGCGCGTACCGCTACGTGCTCGAGCTCGATGAGCCGAATCATCGCGTCAAGGTGCTCGAATATTTGTCGAGCCGGCGTTCGCGTGCCGGTGAGTACAGTTGGAAGCTGCAAATGGGCATCACCTTCTTCCACAAGGATTCAGCGGTCGATTTGCAGCAGGGCACGGGTCCATTGCAGCGGGCCGTGACCGAGGCCGGGTGGACCTGGCAGCCGATGTTGTTCGATGCGCCTCGCGCGCTGGCTTGGTTGGTTTCCTGACGAGGGCTCATGAATCTTTATTGGATCGCAGCCCTGATCGTCGGCAGCATTTCGGTGGCGAGCGCGGGCATCTTTTTCGGCGGCAGCGGCGCCAAGCGTCAACCGCTGGCGGAGTTGGGTTTCATTAGCGTGCCGACGCGCCTCGATCCCTACGCCACCCAAGAGGCGGACGGCTTCGCGGTGTTTTCGTTCGATAGCACGCCCAGCTCGATTTTTTTGATGGGCAGTAGCCGGCCGGTTTCCGAAGTGCTCGCGGTGTCCGTCTGGCGACCCGATGCACGCGCTGCTGCTTTGAAGGCGGTGACTAGCCGTGCAGTGGATCGAACCGACCAGATCACGTGGACCACCCGCGGCGAGTATCGAATCGGCGTAGGTGTGCACGAAGTGAATGCCAGCAAACACGACGCTCGCATCGTGGTGCGTGAGTTCCCGGATCGGCAACTCACGATCGGCCACATGAGTTGGATTAAGCGGTCGCTGTCCGAGGCGCGACAGATCGAGCTGATTGAAGCCAGTTTCACCAGCCTCGAACAGCGCACGCCGGTGGCCGAGTATTTGCTGATCGCTGCCGACCGTCCGCGCATGCTCACCGATCGTCATCGGGCAGCGTTGCGTAAGCTGCTGTCGGTGCGCACGGTTCCTTATAAAGTCGACGGCCCTATCGTCGAGCGGGACGGCACGTTCTACGACTGTTATATCCATTCGCATTGGGGCGAGATGATTACGGCCGTGCACCCTCTGGGTGACCTGCCGGCTGCACGCAGCTTTCGCGAGCTGAACCCAGCGACTCCGCCCGATGTGCCGAATTGGCCGTTCATCGTCACGTTCCAATGGAACGGTACCGAATGGGCCATGGAAGGTTCGCCGGAGCTGTCGACGCGGATGACTGCGCAGCTGAGCGACCGACATCAAGATCGTTCGCGCGCGTATTTCTATGCCGTCGCTTCCGATTCGCCGCAGCCCACTGAGCCGAGCGAGTTTCGTATCGATGTTTTATGGCGCGCGATTCCCGGGCTCAACGATCACTTCAAGCGCGGCACTTTGATTCAGCCGCTGAACTGAGGATTTGACGTGGCCGAGGCTCTCATCACCGATCCCAAAGAATGGCGCGCGGCCTTGAGTCGCGTCGTCGTGTTGGTGCGTGCAGGTGATACTGACAGTGCGCAAGCACAGGTCGCTGTGATGACTCGCTGGACGCCGCCGGATGCTCCGTATGAAGCGTCGGTTGCTGAGGCCTTTCAGGCAGCCGCGTCGGCTGCGGGCGCGGATCGCGATGTTGTTGCCTTCGAGTGGTTGTGGAAGAAGGCATTCAACTACTGGTACGCCTGGGGCTCAGGCGCCAGCAGCGGTGGCGAAGGTGCAGCCCGCGGCGAGCTGATTTCGCAGGCCGACGCTGCGTACCAACGCGAGCGGCGCCAGCTGGGCCTGGGCTAGGTCTGGACAAAGGCGGGTGGGGCGGGTACATCTGTCGTTATCGTAATTTACACGGTCCTACGACCATGAAACCTACCCAGCTGCTGCGTATCGCTGCCTTCGTGGCCCTGTTTGGCCTGGCCGCGCCGGGCTTTGCGGCCGAAGACTCGACCTTGAAAGAGGGCGCTCGTGAAGTCGGCAAAGCCGTCGGCACCGCTGCCCGTGAAGTCGGCGATGGCGCGAAGAGTGCGGCTCGCGAAGTCGGCGACGGTGCGAAGAAAGTGGGTAAGGCCGTCGGCGAGGCTGCTAAGGAAGGCGTCGAAGCGGTGAAGGAAGGCGCCAAAGAAGCCAAGAAGGCCGTGCAGTCGGATAAATAGCTCGGGCGCTACATCGTTGCCAGCAGGCGCTTCGGCGCGGTCATTCGATAGGCTTCGACCAGGCACAACTCGACCTGGCCCCAATCGACCTCGGGCACATCCAGCCACAGCCCGATCCAGCCTTTGCTCGCCACATACTTGGGAATATGGAGCTGCTTCGGCACCAGTGCCTGCAGTTGCCCGGCAAGCAGCGACGGCACTTTGCAACTGATGCTCAATCGGCCATCGCCATGATGGTCGGCCAGGTACCAGCCGAAACGTCGTTTACGCACTTCCAGACTGAGGTGCTCGCCCACGGGCTTCGCCTTACCTTCCGGCAGGCGCTCGACGATGGCGGCCACTCGTGCTCGGGTTTTCTCAGGAGAGAGTTTGCGGGGCATTGGCGTCGTTCCTCTCGGCCGGTTGCGACCTAGCATGGCTCAGTGGTCGGCAAGCTCGCAACTGACGGTGGGGTTCGTGCGTTAAGCCTCTCGAATGCCTTTACCCAAACAACAACAGATCTTCGGTCTCGCTGGTTGGCTTGCTGTCTGCTTCGCGGCGGCGGCCGTAGGTGCGGTGGCATCTGTTCAAGCCGGTTCGTTCTATTTGTCGCTGGTGCGGCCGTCGTGGGCTCCGCCGGCGTCGGTGTTCGGGCCTGTTTGGACGGTGCTTTACGCGTTGATGGCTGTGTCCGCTTGGTTGGTGTGGCGAGAGGGCGGCTTTCGACACGCTCGGACGGCGCTGACATTGTTCTTGGTGCAGTTGATACTGAATGCGTTGTGGAGCTGGCTGTTCTTCGCCTGGCATCTCGGTGCGGCGGCCTTCGTCGATATCGTGTTGCTGTGGGGCTTGATCGTCGCCACCGTGATCGCTTTCTGGCGTATTCGGCCGCTCGCCGGTGCGTTACTGATTCCGTATCTGCTTTGGGTGAGTTTCGCCACGGCCCTTAACTACTCTGTGTGGCAGCTCAATCCCCAAGCGCTTGGCGGCTGATTGAGCTAGCCTGCGAGCCGTGACTCTAGATCTATTTGCCAGCGGCGCCTTGGAGCGCGTCGACCTCCCCGACGCCGAGATTTACTACTCGCCCTCTGTCGACTGGGGCGCGAACCCCGATTTGTTGTTACAAGATCTGATCTCGCAGATTCCCTGGCGTACCGAGGTCATCAACCTCTGGGGCAAGGAGCATCAGCAGCCGCGTTTGGCTGCCTGGTTCGGCGACCCCGACGCGCGTTACACCTATTCGGGGTTGTCCTTGAATCCGCTGCCGTGGACCGATTTGCTGTCGTCACTGCGGAGTCGTGTCGAGGCTTTGTCGGAAGCTTCGTTCAACAGCGTGCTGTTGAATTACTACCGCGACCACCGCGACAGCATGGGCATGCACAGCGACGATGAGCCCGAGCTCGGCAAGAATCCCATCATCGCGTCGGTGAGCCTCGGCGAACGACGCACGTTCGTGCTGAAACATCGCTTCAAGAAAGATCTGAAGTCGGTGCAACTGCCGCTCGATCACGGCAGCCTGCTACTGATGAAAGGCGCGACTCAGCACCACTGGAAACACGGCATCAACAAGCTGAGCCAGCCCTGCGGGCCGCGCGTGAATCTAACGTTTCGGCGGATTATTTGAGTTCGACCGCTGGGTAGTGTTCGGCGTACTGCTCGTCATTGCAGCCGAAGTAGGTGACGGTGCGAGCGTTGAAGTCCACTTCGTAGTTCACTACACCCGCGAGCCAGGTGGCTGAAAGGAACTCGGGGAAGGTGCTTTCGCCGGCTTGATCTTTGCGCAGGGCTGCGATCAGTGCGACTTGGTTGAATGCCGGTATGTCGGCAGCACCGCTGAGCAACGGCGTGCCTTGCATGACGACGGGCCCTTGCTCTGTGTAGTAGCGACTTTCGCAAGAAGGCAGCGACCACACGTTGCGCGACACGCCGGCGCGTCGAAGCGTTTCCGCGAGATATGGGAAGCCGCCGACCTTCGGTCGGCTTGCCATGGCGCGCTGTTGGGCGGCCTGCAAGTTGGCGATGGCTTTGCTGACAGCGGTCATGTCGCTCACTCGTTGGGTGTTTGCGTTATGGGATGAGAGTCAGCCAGCTTACGCAGGATTCTGAGTGTTGGCACGTAGTGTTCCCTTACAGCTGGGATACTTCGAGCATCCCAGGAAGCGGCCGTAGGGGCCCTTCCGCTCGATCATTTGACCGCCGCATTCGGGACAGGTATGCGAGCTTGATGCTGCAGGTGAAGTGTCGACATTTTCCGGCTGCGGCATCTTGCGTCGAGGTGCTCCGCCGAGCGGCCTGCGCCAGCCGCAGAAGTCCTCACATCGGAACTGCTCGACATCGTCCACGCGGTCGAGATAAGTGCGAACGGACGTCTTGCAGCTGCCACAGCGTGGGTTCTCAGCCTTGGTGATGACTTCAAGCGCCTCTTCGAACTGAACACGCCCTTTGGCCAGCAGCGAGGCTACTATCCGCGCGAAGCCGGGGCCGACCGTGCGCATCATCAGTTCGTCAGCGTACTGGGAATAGCTCAGAGCGTTGAGCGAGCCGTGCCACACGATGTGACCGTCGATGATGACCACTTTCTGGTGAATGTGCTTCCGGCAATCGACGACGCAACCGATGGCCTCGAGTTGATTCAGTGCTTTCTTACCCACGCGTCTATCCGGCAGGTTACTGTGCGGTGGCCGTGTTACACAGCGTATTGGCACGCCGGCTTGGATGCGGGCACCGAGTAATTCGGTCAGCTCGTCGGTGCGCTTGGTGCCGATGAACCCAGAGAAAATCGCGATGCTGTGTCTGGCCCGACCGATGTCGACTGCGAGTGCACCGTCGAAGTCGGTTTGATCGAACAAACCGTAATCTCGCGCCAGCGCTTTTATGTCGACGCCGTCGAGCCCCTCCATATAGGCTGGCCCGAGCGCCAGCACATTTCGAGCTTGGATTACCGCGCCATGCGCTTGCATGTCGTGCAACACGCCACGAAGCATCGAAGTCGTCGGTAGCGTCCGGTCGAGATAACTCAGATTGGCGACGACGATCAGATGGCTCTGTGCGCGGCTGACCGCTACGTTGATCAGGCGGGCTCCGGTGTCGTTCGGTGCGGGGCCGCGAATCAGTTGGCCGGGTTGACTCCTGGCGCCGTCGCTCTCAGGTATGTCGAACACGATGGTATGACGTTCATCGCCTTGGAATGCATGCACAGTGCCGACTTGGGCGTGCTCGACTTCTGCGTCCGCTAGGAGAGTGCGTGTGAGATTTACCTGCGCTCGATAAGGGGTGATGATCGCGAGGCGCGTGGTGTCTTGCAAATACCCGCTTTGTTGGAGATGTCGCGCGATGTTTCTGGTCAGCAGGGCGTGTAGCAGATTGAAGCGCGACCCAGTCCGGTCCACGGCCTCGACGGGATGCAGGTCAGAGGTATCGACGATCGTCAAGGTTGCCGACCACGGCTGCGGTTTTGGTTGCGAATTGCGCACGGCCCAGAAGTCCATGTCATCGAGCGTGCGTAGTCGCCCCCCGTACATCGGTCCGGAGATCAGACCGCAAATGGCCGGTTGCATTCGGCGTTGCGTGTTCAACATTACGATGCGTCCGTCAGCCGAGTTCAGTTGAGTAACGCCGGCCGTATCGAAGACATCGGTGCCGATGAGCTCCTGAATCGCAGAATCTTTGGTGCTGAGGATGGGCGGCAGCTGGCGAAAGTCGCCGCAGATGACGACTCGAGTGCTAGCGATGCCTGCGATGAACCAGACGACTGGCAACAACATCATCGAGGCCTCATCGATGATGACTATGTCCACGGGCGAAATGTCCCGAACGCTTAGGTAAGCACGTGTGCCGGTGGCGCCGATGATGCGAGCATTGCGGATGACTTCGGCGTGGAGTTGCGCGACTTGCTTTTCCAGTGCTTGAATCTCGTCAAGGAGAGCTTGCTCGAGCCTCTTTAGCTCACGGCGTTGCTTGCTTTCGTCGATGTGCGCTAGCTCTGCCTCGAGCTGGTAATACTCGGTTTGGTGCTCTTGGTGTCGTAGTGATGCTGCATGATGATGCTGGTGGGCTTTGGCGATATCGCTTTCGCACTTACGAATGTCTTCGTCAGTTCGCTGGATATCAGCCCAGATTGCCTGCTTCGAACGGTGTAACAGCCAACCGATGAAACCTTGCGCTCGACTTAGTTCAGTATGCAGTTGGGCCCGTGAGCGCTGCTCGACTTTGATCTTAGTTTCGGCTTGCTGGCATCGTGTGATCAGACTTGCCAATTCGCGCCATGAATCGGCAGCGCCGCGCCGCTTTCGATCAAGTTCGTTGAAACAAGCGACCCATTCACGAGTCGTGCGGAGTTGAGCGGTCGTGTGCTGCCGTTGTGTCTGTTTCTCCGCAATGCGTGCATCAAGTTCCTGCGCGAGGCGCTTGCTGACAGCTTCGGCGCCGATTGCGTCCGCGAAATCAGTGCGTAGCTGCTCATCGACGATTTGACCCAAGCGGATCACCTGGCCGGCATCCAGGGCCGCCGCATGCCCGGTCTGCAGCTGCTTACATACCCCGTAAAGCACTTGATCCACGGCTTTGTTGGTATTGGAGCAGATCAGAATGCGTTGGCCCGCGACGAATGCCATGCGAACGATTTCAGCCAACGTGAAGGTCTTGCCGCAGCCGGGCGGGCCCCAGATGTAGGTTAGAGGCTGGATTCGCACACGCTCGCGACCGCGAAGTTGCGAGTTATCCAGCGTTGCGGTGAACGCGGAATCGTGGAGCGGTTGAATCTCTGCCAAGCGAGGGGCGCTGCTCACTACCGCGTCGGCCAATGTGACATTGAACCAGAAGTTATTGCCGATTTCTGCGATTCGCTCGCTCAACTGACTGAGCAGGGCGGTGTCATCCATCAATAAGCGCGCTTGTGGCAACTCGGAGCCGAGGTCGGCTGAGGTGCTCAGCAAGACGCTGTCGGGTTGCACGGAGGCGATGACGGCTTCGTGGACTACCTGCTCCACCTCGAGTTGCACCTTGGATTCGTCGACCAGCCCTTTGCTTTCCTCGGTTTCGAACGAATACAGCAGTGTCTGCCCACCGCTGGGTATTTGCCGGCCATTCGTCAAGAGGCGTGAACGTCCCTTGCTGGAGTGCCGAAGCTCGCTGATGTGGGCCTGAAGCGCGGCGACGTATTTTTGCGCCTGCGTTGCCTCGGGGGCGAAGTTCAATTCGGTGCGATTGCTAACTCGCGGCAGTATTGGTGGCGGTAACCCTGGTGCGCCTGGCGGGCGCATGCTGGCGTGATTGGTTGTGCTCGCCCGAGGCACTTCCGGAATCGGAGCGTGCAATTCACCGAGCCGGGCGATTATTTTGCCGCGCAGTTCGCTCGCACGCTGGGATTTGTGTCCGCTGAGGCGCCTCAGCATGTTCTGCAGCTTCACCGGGTCGCTGATGCCGCCTTGAAATGCGGCCTGCAGCTGTTCCACGCTGGCGTTGTCGTCGTTCCGTGGCATGCCCGCTCCGTTTTTCTTGCATGATGCCCGGAGGGAGCGGCTGCGACAATTTCGTTTCTCCGTACTATTGTTTGGTTGCTGAGGATTCTCCACGTGGAGGGTTTGCCGCGGCCCGGGTTCGACGCAACAGGCTGGCTACTGCCATGCCGAAGTCCATCGGGCCGCCGTCCCATCTTGTTACTGCTGTGCGGCTGCTGATGACGATACCTTCCTGTTCATGTTGTCTTGGGAGTTCGCGCCAGTCGCCGACGGGGTGATTGTGATTGGGCGCGACGCTGTCGAAGGTTTTGCCGTTGGGCTGTAGGAAGCGAATCGCACCGTCATCCAGAATGTAAATCTGGACTTTGCCTTCGTGCACGGAGCGGTGATGAAAGCGGCACAACGTCACTAGATTGGATAGTTTTGTCTCGCCGCCGTGTGCCCAGTGATGAATATGATGTGCGTCGGTGTATCGAGTGTTACAGCAGCCCGGGAAACGACAGCCTTTATCGCGTGAGCGGAGGGCGCGCTGCAGGGCAGGTGGGATGCTTCGTGTTTTGCGCCCGACATTGAGGGGTTCGCCGTGCTCGTCTTCAATGATGGCGACCACACTTGAGTCACACGAGAGGCGGCGGGCGGTTTCCGTCGCGATGTGCGTGCCGTCTTCGATCTCGCAGCGACCTGCGCAACCGGTTTGGAGTGCCTCAGCGTCGACGTGCACGACGATTTGATATTTGTCGCCACTGCTCAAGTTCGCGGCACCGTTTTGCAGGAAGCTTTCGGCGAGCAGTTCGAGTGCATCGGCTCGCTTGGTTCGAGTGGGCAGGAATTTAACAGTAGGCGTTCCAGCTGGAGTGTCTGACTCCACGGCCTCTGGCTCGGTCTCCCATAAATCCTCAACGGCTTTGTCGATGGCTTTTTTGAACAACGCGCCGACTTGCGCCGGTAGTCTCGCCTTGACCACCAACGAGCCATCGTGATCGTAGAAATATTGCAGTGTGCGATTCTGTTGCTGTTGTTCCTCTCGCGTGAGTTCTTCTGATTCCTTCGCGTGGCGATAGTAGCGAACCAACTGCTCCACGTGCTGTGCGGTGCCGTGGGTGGCGATCATTAAGAAGTAGTCTTCGGTGGCAGGGCAAGCGACTCGCGAGATCTCTCGCACCTTCGAGTAACTGATCTCGCCTCGCTCCATTGCCGCGGAGATCTTCGGTAAGTTCTCCAGCGCTCGTGCCGTGCGCACCTTCTCGCGCGCCGCGCAAAAGCTGATGCCGCACTTCCAATTCAACCAATGCGCGCATGATTGCGTGGAGCCATCGTTCCAGCCGCTGCGGCGGTCAAACTCGGCGACGAGAGATAAGAATCGATAGGTTCCGGCGTTGATGTGTCCGGCGAGCTCGGTGATCTGATCGCCGAGAGCGCGAGTCTCAGCGATGCGCGCGCTGCGGATAGCCTGATCGTCGGCGATTGAGATTTGCATCGGCACGACCTCGATAGAGGCTTCGAACTGAGGCCAATGCTACTTTCAATTCGCATAACTGTATATAAGATCAGTGCATGGAAATAACCGCTGGTGCCGTGGCACCGTCAACAGTCGGCACTTCAGTCGCTGCGGAGAGACTGACCTGCGCATTACGTCACATCGATAGCTGCGAGGCGTCCATAGAATCCGACGTCGAACGTGGAATTGGACGTCAACAAGATGTCGAGCACTCTCGGAAGAAGAGCAAGAACCCTGATGCGAGCCTGCCTCCCGATAGCGTTACTGCTGTCGCTGGCCGCGTGTAACGACGATACGAAGTCGTATGGCCTGGGTGGCCAGGTGAGTGAGCTGTATGGCAACGGACTGGTGCTGACCAATAGGAACGCGACGCCGTTATCGGTGTCCCCGGGCGCGAACTCGTTCGTGTTCCCGTTCCGCATTCGCAAGGGCAGTCAGTACAGCGTGACCGTTGCGACTCAACCTACGGGCCAGATCTGCACGGTCACTAACGGCTCCGGCACGGTGCGTAGTACGGTCGCCAACATTCGAGTTTCGTGTAGCGCCGAGACACACAGCATTGCTGGCTCCATCACGGGTCTCAGCGCCGGTGGGCTGGTCCTGCAGCTGAATGGCGCGGACGATCTGAGCATTTCCGCCAACGCCAATTCGTTCGAGTTCGCAACGCCGGTGGCGGCGGGCAGCGGCTATCAGGTCACCGTGCTGGCCCAGCCGAGCGGGTTGACTTGCACGGTCAACAACGGCACTGCCAGCAACATCAACGCGGACATCGCCAACGTGCAGGTCGTCTGTAGCGCGACGACACATGGCGTTGGCGGCACCGTCTCTGGTCTGTCTGCGACGGGACTCGTGCTCCAAAACAACGGTGCAGACGATCTCACGGTCGCGTCCGGTGCGTCGTCGTTCCAGTTCGCTTCGCCTGTTGCTGACAGCGGTACGTATAACGTGAGCGTGCTTGCGCAGCCGGCAGGGCAGACGTGCTCGGTCATGAACGGCAGCGGGACGGCGCAGTCGACTATCACGAACGTGGTCGTCACTTGCGCCAACGTTGCGACGTACTTCGTCACGCCAAGTGCGGGTGCGAACGGCTCGATCTCACCGAGCACGGCGCAAGCTGTGAATGAGGGCGGCAGCATCGCCTTCACGGCAACGCCGGACTCAAGCTACGCGGTGTCGCAGTGGCTGGTGAACGGTTCGCTGGCGCAGACGGGCGGATCCGTCTACTCGCTGACGAACGTTTCCGCGAATGCCACCGTGCAAGTTACTTTTGGCACCGTTGCGTTGACGCCCAGCGTGTCGACGCTCGCACTATCCGTGAACGATACGGCGACGAACGCGGCGCTCACAGGTACACCGCGCGTTATCACATTTACCAACACGGGCTCCCTGGCCGCCGACAACGTGAGTCTCAACGTGTCGGCACTGCCTGCGGGCACGTTTGTGTCTCCCGCTTCTTGCGGTACGACGTTGGCGGCGGGCGATTCGTGCGTGCTTACTTTGACGCCTGGGATCAACACCACATCGTCCTGCACCTCGGGCATCGCACCGACGCCGAGTGTGGTGACGCTGAGTGCGGACAATGCGGCTGATGCGGCGGTCGATGTGGTCGTGTTGAGCTACGGATGTATCTATCAGAGCGGTCATCTGTTCGCCGTCGACGATACGACGGCGTGGAGTTTTAGCATCGGTGGCAAAGTCGCGGCGACCGTCGATCAGGCGAATCCTTCCGGGAGCGGCGTCATCTGGAGTTCCAATGGGAATGGTGGATCCATCGGCGACGTTGACTACCAGAATCTCGGCGTAGCGCAATCCAGCACATCACCGTGTACCAGTGCATTCGATGGAGCATGCAATACGACGACGATACTGTCGTACTACGCTTCGACTCCGCGTGCGTACTTCGCTGCCGGTCAATGCGCGGCGACGATCAGCGGCTACTCGGACTGGTATCTGCCTGCAGACTGCGAGTTGGGTACGTGCGGCGTTGGGCAGCAGTCCATCCAAGCCAACTTGGTGGAGTTCAACAACTTGGATCTGTTGCTGGGACTGTATTGGTCGTCCACCGAGCACGACATCAACCCGCAAACAGCGGCTGCGGGCATCAACTTTGCCTCTGGCTATGGCAGCTCGCGCTTGTTCGCTGACAAACGTACTGGACTGGGCGTGCGTTGTGCTCGTGCGTTGAGTCCGTGAGCTGGGAGTGCGCGCTCAGGTTGAGCGCGCGCCGGTCATGATCCGCATGCGCTCCATAAACGCATGCTCCGGTAACGACTGCCGAAGATCAGCAAGCATTGCGCTGTCAGCGCCGGCTGGATAGCGCAGCTTGTCATCGTCGCTGGTTGCAGCGGCGTAAACAGCTGTCGCGACGTCGTCTGCCGTTGTGTATGCGGTGGGATAGTCCTGCATCGATTTCATATATCGACCAGCGAACTCTCCGTAGGCTGCAGGGATCGCACCGGGCGCTATGCCGCCGGATGTGCGAGCGAAGCTAGTGGTGGGCGCGAGGCCAGGCTGCACGATCTTCACTCGCACGCCGAATACTCCAAGTTCATAGGCGAGCGACTCCGAGAACCCTTCGATAGCGTACTTACTCGCTGTATATGCAGCGACGAGCGGCATCGGCGCGATGCCGACGCTCGATGTCACATTCACGATTGTCCCCGCGCCACGATTTCGCATGTGAGGGATGATGGCGCGTGCTGTAGCCATCACACCGAACGTATTCGTTTCGAACACCTGGCGGATCGCGTCATCCGATGTGGCTTCGGCCGCACCGAACAGCCCGACGCCGGCGTTGTTGACCAGCGCATCGAGGCGCCCGAAACGGGCAGCACCCTTTGCGATGGTGTTGGCGATGCTGTTTGGATCGGTGACGTCGAGAGCTGCGACTAGCAACTTCTCGCTTTCATCGAACAACGTTGAGCTTGGCGTTCGCATGGTCGCGATGACATTCCAGCCGCGGGCCAGGAACAGTTTGGCGGTTGCGAGGCCGAAGCCGGATGAGCAGCCTGTGATCAGTACGGTCGAGGTCATGTGTGTCTCCTTGGTGGTCGAAACAGTAGCTGCGCCGGTTCGGACCGGCTATAAGAGCTCGTCTGAGATTCATTCGAGATCGTCCGAACCCATGACCAACCCATGACCATGGATGCTCTGGCTGCCGTCGTTACTTTGCTCAAGCCTCAGACCCTGCTATCTAAGATCGTGCAGGGACGTGGGCGATGGGGCGTGCGTTATCCCGCGTATGGTCAGCCGAGTTTCGCCCTCGTGCTCGACGGATCGTGCTGGCTGGCCGCTGAGGGAATGCCGGCGACGCAGCTGTGTGCAGGCGACTTCATTCTCTTTTCGATCACGCCCGGTTTCACTCTGGCGAGTGATTTGAACGTGAAGCCCAAACCGATGCGCATTCCGCGCCCGGAGGATCACGTCGGTGAGGTCGTGCACGGCGATCCGTCGGCGGAATCGTCAGCGACGTTGCTCGGTGGTGGTTTCGCATTCGATCCGGTCAATGCATCGATGCTCGTGCACCTGCTCCCTAAGATGCTTCACATCCGCGCAACCGACCCTGCAATCGGTGGCGTCGCTCCCATTGTCGAACTGATCAAACGTGAGACGAGCTCGCAGCGCCCTGGACAGGCGCTGGTACTTACACGCCTCATCGAGATCATCCTCGTCGAAGCTCTTCGTTCGGTTCCACCAGATGTTCACTCAACCGGCTTGCTCGCGGGCCTTCGCGACGCTCAGCTTTCGGCCGCGCTGCGGAGCATACATTTGAAGACATCTCATCCGTGGACACTCGAATCGCTTGCTCGTCAGGCTGGCATGTCGCGATCATCGTTTGCTGATCGCTTCGCGCGAGTAGTGGGGGAGACGCCGCTGAACTATCTATTGCAATGGCGGATCGCCCTCGCTAAAAACAAACTCGTCCACGAGGAACTAACGGTCGCTCAGACGGCGCTCGCTGTCGGCTATCAGTCGGCGAGTGCTTTCAGCACGGCATTTAGTAGAGAGACTGGCAGGTCGCCGAAAGAGTTTGCGGAGCAACGCCGGGCGACGAACTGAGCTCAGCAACTGCTGCATTTGGTTGCCGCAGCGGCACGCGCGCGTATCGCCGCGCATTCGCCACGGCACGGACTATGCGAAAAACAAAAACGATAATGGCCCTGTCCTCTAGACAGCGCCAAGCCATCGAGTAGTATTGGCACCGGGCATCGCCCGTGAGGTCTTCGTAAGAGGGCCGCCGCAAAGGCTCAGACATTGTCTGGGCCTTTGTCGTTTCTAGCCGCCGCGCTGGTGTCGATACACGAGTTCGAAGCAACTGTATTTCGAACCGCCCGTCTCAATTTGTTGCCCAGAAAGCCGGTTCTCGATCAAGCGCCCAGAGGCTCGCAATGCGACATATGGTCGATTCCGAGGCTCATAGCCAGCGATAGCGATCGGCCATAAGGTATAGATCAGCGATCTGTGCCATCGGTGACGATTTGGTCTTGAACTGGATTTCATGAAGGGTCTCGCGGAACTCAGCGGCAGTGAGGGGGGAAGTAGTGAGCAGACGAAGCCGCTGCGAATGGCGGCCCGCTGTTTCGAAGATCGTTGTAGTACCGTAGTAGCTTCTCGTCATCTGCCTTGTTACTACACTCAGGCATCACGCGTAACTTGCGATCCGCGCTGCGTGCGTAGTTGGCGGCGCGCTCCACGGCGATGGAGAACGCAGTCCGGCACAGGTGCCACTGCTGGCGACCATACTGCTGGCGATAGCGGGCATCGTATCCGGGGCGATCGATCACACACGCTAGTCCCAAGGCGTTCAGCGAGAGCAGAACTCGACTCAGATCGCTCATAAATCTTTCCCGCTCAAGTCGGTCGCGGTTGAGCCAAGAGAACCGGTCTCTGCGATGTCGAATTTCGACAGACTGCAGCGGATATTTTATGGACCATCTCGAGCAGAATTCCGCGTATATCTTGCGGGCTGCTGCCTCATCCTCCTCATTGATCAAGATACCGCCAAGGGCGAAGAATTCACGGGCGTTGCGGCTATAGGTCAGGGGTTTTCGATTCGGAGAGCGTGTCCCGGAATCATCCATGTAGAAATTGAGAACGCGAGGCACGCAGAACTCCTAAGCTCAGACGGGTTGGTGGGGCCTGTCCAAGAGTAGTCCAGCGTTTAGTACGCACGTTTTCAGTTACGGCGATTTTTCCTGTTTATGTTGGTGTGGAACCGCATCGGATCCGTGTACAGCCCGCGCCATGGCGATACATCGATGCACGCGGTGGAGAGGCGCGCACGTGCCTAGGCCGTCTTGCTCAAGTCAGAAATTCGGAGGCGAATGCAAGAAGCGGGAGGCGGTCACTGCTGGCTGTGGCTGCTTGTTATGTCCAGAGACTCGACTTGCCGGCGTTCTTTTATTACATTGGTTGAGCCCAAAACAAATCAACAGCGGCCAATAACGGGCATTGGGGGAACGGATGTCTTCTGCGGCCATTCTAATGCGGTGCGTTGCCGCTCTGGCTTTGGTTTCTGCTTTGCTTGCCACGGCCGGCTGTTCAACGCATACCCTGCAACTCAGATACGAGCCGACTACGGAACTCGTTGCGCCAAAGAGCGTAACCCCACTCGTCGTGGTTGGGTCGATTCGAGACGATCGAGAGGAGGAATCGACGTGGTTCGGAGCCATTCGCGGGGGCTACGGAAACCCGCTGAAGAAGCTTCATGCGGATCAGGCTATCAGCACCGTCGTTGCAACGGCGCTCGGGGACGCGCTTCGGAGCAGAGGCTTGCTCGCCTCGAGCGAAGTTGCTGGCGTCCGTCTCGACGGGACGCTAACTCAGTTCCAATGCAACTATTACTGGAACCGAGACGCACAA
>NZ_JAEUPY010000160.1 GCF_016790065.1 Steroidobacter sp.
CGTCAAGCGTTGACCAATGGTCAGCGACTGCGAAGCCGGAACTGCTTGCGACATCGTCTTGGCCGGCGCGACCACGACTTCGCCCTCGACCATGAACACCGACGTCTGCTTGGCATCGGCACGGACCACGAATGCCGTGCCCACTGCGGTGATCGTCTTATCGCCCACCGTCACGATGAACGGCCAGGGACGCTCCTGCTTGGTCACCTCGAACAACGCTTCGCCGGATTTGAGTTCGACGCGACGTGCATGCTCATCGTAGTTAACGGCGACTCGGGTCGTGGTGTTGAGCGTCATCCGCGAACCATCTTCCAACGTGACGGTGCGCTGCTCGCCAACGCTGGTCTTCACTTCGTCGGTATAGACCTGGTGGGCCACCAGTGCGCCAACGACCAGCACCACAGTGGCGGCCACCGCCAACGTCGCACGCACGAAGCCTTCACGAAATCCCGCCCGCTGCCAGCGATTCACCCGTGGGAACGGCCGGCGTTCGAGCATGCCGCTCAACTCCCAACCCGTAGAGACCGTTTCGAAGGCCGCAGCATGGCTCGGACGCTCCGCCATCCAACGGCGGAAGCCCCGCTCCACTTGTAGTGTGCGGTTGGGAGCATGCAATCGCGCGATCCACACCGCCGCCTCGTCGATCTCGGCGGGCGTCGGGGCTGGCTTCATCTCGCTGGCATCCGTACTCATGGCTGTAGCAACCTCCGGCCAATGGCGGACATTGCCTTGGCGATGTGCTTCTCGACCGCGCTCACGCTGATGTCGAAATGTTCGGCGATCTGCGCGTAACTCAATCCGTCGATTCGATGTAGAAAGAAGGCTTCGCAGGTGCGCGGGTTGATGGCATTCAAGGTCTGGCGCAACTCATTCAGCCGTTGCTCGGTATCCAACACCTCCTCGGGATGCGGCGCTGTATCTAGGATGACCAGATCTTCGACAGGCTGGGCGACGTACAGATCGCGATGCGCGCTTTCATGCCGGTCGCGCGCCAGGTTCAAAACCGAGCGGACCAGGAAGGCTTCCGGCTCGCGCACTTCACCGCCGCCGTCGCAGTAAGCTTTGACGCGGAGGAACGCTTCCTGAATCAGATCCTCGCTGTCCTCGCGACTATGGCCGCGTCGTATCAACACCAGGTGTAGTCGACGCAGATGGGCGGTGAACCAATGCATGCAGGCAAGATGCCACGGGAATTCAAGGTCTGCCATCGGCGAAGCGCCTAAAAAAAATATTTCGCTTCGAGGTGGGTGGCCGGTGAGGTTTCCGCCCGGCTCGGCCGTCTGACCTAAATCAGTCGACCCAAATCCCTGGCCTGATGACAATTATTCTTATTTGGGCCGCCCCGCTCGCCTCATCTTGAAGCGAACAGGTGTGCCAGCTGGGCGCCGTACTCGTAGGTCCATTCTTTGAGATGCCGCAGTTTGGGCGACTGGACCGGGCTCACCGGCAGCGGCATCTCGTCCTCCCGGAGTTTGCCGGCGACATGCTGGGCAAGCAGCCGGCCGAAGACGGTCCCCGGACCGATGCCGCGACCGTTGTACCCACTGATCCCGAGCACGTTCGGCGCAAATCGATGAAATCGCGGAATGCTGTCGGCCGTCATGCCGATGGTGCCGTACCAGGCGTGCTCGAATTCCACCGCCGCGAGCTGAGGAAACAATGTTCGCAAGGCTCGGCGTGAGAACGCCTTGTGAACTGCGGCTCCGCCACTGCGTAACGCGCCGACGCTGCCGAAGATCAGACGACCTGCGTCGTCTAGCCTGAATGACGTCAACACGGATTGCGTGTCCCATGCGCCGCGCCGACTCGGCAAGATGCTCTCTCGCAGCGCCGGTGAGAGAGGTTTAGTCGCGAGATTAAAGTACGGCAGCGCGACTTGTTCTTGACGAACTTCAGCCCACGGCCCTTTTGTATAAGCGTCCGTTGCGACGACCACCCAATCTGCAAGCACACTGCCCCGTGAAGTTGATAACTTCCAGCGCGCCCGTTCTTGCTCGACTTTCTGTACTGGAGTTTGTGAGTAGATGTGGGCGCCCTGCCTCATCGCGGCGGTGGCCAGACCCCGCGCATAGGCCAGTGGCTGGATCGTCCCGGCACGTCGGTCTAGCAAGGAGGCAGCGAAGGCGGTGCTACCCACTTCGGCGACGGTCTGCTCGCGTGTCAGTAGTTCGACCGGTGCGCCTAATTCGCGCCACTGAGCAAAGCGCTGCTCAAGCTCACTAACACCCTTGCGGCCTACCGCACAGTGCAACGTTCCCTTGGGATTGGCTTCGCACGCGATGGCGTTGCACTCAATGAGTTCGAACACTACCTGCGGAGCGCGCCCCAGCTCGGCGATCAAGCGTTCGCCGTAGGATTTTCCGAGAGCTTTGAGGACGTCATTGGGTTGCAGCCACAGACCTGCATTGACGAGACCAACGTTCCGCCCGGCCCCGCCGAAACCGACGTCCGCCGCGTCGAGCACCACCACCGAGAGCCCGTGTTCTCGAGCATGCAACGCGGCTGACAGGCCGGTGTAGCCGGCGCCGATGACAGCGACATCAGCCGAGCTGTCACCGCTCAGAGGCTCGGTTTGTAACACCGGCGCGGTGGCGGCCCATAAGCCGTGAGTGGAAGCTTCGATGCCCTGCTGATGCTGACTCCGCATCCTGCATCAATAGCACGATCACCGATCGCCGAGAAAGCGCTCCAGGAACTCGACCGTGGCTGCGTTCGTCCTCAGGACGTTCTCGTACCGGTGCATGCTGTGCGTCTCGTCGACCAGGATTAGCGTCTCCGCGTGCACGTCGGTCTCTCGAAGCCGCCGCCACAGATCAACGGTCTGGACCACACTGACATTGCGATCATCGTCGCCGGTGATCAGCAGCACTGGCGACGTCCAGTTGCTGAGTGCAGAGACTGGTGATGACGACCAGTTGGTTTCCAATGCTTCTCGGGCATCCGGAGGCGCTTCATAACGAGTACGCGAGAGTAGATCCTTTGCGCCGTAGTGGAGGATCCAGTCGTGCACGCCATGAATGTCGACGCCGGCTTTGAATAGAGCCGAGTCGTGAGCCAGGCTCATGGCGGTGAGATAGCCACCATAGGAGCCGCCGTAGACACCTATCCGATTCGCATCGACGTTCGGCAACGACTGCAGGTATTGGCCGGCGGCCTTCACATCTTGATATTCAGAAGCGCCGCGCTGGCCGCTGCGAGCTGGGAAGTGATAGTCGAACCCGTAGCCCGGGCCGAGACGATAATTCAGCGACAGCACCACGAAACCTCGATGCGCGAGGTATTGATTGAAGGCGTAGTCGTTGGAGTAGCCGCCCATCATGTGCCAGCCCAACAGCATCTGCCGCTGCGGGCCGCCGTGTAGATAGACGACAGCAGGTCGTTTGCCGTTAGCACGCTTCGGCTCGAACAGCTGACCGTGCACGATCACACCGTCGGCGGCTTTGAAGGTCACTTTCTTTGGCGTGACCAAGACGTCGAACGGGTACGTTGCCGGCACGAACGTAGGCGCGAGCACCTTCTGCCTGTCAGCTGGCGACGTCGCAGGCACCGATTCGGGCGCGACAAGCTTCTGCTTGCCCTTCGCGAGCAACGTCGCCGGTACCGGCGGACGTTGCGAGGTGGCGCTGATGAACATCACGCGATCGTCGCTCGTCACCACCGGCGACCATTCCAAGCCCTTACCGGCGGTGAGCTGCGATACCTCCGAGCGATCGACCGGCGTCTGGAACAGATGCCGCCGATCAATATCATCATTTTCAGTACCGGTGTTGGCAGAGAACAGCACACGCTTACCGTCAGGGCTGAGCGTCGCCTCCTCCACCATGTACTCACCCGGTGTCAGCAACCGCGGCGTGCCGCCGTTCGCAGGCAAGGAATACAGATGCTGCCAACCATCGGCGTAGCTATTGAAAACGATGCGGTTGCCGGCCGCCCACTCTAAAAAGAAATTGAACGTGCTCTCACGACGAGAAGCACCGCTGCTCCAAAGGGGTTTGGCAGTGCCACTGCGCGCATCGGCAACCCAAATCGACCACGGACGCGCAGCGAACTGCAACGCTGGCGACGGCGGGCCGCCATCGCCCAGGCGGCGAATGAACACAATCTGCTTCCCATCCGGCGACCACACCGGACTGCCATCGCGATACACACTCGGCGCCATCCATAGAATCGGCGTACGCTCGTCGGAGTAAACACCAACATACGACGTAGCATCGCGCGAAGACACGAAAGCGAGCCGAGAACCATCCGGCGACCAACGCAGCGAACTCGTACCACCGCGCGCGGTGAACAACTTCTTCGGCTCAGCGCTGGCGTCAATCGGCACAACCCAGGCAGCGCCGTTCTTTAAGTAAGCAACGCGCAACCCATCCGGGCTAACCGCAGGATAGTCCCCGTCAGCAAGCCGCACCGGAGCGCCGCCGGCAAACAGCACCGACCAAATCTCAACCTTGGTCCCCGCCGGGTGAGACAACACATTCACCGGCGATTCTTCACCCCAACTGCCGCTGTGATCTCCGCCTCGCACATAGACGGCTCGCGAGCCGTCAGCCGTCAACTGCAGGCTGCTGATCTCTTGACCATCATCCGCGTCATAAACCGTGAGCTGCCGAGCTGCGAAGTCAGGTCCGCTCGCAACCCAAACATTGCGCCGGCCGCGCTCATCCACAGTCCAAGCCACACGAGAAACGCTCTTCGCTGCGATCAGATTGGTCGGGAAGGCATAGCCACGCAGCTGCTCGAACGTGACGTCCGCGCCCCAAACCGGCGAAAGCAGGCAGCAGCAGATCAACGCGAGCACGCATGCTCGCGCACGTTGAAGAATCGTCATATTGAAGCCCGGTGAGTCGGCTATCAGGAACGCGGCGTCGGCCGATAAGCCGATAGCACCGAGCTGCTCAGCTTGGTCACTTCGACATCACCATTGCATAGCGTGATCATCGACGTGCGTTGCGCAGGAATGCGCACGTAATCCGCCTTGAACCCGATGAACGTGCCGGGATGCCCGATGGCCTTCATGCCGCCGATCTCCCGACGCAGCAGACCGAACGCGTACTCTCCGGGGTTACCGTTGGTCAGCGGCTCAGTGCTCTCCAACTGAGAGATCAGCGCAGCACCGCGCGTGCCCAATTTGTTTTGATAGAAGTTCTGATCCCAGCGCACCAAGTCACGCACCGTGGTTAGCACGCCGCCGTCGCCCACCAAGTCGTAGCTGGTGCGGAACTCGCTGAACGCAGTCTCGTCCGCTTTGTTCTTGAAGTAAGCCGTGGCGCGATTCGGCACGACGCGCGATCGATCGTCATGGAAATGAGTGTTCTTCATGCCCAACGGGCCAAAGATCTTTTCCTGCGCATACTGGCTCAGCGGCTTCCCGCTGGCCCGCTTCACGATTACCGACAACAGGAAATAGCCCGAGTTGCTGTAGTAGTACGCCGAGCCCGGCGTGAAATCCAACGCATCCTGACGGGCAATCGACGCGATGGCCTCCGCTTCCGGAATCGAATCGGCATAACTGCGACCGGACTTGGTCCACAGCTCCAGATAGTCCCGCAGGCCGCTGGTGTGATGAACCAGGTGACGCACCAGAATCGGCTTCTGATACGCCGGGATCTCGGGCACATACTTACGAAGGTCGTCGTCCAACGAGATTTTCTTTTCTTCGGCCAGCAACGCAATCGCCGCCGCCGTGAACTGCTTGGACACCGAGGCGATGTAGAACACCGTGTCCGGCGTGATGGCAATGCCGTAGTCCAGATTCGCCATGCCATAGCCACGCTCATGAACGACTTTGCCATCGTTCACCACTGCAACCGCGCAGCCCGGCCCGTCCGCCCGATTCCAAGGCGCGAACAAAGCATCCACGCTCGCTGAAATGTCAGCAGTAGCTACATCCGCGCTTGCCGGCGCAACGACGCTGCTCAAGCAGGCCGCCGCCACCAGAGCCGACACGAGCGATTTCAAACAGGGCTTCATAATAGTCGAGGTGATCGTCATTGGCGCTGCAGCTCCACCCAATGAGGCAGGTTATAAATCCAAGAGACACTCGGCGCTGGCAGCGAATTCGCCATCGCTTCACCATTCAACACCGAGCCGCGAAGCCGTAGCGAGAAACTCACATCGTGCGGATAGCGCTGAGTGTCGCCGGTGTCGATGCGGCTGGCAGCCGCGCCACTGAGTAACCCGTCCTCGAAACTCACATTGTTCAACAACGTCTTCAATTGCGAACCGACCTGCACATGGATCTCACCCGTGGCCAGCACATTCAACTCCACCGGCAGATCGCGCTCGTAGGTGTGAATCTTGCCGACCCACCGCCCGATCAGTTCAGACGTGGGTTGCAACCGAGCCGCGGGCGCCGGCGCCACCGGCTGTTTTGCTGCCGTCCACTGCGGAACCACTGCCTTGAACAGCGCATCGCTGATCTTTCTTCTACCGAAACCCATGGCGCCATTGGCCAGCACCACCACACAAATATCCCGCGACGGTGACATGGACAAATCCGCGTTCGCGCCGGCCATCGAGCCGTCATGACCGAACACGATCTCGTTGCCCTGCTGTCGCGCGCGCCAGCCAACACTCCGTGAGCCGTTCCGGAATGCCGGGCCCGGGTCGTGCAGCATCTGATCGATGGAAGCATCGCTGAGAATGCGTTGCTGATCCGGCAAGCGGTCCTTCAGAAAGAACATGCCGAGTCGCGCCAGATCGTGTGCGCTCGAGTAAGCGGCCATCGAGCCGGCTTCGGTGGCAACATACGGCGGCAGCGGCTGGCCGCCGCCGTCATAACGAATCGCCTGATACTCCTCGAGGCCGGGCCCGACATCGATCGACGAACGCGTCATGCCGAGCGGCACGAAGATCGACTGCTTCAGATACTGCTCGTAGCTGCGTCCGGAAGCTCGCTCGACGATGTACCCCAGCACGCCGTAGCCGAGATTGGAATAGTCATAGCGTTCGCCCGGAGCAAACATCACGCCGCCATAGCGCAACACCGCCTCGTCCATGGCAGGGCGCAACCGGATGTCGTCCCCATAGAAGAACTGTCCGCCGCCCGGAACTCCCGAAGTGTGATTGACCAGGCTACGCACGGTAACTTGCCGCTCGTCGCCCACCCACACCTTGAGCTTGGCGTTGCCGAGCAGATCATTGGCAGGCTGATCCAGGGACTGCACCTTCCCTGCTTCGATCAGCGTCATCAACCCCGTCACCGTGATCGGCTTGGTCAACGATGCCAACGAATACATGGTGTGCGGCGTGGCCGCGACGCGACGTTCCTTATCGGCCCAGCCGAACCCTGCTTCGAACACGAT
>NZ_JAEUPY010000169.1 GCF_016790065.1 Steroidobacter sp.
GTGACTTCGGCGCGGATGAAGCCTTTCTCGAAATCGGTGTGAATCACACCAGCTGCCTGCGGAGCGGTAGCGCCGACGCGCACGGTCCAGGCGCGGGCTTCTTTGGGGCCAGCGGTGAAATAAGTCTGCAAGCCCAGCAGTTTGTAACCGGCGCGGATGACGCGATTCAAACCGGGCTCTTCCAAGCCGATGTCCTTCAAGAAATCAGCGCGATCGGCTTCTTCGAGCTGAGCGATCTCGGCTTCGATAGCGGCGCACACGGCGACCACTTCCGAATTCTCACGAGCCGCCAGTTCACGCATCGAATCCAGATGAGGATTGTTGGTGAAGCCGTTCTCCGCCACGTTGGCGACGTACATCAACGGCTTGATGGTGATGAGATGCAGCTCCTGCAGCAGCTTCTTCTCTTCCGGATCTTTGATCAACGAGCGCGCCGGCTGGCCGGAATCCAAATGTTCCTTGAGCTTTTTCATCAAGTCGCGTTGTTTGACCGCGTCCTTGTCGCCGGCCTTGGCGGCCTTCTCGGCGCGCAGCAGGCCGCGCTCGACCGTGTCGAGATCGGCAAGCGCCAGTTCGGTGTTGATGACTTCGACGTCATCGAGCGGCTTGATGCGCCCGGCGACGTGCACGATGTCGTCGTTCTCGAAACAACGCACGACATGCGCGATCGCATCCGTTTCGCGGATGTGAGACAGGAATTTGTTGCCCAGACCTTCGCCCTTGGAAGCACCGGCCACCAGACCGGCGATGTCGACGAACTCGACCGTGGCCGGCAAGCGCTTTTCCGACTTGGCGATGCCGGCCAGCACATCGAGCCGCGGATCGGGCACGGGCACGATGCCGACGTTGGGATCGATGGTGCAGAAAGGATAATTTTCGGCCGCGATCTGTGCGCGCGTCAGCGCGTTGAACAGCGTCGACTTACCGACGTTGGGGAGGCCGACGATGCCGCATTTGATGCCCATGATCTAAAACCAACTGTTGGGTTGAAAGACAACCGGCCGCGGCCGGCCGACTCAAGACGGCCTACTTCTTGGAATGCAGCCCGTTCATGGCGCGTTCGGCGCCCTGCTCGAGAAACGTCGGCAAGGTCTGCAACGACTGCTCGATGGAGGCCAGGATTTTTTGTTCCTCCTCCTTCGGCGCCCGCTTCAATACGAAATCGATCACTTGCGACTTGTCGCCGGGATGACCGACCCCGATGCGTAACCGCCAGAAGTCCGGGCCCATGTGCGTAGCCGTGTCGCGCAGGCCGTTGTGACCGCCGGCGCCGCCACCGAGTTTGAAACGCACTTCGCCCACCGGCAGATCCAGCTCGTCGTGCACCACCAGGATCTCAGCCGGCTCGACTTTGATGTAATCGGCCAGCGCGCGAATCGCCAGACCGCTGCGATTCATATAAGTGGTGGGCTTGAGCAACGTGATGTCTTGGCCGCAGTACTGCACGCGACAAATGTCGCCGTGGAATTTCGCATGACTGCGAAACGTACCGCCGAGCTTGGCCGCCAACGCATCCACGAACCAGAAACCTGCGTTGTGGCGCGTGAGCAGATGCTCCGGCCCGGGATTGCCGAGGCCGACGATGATTTTGAGAGGGGTGCCCGCCATAGCAGTGCCACTGAAAAATAACGCACGCCACTCCGCCGCCAAACGACGGCGGAGTGGGTGACAGCGTTACTTCTTCGGCGCAGCCTTGGCAGCCGGAGCAGCGGCAGCCTTCTTGTCGCCACCCGCAGGAGCAGCCGCACCAGCGGCCGGCGCAGCGCCAGCAGCAGGAGTTGCAGCAGCAGCGGCAGCCACCGGAGTCTCGGCCTCTTCGGCACGCGGATGATGGATAGAAACCACCGCTTCGTCGCGACCGTGCGCCAGCGCCACCAGCTCGACGCCAGTCGGCAATGCCAGATCGGACAGACGACGAATCTGGTTGATTTCCATCGTCGACAGATCGATCTCCAGATATTCCGGCAGATCCTTCGGCAAGCACAGCACTTCGACTTCGTTCAACAAGTGCGACACCACGCCGCCCTGGGTCTTGACGCCAGGAGCCGCAGCCGCGCCCTTGAAGTGCAGCGGAATGGTCATGCGGATGTTTTCATTCTCCAGCACGCGCTGCAGATCCATGTGCAGGATCTGGTTCTTCGCCGGGTGGCGCTGCACGTCCTTGAGAATGGCGGCCTGCGGCTGGCCATCGATCTTCAGCTGCAGAATGGTGGAAAAGAACTTTTCGTTCACCAGCAGGGTGAGCAGGTTCTGGTGATCCAGAATCAGCTGCTTGGGTTCCAGATGGCCACCGTACAGAATCGCCGGAACTTTCCCGGAACGACGCAGGCGGCGGCTCGCACCCTTCCCCTGCTCGTTCGGCCGGGAGTCGGCGACGAGGTCAAATGAGGTTTTCATGATTACTCCGTAAAGAAACAAAAGTAACGGCGCATCGCGACCAAAAACGCCGCCACTGTGATTTTTTCTTCCCGCGGCTGGCGCCGCGAAAAGAAAAAGAAACCGTGCATCAACTTCACTTGGCGCGGCGGTAGCCGCGCCATAAAAACAAAAAACTTTCTTCCAGCGGCGGCGCCGTCAGGCAGCCGCAAGCGCGCTTCAGTCGATGTAGAGCGAGCTGACGCTCTCTTCATCGCGAATTCGCCGCATGGTCTCGGCGAGCAATCCGGCAACGGTCAGCTGCCGAATCTTTTTGCAGCTCTTGGCCTCAGCGCGCAGCGGAATCGTGTCGGTCACGACCAGCTCATCGAGCTGCGACTGCGAGATGCGATCGATGGCCGGGCCCGACAGCACCGCGTGGGTGATGTACGCCAGCACTTTCTTCGCACCGTTCGCCTTCAACGCCTCAGCGGCGTGGCACAGCGTGCCGGCGGTGTCGACCAAGTCGTCGATCAGCACGCAGGTCTTGCCGTCGACTTCGCCGATGATGTTCATCACTTCGGACTCGTTCGGGCGCGGGCGGCGCTTGTCGATGATGGCCAGTTCGGCATCATCCAAGCGCTTCGCCAACGCTCGGGCGCGCACCACGCCACCGACGTCCGGCGACACCACCATCAGGTCGTCGTACTTCTGTTTCCAGGCATCGCCGAGCAACACCGGCGACGCGTATACGTTGTCCACCGGAATGTCGAAGAAGCCCTGAATCTGATCAGCGTGCAGATCCACAGTGAGCACGCGGTCCACACCGGCGCTCGCAATCATGTTGGCGACCAGCTTCGCCGTGATCGGCACTCGCATCGCGCGCGGACGACGGTCCTGGCGGGCGTAGCCGAAGTAAGGAATCACAGCAGTGATGCGCGCGGCCGAAGCACGGCGGCAGGCGTCGGTCATCACCAGCAATTCCATCAAATGATCGTTGGCCGGCGAACAGGTCGGCTGCACGATGAACACATCGCGGCCGCGCACGTTCTCCAGCAACTCGACGGTGCACTCGCTATCGCTGAAGCGGCTAACGTGAGCGCGGCCGAGCGGCACCATCAAGTGGCGCGCAATATCCTGGGCGAGCTGCGGATTGGCGTTGCCCGTAAACACCGCCATCGTGGCACGATCCATTCAACACTCCGATCCGGATGAGCTTTTGGCTGGGGTGGAAGGATTCGAACCTCCGAATGGCGGGATCAAAACCCGCTGCCTTACCACTTGGCGACACCCCAAACGCAATAAAAGAAGAGCTGCGACGCTCGAGAGGAGTTTAACCGGCTTCGTACGCTAACCGGTCCAATAGCGGCGAACGGTTCAAACCACGCACCACATAACCGGTCCAGCGCGCGGGCACGCGCGCCGCCGCGCGTCTAGCCGCCGCGTCGTCGGGCATCGCGGCGAACACGCAGGCGCCGGTTCCCGTCAGCCTCGCTTCCCCAAATTCCTCAAGCCAATCAAGCGCTTCGGCGATTTCGCCACTACGCTTGCGCACCACCGGAGTGCAGTCGTTTCGACCGCCCCCCGCGAGAAAGGCGCGTATTGTCGTGACGGGGGAATTACGTGTCAATTCAGAGTCCTGAAACACCGCCTCGGTACTCACTCCAGCCACGGGTTTGAGCACCAAAAAAACCTGTTCCGGGAAGTCCTGCGCCGTGAGGCGTTCGCCGACACCCTCGGCCCAAGCCGAGTGGCCGCGCACGAAAATCGGCACATCGGCGCCCAGCTCCAGGCCCAGCGCGGCCAGTTCATCGATCCTCAAATCCAAGCGCCACAGATGATTCAACGCGACCAGCACGGTCGCGGCGTTCGAACTGCCGCCGCCCAAGCCGCCTTGGACAGGAATGCGTTTTTGGATTTCGATGCCGACGCCGTCGAACACTTCGTAGCGAGTCGCAAGCAAACGCGCGGCGCGCACGATCAGATCGGACTCGGCTGGAATGTCGCCGTTGTCGCCGATGCGCTCGATGGTGCCGGCCGGTCGCTTGTAGAACTGCAGCTCGTCGCACAGATCGATGAGTTGCATGGCGCTTTGTAACAAGTGATAGCCGTCGGCGCGGCGGCCGACGATATGCAGACACAAGTTGAGCTTGGCGGGTGCCGGCCAGCTTTCCGGCAACCCGAGCAATTCGTTCGCAGCGCTCATTGGCCGAGCTGCCAGCGATCTACGACGATGCGCACGCGCGCGTCGCCGCTGGTGGCAGTGATGCGCATCGGCACGCGAGCGCCGGGCTCAGTCGAATAACGTTGATAGTCGATACGCCAGCCGGCTTGTTCTAGTGTTGTCACGCCGTTCTCGTTTTCCGCATGCCATGTGTGCTCGCCGGGGGCGGCGAGGCCAAGCATCCAATATCGCAGATTACCCGCGGGCACGGCGGTGCCCAGGCGATTCTGCAGTTCGTCCCAAGCGGCGGTTGATTGCAGTTTCAGGCCGTCGCTGGTTTCCAATGTGAGATCGGGATTGCCGCCGGTGCCGCGCATTTCCAAATGCACACCACCGATGCCGACCGGGCCACGGATTTGAACGTCGGCAACGTCGCCCCGTTGACGCCATTCGAAGCTGCCCGAGCCGCCATTTTCAGGGCCGGAAACGCCGAGTCGGCCGCGCGCCTGCCAGCGATCGAGGTCTTTCAGATCAGCTGGGATCGCCGTGCCCGGACTGGAAATTCGAGGCGTGGTGCTACAACCAGCAGCGATGACACACATCGCCGCCAGCGCCAGCCAGGAGAAACAGCGCGACATCAATTCAGCTTCTGTAACCGCTGTTTGATCTTGTCGTTTTCGGGATAACGTTCGCTGGCGCGCTTCCACAGGTCGCGCGCATCGTCTTTGCGATTCAGCGCGACCAACACTTCACCGAGGTGCAAGTCCACTTCGGGATCGTTGATGCGACGCTTGGCTTGTTCCAAGTACGTCAGCGCATCCTGCGGGCGGCCGACGCGATACATCGCCCAGCCCATGCTATCGAGCACCGCGCCGCTGTCGGGCGTCTCGGTGAGCGCTTGTTCGATCAACTGCAAACCTTCTTTGTGATGCCGCGTGCGATCCACCAGCGTGTAACCCAACGCGTTGGTCGCCGCCGGATCGCTGGGACGATCGGCCACCAGCTTGCGCAAATCGACGATCGCTTCATCCACCTTGTCTGCCGCTTCGAGCTGGAAGATGCGCGCGAAGCGCAGCTCGACCGCATCGGGATAGGCTTTCAACGCCGAGTCCAACAGCGCCAGCGCACCCACCTTGTCGCCGCTAGTGCTGAGCAGAGTGGCCCGCGCGGTGATGGTCTCGATGCGATATTGCGGACGAGTGGCACCGAACTCTTCGAGATGTTTCAGACCGGCTTCGAGCCCGTCGCTCTTCGCTTTGAGGCGCGCCAACCGCGTCTGTGCCGCCATCGCGAATTCGCCGCCGGTGACGCGAGCGTAAATCTGCGCAGCGTCATCCCAAGCTTCACGGCCTTCGGCGATGGCGCCGAGATAGAACAGCGATTCGTAAACGAAGCGACCGCTCGACACCAGGTTGCTGAAGCGTTGCGCGGCCGAGTCGCGATTGCCGAGCTGGAAGTCGATATCGGCCAGCGCACGCTCGACCACTGTGCCGGTGGATTCGCTCGAGGCCAGCGCGGTCAACTCCTTGCGCCCCTGCTCTTCTTTACCCGCCTGCATCAACATCAAGGCGTATTCGAGCCGGTGCGAATCCTGATTGTCCTGATCGATGACTTGCTTGGCGGTGGCCAGCGCGCCCTCGGCATTGCCGGTCAACATCTGCAACCGAGCCAGCAACAAGCCAGCCGGCGACCAGTACGGGCCGAGCTCGCGAGCCTTGAGGGCATGCTCCATGGCCAGTTTCAGGTTGTCCGACTGCGAGGCGGCCTGCGCCAACGCATAGTGCGCTTCGGTCACTTCCGGGTATTTGACGACCAACTGCTTCAGCACAGCGGTGGCGCCACTCGATGTGCCCTCATCCGCCAGTTGCGGCAGCAGGGCCAGGAAACCGGCCTGCGGATTGATGAACGCCGTATCCAGCAGGATGCCCAGGTGCTCGGAAGCGGTGTTGATCCTATAAAGATGTAAAGCGGCGAAGGCGGCGAAGCGCCGGGCCTCTTCATTGGTGTGGTTCAGCTCCAGCCAGCGTTCGGCCGCGGCCTGCACCACCGTCCATTGCCGATGCTCATGGGCGACGCGCGTGGCCTGCTCCGCCAGCTCTTCGTCATTGGCAGCCTGAGCCGCGCGCAGATAGGCCTGCGAAGCTTCCAGGTACTGGCCCCGCTGCAAGGCCATCTCCGCGCCCAAAACCAGTGCATTGGGATCTGCCGGCAGATTCTCGGCATCGGCCTCCCGCTTGCTCCCGGGGCTGGTACAGGCTGCCAGCACGGAAGCCAGTAACAACGCCGCGACTCGCGCGGAACGGCGGGAGGGACCATGAAGTGAGCTCATTGTCGGCCGACTATATCAGCTTCGTTTAAGGGCTCGGGATCGGGCAACGTGGCACGCCGGAGGCCCGAGTCGCTTGTCATTAGTGGGCCCTTCCCCGACAATCCGCACCCGTTGCGACAGCAGCCGACATGCCACTCGTCGTCATTGGAATCAATCACCGCACCGCTCCCGTCGAAATCCGCGAAAAAATGGTCTTTGCGGGCGAGGAGCTGCCCGAGGCTTTGCGAGAACTTTCCGGCCAGTCCGGGGTGCGCGAAGCGCTGATCGTTTCCACCTGTAATCGCACCGAACTCTATTGTTACGCGGACGACGGCACCGGCGGGGAATCCACCGACGAGCCCAGTCCCGTGCCCGACCTGGCGTTGCCGCTGTCCGATTGGCTCGCCAATTGGCACGACCTGGCCTCGCATCGGCTCGACATCAATCAATCCCTGTACCGTAAACAGGGCAGCGAAGCGGTCCAGCACTTGTTCGCGGTGGCCTGCGGCCTGGATTCCCTGGTGCTCGGCGAGCCCCAGATCCTGGGCCAGTTGAAGGACGCCTACCGGGCGGCACTGGACCAGCGCGTAACCGGTCCTTATCTCAACCGGGTGATGCAGACGGCATTCTCGGTGGCCAAGCGGGTTCGCACCCAGACTCGCATCGGCGCCAATGCTGTGTCGGTCGCTTACGCGGCGGTGTCGCTAGCCCGCACGGTGTTCGAGAAGTTTTCCGGTCACACGGCGTTGCTGGTCGGCGCCGGTGAAACGATTGCGTTGGCCGCGCGCCATCTGCATGCGAACGGTCTGGGCCGCATGATCGTCGCCAATCGCAGCATCGGTCGCGCGCAAGAATTGGCGGCAGAGTTCAAAGGCTTCGCCATCGGCATCGACGACATCGCTGCGCATTTGCCCGAGGCCGACATCGTCATCACGTCGACGGCCAGCCCGACGCCGGTGATTACTTTCGATGCGGTCCAGGCGGCCGTGCGTGCTCGCAAGCGCAAGCCCATCTTCATGGTGGACATCGCCGTGCCTCGCGACATCGAGGCCGAGGTGTCCAAGATCGAAGACGTGTATCTGTTCACCATCGACGATTTGCAGAACGTGGTGAACGAGAACCTGGCGTCACGGCGTGAAGCAGCGCGTGACGCGACTGACATGCTCGCATCCGAAGTCTCAGTGTTCGAGCAACAGCTGAAGACGCTGGACGCCGTGCCGACGATTCGTCAATTGCGTGACGACGCCGACATCGTTCGCACCCAGACCGCCGAACAGGCGCGGCGTATGCTGGCAGCCGGTCGCGATCCGCGCGAGGTGGTGGATTTCCTGGCCTCGACGCTGACCAACCGGTTGCTACACGGCCCGAGCCAACGGCTGCGACAAGCGGCCGAACGTGGCGAAGTGGAATTGCTGGAAGCGGCACGCACTCTGTTCGCCCCCGATCCTCCGGGATCGTCCGACTCGACTTGAGTAATGAAAGATTCGATTCGTCTCAAATTGGAACGACTGGCCGACCGCCACGAAGAAGTGAGCGGACTGCTGGCCGATCCTGCCACCATCGGGGACACCAACAAGTTCCGCGATCTGTCGGTGGAATATTCCAAGCTCGATCCCGTGGTCGAACGCTACAAAGCCTATCTGGGCACGCTCGGCGAACGCGCCCAAGCGCGCGAGATGGCTGAAGGCGACGATCTGGAAATGCGCGAGCTCGGCCAGGAAGAGCTCAACAACCTCAACGCGCGCATCGAGATGGAAGGGGAAGAGCTGGCCAAGCTGCTCATCCCCAAAGACGAGCGCGACGAAAGCAACATCTATCTGGAAGTGCGCGCCGGCACTGGCGGCGACGAAGCGGCGATCTTCGCCGGCGATTTGTTCCGCATGTATTCGCGTTACGCCAGCACACGCGGCTGGAATGTCGAAGTGCTCTCGGAAAGCCACGGCGAACATGGCGGCTACAAAGAAGTCATCAGTCGCGTCGTCGGGCGGGGCGCGTTCTCGCATTTGAAGTTCGAGTCCGGCACTCATCGCGTACAGCGCGTGCCGGCCACCGAAGCCCAAGGCCGCATTCATACCTCGGCGTGCACCGTTGCGATCCTGCCGGAGCTGGATGAGCTCGAACCCATCGAACTGAATCCAGCGGACCTGCGCATCGATACGTTCCGCGCGTCCGGCGCCGGCGGTCAGCACGTCAACAAGACTGACTCGGCGATTCGCGTCACTCACTTGCCCACCGGTATCGTGGTGGAGTGTCAGGACGAACGCTCGCAACACAAGAACCGATCACGCGCCATGTCGCTGCTCAAGGCCAAACTCAAAGCCGCTGAGCAAGAGAAACGCGATCAGGCCGAAGCCAGCGCCCGTAAGCTGCAAGTGGGCTCAGGCGATCGTTCCGAGCGCATTCGTACTTATAACTTTCCGCAAGGCCGCGTCACCGATCATCGCATCAACCTGACGCTGTACAAGCTGGCGAATGTGATCAACGGCGAGCTGGAAGAATTGATTCAGCCGCTACAACAGGAATATCAAGCCGAACAGTTGGCTCGCATCGTGGAGTAAACCGGATCGCACCATGGCCGCGCCTCAGGTCACCCTGCAGAGCATTACCGGCGTCGACGTCGAGCTGCGTATCGCCGGCGTCGGCAGTCGCAGTTATGCCTTCGTGGTGGACTGGCACATCCGGCTGATCCTGGCGTTTTCCTGGTGGTCGGTGGGCAGCATCGTGGCGTTCGGCGGCTTGCGGTTTTTTGACGGCGGCCGCGCGCCTGGCGTGAATTATTTCCTGTGGGTGTGGGTGCCAACGCTGGCCATCTACCTGCTCTATCACCCGGTCGTCGAAGTCCTCATGCGTGGCAGTACGCCAGGCAAGCGCATGGCCGGCGTGCGGATCGTCACGCGCACCGGCGACATTCCCAGCGCTAGCGCGCTGCTGATACGGAATGTGTTTCGAATCGTCGATTCGTTGCCGTTTGCTTATTTGGTTGGCCTGACGACGGCGATCTGCACGGCTCAGCATGTGCGCATTGGCGACATGGCGGCTGGCACGCTGTTGATTCTGGACAGCAAGGAACATGACAGTACGTTTGCTCGCCTGTCATCGGCGAACCCGGCGCTCGATCCTCGCGCCGCGGATTTGATTCATGAGTTGCTGGAACGCTGGGCCGCGCTGGATGCGCGCACCCGAACTGATCTCGCGCGCTCGCTGTTGAGCCGTGTTGATGGATCGCTGTCGAGCGAACAGCTGGCTCAGCTTCGCACGCCCGAGCTAAGAGCGCGCTTGCAGGCGCTGCTACAATGAGCACAGACGCTGGCATGAGCGCATGGCTATCGTCGCGCGCTGAAACCTGGCGCCAACTCACGCCTCAGCTCGAAGCGCTGGAGCGAAACCGCGACCACTCGGCCGCCGAGGCGCTGCAAGCCATCGAGTTGTATCGCTCGCTCGGACGCGATCTATCTATCGCCCGGCGCGCCCTGCCTCAGAGTCGCGTAACGAAAGCCCTCGAACGCAGCTACGCGAAGCTGCATTCCATCATCTATCGCAAGCCTCACGACTGGCGCGCACGCACACTGCTTCTGTTCCGAGAGGAAATCCCTGAGGTCGTCCATGAACTGCGCGGCGCCATCCTCTGGGTAACGTTGTTGTTCGTGCTGAGCGCCGGCGCAGGCTGGTGGCTGGTATCGAGTTACCCAGAACTGATCTCACTGCTCGCTAGCGAACAAGCCATCAACGGCGTCGAGAGCGGCCGGCTATGGACTGACGATCTACTCAACGTAACACCGTCGTCGATGCTGTCGCTGGGCATCCTTTCCAACAACATCGCCGTCAGCCTGATGGCGTTCTGTGTCGGCGTATTCTTCGGGCTCGGCACGTTTTATCTCATCGCCACCAACGGGCTCATGCTCGGCGGCATGTTTGCTTTTACTCATCAGCATGGCCTGGCCGGCGAGCTGCTGAAGTTCGTCACTGCACACGGTGTGGTGGAGCTGTCGGTGATCTGCCTTGCCGGCGCTGCCGGCACCATGCTCGGTGAAGCACTGATCCGCCCGACTCACGCGACACGCCGCGAATCGTTTCAGCATGCAGCCACTAAAGTCTCGCGACTGTTACTGCTGTGTGCGCTGCTGCTGATCGGCTGCGGTTTCATCGAAGGGTACTTGTCGCCCGATCCCGATTTCCCGATGGCCAGCCGGGTCGTGGTGGGTCTCGGTTATGGCATCGTGATGATCGGCGCACTCACCGGCCATCTGTTCGGCCGCCGCTTCGTCAAATCCGCCGTCGGTTCCTGAAGTCGGCATAGGCGTCGAACACTGCGCGCTCCATGCGCTCTGGACGCGTTACTAACGCTGGCGCGCCCAATGCTCTTAACGCCCTGACGTTGCGTTCCAATCGCGCGCAGTATTCCTGGGCGGCGAGCGACTCATACGGGTCTAGCCATGAATGCGCGTTGGCGACACGCAAAGCCTCCGCTTCCGGACTGGAGAGACCGGCGATGAGTGGCAAATGTTTGGGCAACAGCAATCGTGCAGCGGACGCCAGTTGTCCGGCGACTGCCGCGTCGTCCACGTCCGTCAACATCACGACCAGGCTGCGATGACGAACCAGCGTGCGGATGCGCAACGCTGCGTTGAGCGGATTCGACTCGGCGAGCTTCGGCGTCGCTGCCGTTAGCATCTGGCGGATTCGAAATACTGTGCCGATTCCTCGGCCGGGTGCGAGCGTCGCCAGCGGCTGATCGGCGAATAACATCACACCGACACGATCATCCTGTGCCACCGCATGCTCGGCGAATCGCGCCGCTAGATTGATGTAGTGACCGAGACGATCTAATTCGCCGGCGCGCAAGGCGCTGGTGCGGCCTGCATCGATGGCGATCACGATGTCGAGATGTTGATCTTCAGTGAAGTCACGACTAACCAGCTGACCGCGACGCGCGGTGGCTTTCCAATCGATCGCGTTTTGCGGATCGCCTGTTCGATAGTCACGGAGTTGCAGAATCTCAGCGCCGGCACCGTGACTAGAGTGAGCACGCACTCCACCACTCAGGGCGCCGATGCGGCCGGCGGGATCGCGTAGTAACTCAGGCACTGTCTTGAAGGAGTATTCCGCGTCCAAGCGGCGCGACCACCATGCCAGTCCCAAAGGCCCGGCGATTCGAGCCTGCATCTGAGGCCAGCTATGTTGGCCGAGCTTTCTTGGCGTCGCCCGCAGGTCGACGGTAGCCGGCTCTCCCGGTTTTACTGAGATCGTTCGAATGTCTGCGTTGATCTCGACCGCCTCGGGCGCAGCCGGTGCTACTTCCATCGCTACATCGCGCGTCAATTCGTGACGAAACAAAAGCTGCACGGACATTGGCCGGCCCAACACGCCCTGTGCCGGGCCGTCGACCGTGACGTTCGGCCGCGCCCGCGTGACCGTCCAACCTTCGTACGCAAGCCCGAGCAACAGCAACGCCAACGGCAACAACCACAACCGCTCCAGGTTCGGATCGCCACTCCACGCACCGAGAATAGCCACGAGCGCCGTGAGCACCGCGAACACGAAGCCGTTAAGACGCAGATGCATGGCTCAGCGAGGAACCGGCGTACGCTCTAACAACTGCTGCGTTATCGTCTGCTCCGTCACGCCTTCGAGCAGCGCCTCGGGCGCGAGCATCAATCGATGTGGAATGACCAACGGTGCGACTTGTTTCACGTCGTCGGGCGATACGAAATCGTTGCCTCGCATGCCCGCGTTGATTCGAGCTGCCCGCACCAACGCCAACACACCTCGCGTCGACAAGCCCAAGCTCACATGCGAACTGGAACGAGAGGCGGCGGCGATGTCGATCACATACCCCGACAACTCCGGCGCGATATGAATTTGCTCAACCGTCTGGCGCACTTCATCCAGATCCAACGGTGGTAATTGCTCATAGCCTCCGAGCCGAGCGTGAGCATCGGCATTGCCGTACCGAGCCACAATCGCCAACTCATCCTCGCGAGCCGGATAACTCAAATCGACCCGTAACATGAACCGATCGAGCTGCGACTCGGGCAGCGGAAACGTCCCTTCGAACTCCCGCGGATTCTGAGTCGCAATCACCAGAAAATTCTTGGGCAAGGGATACTCCTGGCGATCCACCGTCACCTGCCGCTCTTCCATGGCCTCGAGCAAGGCCGATTGAGTCTTGGGCCCGGCGCGATTGATCTCATCCACCAGCAACACATCGGCAAACACAGGCCCGGCTCGAAACACAAACTGCCGCTGCTCCCCGTCATAAGCATTCACGCCAGTGATGTCCGCCGGCATTAAATCCGACGTGCCTTGCACGCGCTTGAAAACTCCGCGCAAAGAACTAGCGAGTGACTTACTAAGCAACGTCTTGCCAAGACCCGGCGCGCCTTGCAGCAACACGTGGCCTCGCGCGACGACGGCGATGGCCAGCGCGCGAATCACTGGCTGCAGACCCAGCACCACCGAACCCAGTTCTTGTTGCAATCGTTGTTCGAAGGCCACGAGAGCGTTCATCGTCATCCTTTGAGGTCAGGTCAGGTCAGGCCACGTCAGGTCAGAGCTGCGCGCAAGCGCACCAGCAAATTATGCAGTTGAGACAGATCGACACGACGGCCCTGATGAACCTTGGCATGCCAGGCCTGCAGTCGTTCCACATCCTGAGTCGAGACCGCCGGCTGCGCCCTCAACCATTCCCAAACCGGCGCACCGTCGGCCGGCAAGCCCAAGCGCTTGCGAGCATCGTTGAAAAAGTTCGCGATCATTTGTTGACCCGCCGTCGCTGGCCGCATCACGCGCGCCATGAATCCACCGCTGGCACGCACGAAGCCCGTGATATCGACGGGACTCCAGCGCGACGGCGCCGGGCGCAACCGCTGCGAACCGACCACGAACAGCAGCCACAATCCGAGCAGCCACCACAACGTCACATGCAACCGCGAGTCGCCGAAGAACGCTTCGGGATCGTAGAACGCCACCATGCCTTGATGCGCGTCGTCGACGATGACCTTGCCGCCATCTCGCAGAGACCAGCGGACGATGTTGGCCAGCAGCTGAGCATTGCCGTCCTCGGCCAGCAGTTTGTTGGTCAGAATACTGCCGTAGGCACTGACGATGATCTGCCCTTGACCGGCGGGCAGCAGCCACAGCACCGGCGCACCCGACACGGGATCGTGCGCCAACTCCATCGCGCCCGTTTCGTTGAACCAACCATCCCACTTCGCGGTGGGATATTCGGACAACGCCCTCACCTTGCTCACGCCCGTCAGTAACGGATGCGCAGCTGCGGGCTTCATCTCGAATTTCTGCGGCTCAACGAGTTTCATCTGTGCATCGACGGCATCGCTCCACGACGGCGGCGGTTCGTCATCCGCGTCCTGGGTGTCATCAGACTGTTCGCTGGCCTCATTCGGCATCTGCGTGAAGCTGAGCGCCGTCATGTCCTGCAGATGTTCCAGGAACTCGGTATCCACGCCCTCGCCCATCGACCAATCGGGCGTGTCGGACAAGCCGGCAACCAGCAACATCGTATTGCCCTGTCGCACCCACGCTCGCAGCGGCGCCACTTCGGTATCGCGAATGGGATAGATATGCGGTGCCGTGCTGACCAACAAGTTGCCGGTGCTCGCCTCCAACCCAGGCAGCTCATTCAACTTGGTGAAGCGCTCGCGTAACGACAGCACCGGCACGCGCTCCGCTTCCAGCCAACGCGCCAAACCGAGATAACCGTTCGGACCGGCTTCGACGCTGATGGGGCGCGTCGGCTGCTCTTCCGGTGTAGAGAGCTTCGGTGCCATCACAATATAGAAGGCGACGAATGCTCCGAGCGCTAACGCTAGTGTGAGCAGACGATCTTTCATGTCGCCGCTCCGCGCAGCTGTTCATCCAGACTACGCGCGGCGCGAACCGCATCGTCGATGTCACCTCCCGCCAGATCTTTGCCGCCGAAAACTTCCCGGTCGGCGAGCTGCGCGACTGAGCGGAAGGATTCGCGTTGAGCCGAATCGTCGAAGCGAGCGCGAGTCGTCAACTCGCCCGCCGTCAAACTCGGCGCGCCATGCAACCGACCGGTCTTCACCAACGTTGCAACCAGCATCTTGAGCATGGCCGCGGGACGCTCGCCGAACGATGCCGCGTCGGCCGACACGCCAGGCATCAGAACGCCGCCCGTCACATCACTACCCGCCGGCTCTCGTTTCCGACGGCCCGCGCGTACAGCTCGCACTTCGTTGAGCAAGATGGTTATCGCGAGCAACACGACCAACAGCATCACACCGTTGACCAAGGCACGCTGCACTCGATCTGAAATCGGATGCTCGTCCAACCAGCGACTCAACCAGGGATTGGCCTGTTGTTCTTGTCTGTCGAAAGCTTCGCTGAGCCAACGCTTCAGCCGCTCGTACCAGGACGACTGATGCCCAGCTTCGACCGGCTCGCGCAACGCTGCCAACACTGGCTGCAAACCATCGACACTGATCTGCGTGTGCTCTGGTGGCTGCGCGTAACGATCCGACAGCGTCCGCAGATTGACGAGTCCATTGCGCGTCAAAAGATCGTGTTGAGTTTCCGGGAACAACGGCACGATGCCGAGTTGCTGGAGCGCCTGAGCGATCCCAGGGCAAGGCTCTTCCATGTCTTCCAAGCCGACGACTTCGGCACCGAGCGTTTCGATGCAAGTATCCAGCACTCGCCGCGCCGAACTCGTGTCTTGCGCGAGCGCCGCCGGCGCGGCCCACAGAATCAGGACTAGGGCAGCGACACGCACGAATCAGGCGGCGTTCAATGCATTCACCCGCGCCGCCAGATCGCCGCCTTCCTTCCGCAATTTCAGATCCCAGTACAACGCGATCATCACTGCGGTGAAGAACGGCATCAGCAACACGTTGAACGCCAGGTTGAACACCAACTCGCCGATCATCGCGGCCACGACGATGTCGCCCACCGCCAGATCCGCGAACGGTGCCGCGATGACAGCGACGAAGCCGATGGCAGCGAATATCACCAGGACCAGAATCAGCGCCACCGTGAGAATGGCACTGCTGCGCCACCAGTTACCCCACACCAAGTTGTGACTGGCCGTGAGCGACTCGACTGCGCTTTTGTCTTCGAACAACAGTAGCAGCATGTACATCATCAAGGTGACCAGCAGAATCAAACCCGGCACCAGCAGCAGCGCTATACCAATCACGACTGCAAGCAATGCCAGGAAGGTGGCCAGCACCATCGGCCCGAGTCGTCGTGCGGCCACTTTCAACGCAGCGCCAACGCTCATCTCCGCATCCATGCCGGCCGCGCGTTGTTTCAAATACAGCGCGCTCATCACCCACAAAGACAACAAACCGGAGATCCAGGCGATCGCGGTTGCCATGGGATCCGAGGGACCCAACACCATGTTCAGCAATTCGTCGACGCTGGCCGGTTGCGCAACCTCGGGGCGCGAAAAGATCGAGTACAAGGTCGGCGGCGCGCCGACGATGGCCAACAACAGCGAAATCGGCCACACCACCGCGAGCGATGACTTGTAGAGCTGAAAGGCGGTGTCCAACACGCCGCCAATGCCCTGCGGCTGACTGGGCTGAATGGCCATGACAAGACTCCGTTTTTGATCGGCGCAAATCATCGCGGCGGCTCGAGCCGATAGCAAATGCCAACCCGCGCCGGGTTAGCCCCACCGCCCCGTGATATCACTTTGATATCAAAGCATGCTATGGTCGGCCCGAAAACCAGGAGAAGCCATGAAAGAGCGACAAGTGTTGACCCTGCCCGGCGTGCCCATGGTGTTGATCCTGCTGGGGTTAATGGCGGTCTGCGCCTGGTGGCTGTTCAAGTCGGTAGAGCTGCTGGTGTCCCCCATCCCGCCCATCCTGGCCGGTGCTTTGGTGGGTTTCGCCATGGTCGGCTTCTTCATCGTGCAGCCCAATCAAGCCGCGGTCATGCAGTTCTTCGGCAAGTACGTCGGCTCCGAGCGTAACAGCGGGCTGCGCTGGGCCAATCCGTTCTACACCAAGAAAACCGTGACTCTGCGCGTGCGCAATTTCGAGTCCAGCCGCTTGAAGGTGAATGACTCGGAAGGCTCGCCCATCGAAATCGCGGCAGTGGTGGTGTGGCAAGTGCATGACGCCGCCGAGGCGGTGTTCAACGTGGACGACTACGAAAACTTCGTCCAGGTGCAGAGCGAAGCAGCGCTGCGCCAGATGGCAACTTCTTATCCCTACGACCTGCATGAGGATCACAAGATCGCTCTGCGCTCGCACGCCACTGAAATCAACGAGCATCTACGCAACGAAATTCAGGATCGGCTCGCTCAGGCGGGACTCACGGTGGTCGAAGCACGCGTCAGCCACCTCGCCTACGCACCCGAGATCGCTCAAGCCATGCTGCAACGTCAGCAAGCGGCAGCCATCATCGCTGCTCGCACTCGCATCGTCGAAGGCGCAGTGACCATGGTGCATATGGCGCTCGAACAGTTGGCGCAGAAGGACGTGATCCATCTCGACGAAGAGCGCAAGGCGGCGATGGTGTCGAACTTGCTAGTGGTGTTGTGCGGTGAGCGCGGCACGCAGCCGGTCGTGAACACCGGTACGTTGTATAGCGGCTGAGCGCACGCAAGTTGGCGGAGAAAAAAGCTTATCCGCTGCGCATCAGCAGCGAGGTCCTGGAGGCCATGCAACGTTGGGCGCAGGACGAGCTACGCAGTGCCAACGCGCAGATCGAATATGTATTGCGCGAGGCTTTACGGAAAGCGGGACGCATGAGCACCCCGCCCAGCGAAGGTGGCGAGCAGACGCCACCTTCCGCCTAGAGCAACGAGTAGATCAACTGGTAGATCAGCGAGCGAGAGCCTGATCCAAATCGGCGATCAGATCTTCCACTTCTTCGATACCCACCGACAGCCGAATCAAAGAATCGTCGATGCCCAGCTCACGACGTTTCTCCGGCGGAATCGATGCGTGCGTCATCAGGCCAGGGTGATCGACCAGACTCTCCACGCCGCCCAAGCTTTCCGCGACGGTGAACAAACGGCAGCGCTCGAGGAAATATTTGGCTTCGCCCAAGCCACCTTTCACAAAGAATGTGACGATGCCGCTGAAGCCATTGCGCATCTGACGACGCGCCAGCTCGTGTTGCGGATGGCTCGGCAAGCCGGGGTAGATCACCTTGGAGACTTGCGAATGCTTTTCCAACCAGCCGGCAATCTGTAACGCGCTGTCGCTGGACTGGCGCATACGTAACGCCAATGTTTTCAAGCCTCGCAATGCGAGGAAGCTATCGAACGGACCGCTCACCGCGCCAATCGCGTTTTGCAGGAAGCCCACCTTCTCGCCCAGCTCCTTGTCCGCGACCACGGCCACGCCGCCGATCATGTCGGAGTGCCCGTTGAGATATTTAGTCGCCGAATGCATGACGATGTCGGCGCCCAGTTCGAGCGGCCGCTGCACCCACGGGCTCGCGAAAGTGTTATCGACGACGGTGAGGATGCCGCGCTTGCGGGCAAACTCTGCCACTCGTGCGATGTCGACCAGACGCAGGGTTGGGTTGGTCGGCGTTTCGATCCAAATCATTTTAGTGGTCGGACGCACGGCGGCTTCGAACGCTGCTTGATCCGCCAGATTGGCGAACGTGATATCGAGCCCGGCCGAACGTTTACGCACACGCTCGAACAATCGGAACGTGCCGCCGTACAGATCGTCCATCGCCACGATGTGACTGCCGCTGTCGAGCAGTTCCAGCAACGTGCTGGTGGCCGCCATGCCGGAAGCAAACGCGAAGCCGCGCGTGCCGCCTTCGAGGTCGGCAATACAACGCTCCCAAGCGCCACGCGTTGGATTCGCGGTACGAGAGTAGTCGTAGCCTTTGTGAACGCCAGGACTGCTCTGAGCATAGGTCGAGGTGGCGTAAATGGGAGGCATCACCGCGCCCGTACTCGGGTCGGGAGATTGGCCGCCATGAATACAGCGAGAGCCGAAACGCAACTTTGCGGAGTCAGTCATGATATGTCCCGTATTACAGAGCCGGCACCTGGCCGACTGGAAAAACATCTGACCTGTCGGCGCGGTGCGCCGACAAATCAAGCATTACTTGACCTGGCGCCGGAGGTAGTTCAACACATCCGAGCGCGTCACCAAGCCTAAAAACTTTTCGCCGTCCATCACTGCAGCCGAGGAGCGTACTTCCAGCATCGCGACCAGATTGTTGAGCGTCTGACTCTTGTCGACGCGCAGGAAGGTGCTGGTCATGGCCTTATGCACCGGCTCGTTGAAACGTCCAGGGTGACCGAAGGCGAAGCGCAGAATGTCATCTTCAGTGACCACGCCGATGAGCTTGTCGCCATCCATCACCGGCAGCTGTGAAAAGCCGGCGTTGCGCAGACGATTGTGTGCGGTCGTCAACACATCGTTGGGCCCGACCGTAATCGTGGCGCGCTCGCCGTGCGGGCGGCCGATCAAATCACGCAGGTCGCCATACTTCTCACGCTGAATGAAGCCTTGATCCTCCATCCAGAAGTCGTTGTACAACTTGGACAGATAGCGCGCGCCGGTGTCGCAAGCCAGAGTGACGACGCGCTTCGGCGATTTCTGCTCACGGCAATAACGCAACGCTGCAGCGAGCAGCGTGCCAGTAGACGAACCAGCGAGCACACCTTCCTTCTGCAACAGTTCGCGAGCCACCGAGAACGACTCGGCATCGGAGATGCTGTACGCCCGCTTGGTCATGGAAAAATCGGCGATGTCGGGAATGAAGTCTTCGCCGATACCTTCGACCAGCCACGACGACTTCTGAGTCATTTTGCCGGTGGCGATGAACTCCGCGAGGATGGAGCCCTGCGGATCGGCGAGCACCAGCTCGACATGCGGCGCGTGCTTTTTGAAGAACGCGGCGAGACCGGCGACGGTGCCGCTCGAGCCCACACCAATCACCACGGCATCCAGCTTTTGCGTCATCTGCTCCCAGATTTCCGGCGCGGTGGTGCGCTCGTGTGCCTTGGGATTGTCAGGATTGGCGAACTGATTGATGAAGTACGCGCCGGTGCGCTTGGCGATGGCCGCGCCCAGGTCCTGGTAGTACTCCGGGTGGCCTTTACCCACATCCGAGCGCGTCAACACCACTTCGGCGCCGAGCGCACGCAGGTTGAAAATTTTTTCCTGGCTCATTTTGTCCGGTAACACCAAAATGAGCCGGTAGCCCTTTTGCGCAGCCACCAGCGCCAGGCCCAAGCCGGTATTGCCGGCGGTGGCCTCGACGATGACGCTGCCGGGCTGCAGATCGCCGCGACGCTCGGCCTCCTCGATCATGGACAAGCCGATGCGATCCTTGATGGAGCCGCCCGGATTCATGTATTCGAGCTTCAGGTACAGCTCGCAAGGCCCGGTATCGAGCCGATGCAGCCGCAACATCGGGGTGCGGCCAATCATCTCGATGGCGTTGTCATAAACGTGCATGGGCAACTCCGGGGCGATCTCGAACTTCAAAGGTGCGCTAGTCCAACGTCATTCATGCCTGCCGTCAAATCTTCCCAAACCATCTCGGATGCGCTGCATACCGCCACCATGTTGTTGTCGCGGTCCTCGCCGTCCGCACGGCTCGATGCCGAGCTGCTGCTGGAGTACGTAACTGGCCTGTCGCGGACCAGTTTCCGCACCACGCCCGAGCGCGAGCTGCCGGTCGCAGCCGGTTGGTCGTTTCAGCAGCTGGTCAAGCGCCGATCGCAGGGCGAACCCGTTGCATACATCCGCCAGCAACAGGCGTTCTGGTCGCTGCTGCTGGAAGTCAGCCCGGCTGTACTGATCCCGCGCCCCGAAACTGAACTGGTGGTCGAGCGCGCTTTGACTCATATAAATAAAGAAGACCCGGTCCGAGTTGCCGATCTGGGCACCGGCAGTGGCGCCATCGCGCTGGCCATCGCCACCGATCGGCCGCAAGCCACCGTGACTGCGATCGACGCCTCCAAGGATGCACTCGAATTGGCCAGTCGCAATATCGGTCGTCTGCAATTGACCAACGTTGCGTTATTACACGGCAGTTGGTTCGCGCCGGTGGCCGGCCAGCGCTTCCACTTGCTCGCGTCCAACCCGCCCTACATTGCGCAGGACGACCCCGACTTGGCGCCCGAGGTACGGCGCTTCGAGCCCGGCATGGCGCTGATCTCCGGCCGCAACGGCCTCGAAGCCCTCGACGCCATCGTGCGCGATGCGCCTGCGCACCTGGAAAATGACGGCTGGCTGGTGCTGGAGCACGGCTGGAAACAGGCCGAGGAAGTCCGGCAGCGGCTTGTGCGTCAAGGCTTCGTTCACGTACGCTCGCACGCCGATCTGGCCGGTCACGAACGCGTCACCGAAGGCCAGTGGCGCGGCGCTGGGCGCCCAGCTACTTCAGAGGATTGATCCATGCTCGAATTCAAGACTTCCAAAGGTTCCTTCACCATCCAGCTGTTCGACAAGCAGGCGCCGATCACGGTGGAGAACTTCTACCGCTACGCCGACGAAGGCTTTTTCGACGGCACCATTTTTCATCGCGTGATCCCCGGCTTCATGGTTCAGGGCGGCGGCCTGACCGAAGACCTGAAGAACAAAAAGGGTCATGAGCCGATCCAGAACGAAGCCACCAACGGCTTGAAGAACAAGCGCGGCACGCTGTCCATGGCACGTACCAACGACATCAACAGCGCCACCTCGCAGTTCTTCATCAACGTGGTGGACAACGACTTCCTGGACCACAAGGGCCAGAGCAACTACGGCTACGCCGTGTTCGCCCGGATCGATTCGGGCATGGACGTGGTGGATGCGATTGCCGCGGTGAAGACCGGCAGCCGCAGCGGCTACCAGGACGTGCCGACCGAGACCGTGATCATCGAGTCGGTCAAGCGCGTCGAAGCCAAGGCCTGAGCTACCCCGAGATAACTCGGGACCGCTACAAACGACAACGCCGGACGCAAGGTCCGGCGTTGCCAGCGACGCAGGACGAGCTGCGTTATTTGAACAAGATGCCGACGTTGATCACGTCGATGTTCTGCTCGTAAGTCTTGGCGTTATCGCCCACATCCATGAAGCGCTGATATTCGACGCGCACCGCGAAGTTCTCGGTCGCGTTCCAAGTCGCGCCGACACCGGCGAAGATCTCCGTCTGACTCGCGTCGACACGCTCGTGATAGAAGTTGTCCTTCAACTCGACATCGGTCACGCGCACGGTCTGACGAGTGTCGGCCAGATAGATACCGGCCTTGGCATTGAATTCGAAGTAGCGACCGACCGGTAGGAAGCCCACCACCGCAGCGGTCGGGCCGGCGCTCGAGAACCGATAGCCCACGGCGTACGGGGACACCGAGGAGAAGTTCGGCCTCGTGGTCGTATCGAAGGAATTGAACTGATAGTCGTAATTGCCGCCGAAGTCGTACTTCACTTCGCCCAGGTTGACGTAGCCGATCTCGGTACCGACCCACTTATTGAAACGAAAGCCCACCAGCGCGCCCCACACGTTCGGACTGTCGTCCAACGTCGAAGCCTTGCGGGTGCCGGCCGTCAGCCCCAACAGGGTATTGCCCGCACGATTGGGATCGCGGTTCAAGTCATTCATGATGTTGGTCAGAATGCTCTGGGTCCAGGCATTGGAAAAGCGGGTGTCGAAGTCGCTACGCGACTTGCCGTCGGCCGAGCCCGCACCGCCGTACACACCGAAATAGAATCCGCGATACTCCTCGGCGAAAGCCGACGGAGCCGCCAGGGCACAAGTCAACGCTACTCCAGCCAGCAAGCGAGTCTTATTGGTCTTAGTCATCATGTCGCAAGGTCTCCGTAGGTCCGTGACACTATCCGTTACTGAGTCGAAGCCGGAATTTGGGCGGCGATGGTAGACGATTATGTGTAATCAAACAGCTACTAGGTCACACTTGCCCGGGCGCGCCGCGCTTTCGTGACTCATGTCCGCACCTATTGCCGCAAAAACTACCGCAGCCCGAATGTTTCGTTTCGTTGTTCGACTACTGCTCCTGGTACTAATCCTGAGCGTCGGCCCGGTGCTTTTACTGAGATGGGTCGACCCGCCGACCACGGCTTTCATGCTGGCCGAGCCTGGCGCCGTCCGCTATCGGTGGTTGGACTGGCAACAGATCTCGCCGCACATCAAGGTGGCGGTCATCGCCGCCGAGGACCAGACGTTCCCGGAGCACTACGGCTTCGATCTCAAATCCATCAACGAAGCGTTGGAAGATCGCGAACAAGGCCGCCGGGTACGAGGGGCCAGCACCCTGTCGCAGCAGGTCGCCAAGAATCTGTTTCTATGGTCCGGCCAGAGCTGGGTCCGTAAAGGACTGGAGGCCTACTTCACGGTGTTGATCGAAACCCTGTGGCCGAAGCAACGCATCCTCGAGGTGTACGTGAACATCGCGGAGTTCGGCAGCGGCGTGTTCGGCGTCGGCGCGGCCTCGGAGGTTTATTTCAAGAAGCCTGCGTCGCGACTGAGCGCGCCCGAGGCAGCGTTGCTGGCGGCCGTGCTACCGAGCCCGAAACGGATGAAGGTGCGCGCGCCGTCGCGTTACGTGTTGTCGCGACAGCAATGGATCTTGAGACAGATGCGCGGACTGGGCGGCGTCAGTTTGCTAGAACAGCTCGAACCGGCGGCCGCCCAACCAAATAAGAAAAAGAATCAGGCGCGCACCACCTTCTGATCGATCGCGCCGAAGATACTCCGACCGGCCGCGTCGAACATTTCGATACGCACCGAGTCACCGAACTTCAAGAACGGCGTAACCGGTTTGCCCTGCTCGATCTGCTCGAGCGTGCGCTTCTCGGCCAGACACGCCGATCCCAACGAACGGTCGTAGTTGGAGATCGTGCCTGAGCCCAACACCGTCCCAGCGCGCGCGTTACGCGTCAGAGTGATGTGCTCGACCAGCTTGGCGAAATCGAAAGTCATATCGACGCCGGCGTTGGGCTTGCCGAACGGCTGGCCATTGATGTGCACCACCAGCGGCAAATGCACCTTGGCGTCCTGCCATGCTGCGCCCAACTCATCAGGCGTCACGGCGACCGGAGAAAACGCAGTGGCCGGCTTGGACTGATAGAAACCAAACCCTTTGGCCAGCTCGCCCGGAATCAAGTTACGCAACGACCAGTCATTGACCAGCATGACTAGTTTGATGTGATCGAACGCAGCCTCGCGCTTCGTGCCCACGGGCACATCGTCAGTGACGACAGCCACTTCGCCTTCCAGATCGATGCCGTACTCTTCGCTCGGCACCGGCACGTCCTGACGCGCACCGATGAAGTCGTCCGAACCGCCCTGATACACCAGCGGATCGGTCCAGAAACTTTCCGGCATCTGCGCGCCCCGCGCCTTACGCACCAGCTCGACATGATTCACAAACGCCGAGCCGTCGACCCAGTGATAGGCACGCGGTAACGGCGCCATGGCCTTGGCCGGATCGAACGCGAACCAGTCTTTCGCTTTGCCTTGCTCCAACGCGCCGGCAACTTCGGCCAGCTGGGGCGCGATGCGCGACCAATCGTCCAAGGCCGCCTGCAAGGTCGGCGCGATCTGCGAAACCGCCACGGCACGAGTCAGGTCGCGCGAGACGACGACCAACTCACCATCGCGAGTCGAGTTACGAACGGTTGCAAGCTTCATTTGGTTTTCCAGCTATCGACGTACCCAGACCACTCCACTGCCGCCGCAGCCTCGCCGATCTCCAGCGCATCGCGCGTGTCGATCATGACGGCGTATTCATCGGTGGCCGGCTTGGTTTGGACCAGCATGTTCTTCAGCGCCTTGGGATGCGGCCCATGAGTGAAGCCGCAGGGATGCAAGGTCATCATTCCCGGCTTGATGTTGTCGCGCGAGAAGAAGTCGCCCGCGTGATAGAACAACACTTCGTCGTAGTCATCGTTGTTATGAAAGAACGGCACTTTCAACGCGCCCGGGTCCGTCTCGAACGGCCGCGGCACGAAAGTGCAGACCACGAAACGATTGCCGACGAACGTGGTGTGGGCCGACGGCGGCAAGTGATAGCGATGACTCACCAGCGGCCGGATGTCTTTGACATTGATCCGCACCACCGACAGATCGCCGTGCCAGCCGGTCGCGTCCAGCGGATTGAATGGAT
>NZ_JAEUPY010000180.1 GCF_016790065.1 Steroidobacter sp.
GGCAGTGCTGCCACCGTTAGTCGCGGTGATCTGGTAGCGGATACAACCGCCCGGTGCCGCGCCCAGACCGATGTTGGTCGCGCTGTACGCGGTGTCCGCGATGCCGTCGCAAGTCTGGTCGAGCGCTTGCATCTTCACGAGAGTGACCTGCGAAGCGACCACGCTGGTCGTGTCGGTGACCGAGACAGCAGTCGGAGCCGCGATGCCGCCGATGACACCAGTAGTAGTCGCCGTCAGCGTGGTGGTATCGGTCGAACCGATGGCCGCGCCCGGAGCAGTCGTCACTTTGACGAACAGTCGCGCCGTTTCGCCAGCCGACAAACCGGCCGCCGTGCTCGCACCGTTGGTGCCGCTGACCAGCTGCGACAAGTTGGTGATGATCGGATCGTTCGCATCCAGCACCGTGTCGTTGTTACGGTCCCAGTAGATGACGCTGGTGAAGCCAGAGCTGCTGGTAGCAGACAAAGCAACCGTGCTGCCGCTGCCGTCGCCTTCAGTGGCGTTGCCGGTGTTCACGATGGTGTGCGTGTAGGTCACGGTGCCGCCCGAGGTCGTCTGGCCCGTGTTGTTCGGGGACATGACCAGGCTGCGAGCCGCGGTTACAGAGATCGCGTTATGCAACGCATCCGTCGAGCCGGTGCTCGGCGACAGCGCGCGGAAGTAGACATCGAAGCCAGTGCTCGCATTCGCCGGTGCAGTCACGGTGGCGGTGAAGGTGCGATTGCTGTTGGCGTTCACCACGCCGGTGTTGCTGACGATGTTGCCGTTCGAGTCGCGGAACACGATGCTCCAACCGGCAGGCAACGTGGTCGTGGCGAGCGTGCCGTCGGTGGTCGCGCTCAGATTGTATGTGTCGGCCAGGCCGCTGCTGTTCGCAATCACCAGCGTGACGGTCGCGCTGGCGCCCGGGGCCACCGGAGTCGTGATCACTGCCGCGCCTTCAGGACCGGCGCCGACGCCAGGACCGCCAAGCGTGTTGTTGGTCAGGTCGACGGTGCTGGTGCCGATCGCAGTCAACGTGTCCGTGCCGGGATCCGACTTGGTGGAGTCGAGCACCGAGCGACCGATCAGGTCGATGGTGTACGGGCCGCCGTGCACGCCGGTGGGCAGCGTGGCTTTGACGATGATGTTGAGCGTGGCGCTGGCAGCCATCGGGCCGGTGTCGGGAATGCCGTCGCCGTTGCTGTCCATCACCGGCGTGACACCGTCAGCCTTGAACAGCTGGAAGGTGGTGCCGGCCGGGAACGCGTTGTTGGCGAACGTGAGGTTGAACGTGTCCGCGCCGTTGCCGGTGTTGATCACGCCGTTGGTGAACACCACGGTGCCGCCCTGCGCGGCGCTAGCAACGGTCGAGTCGTTGACCTGCACCGACGCCGTCTGCTGAACCGTGTACTGCGCAGTGTTGGTGTTCGCGGTCGGCACCGTGCCGGAGCCGTCGTTGTATGTATAAGTCGCGGTGCTCGCGGTGGCTGGGTTGGAGCCCACCGGCAAGCCCGAGTTCACATTCACCTGGAAGGTCAGCGTGCCGCTGGCGCCCGGGGCCACCGAGTCGATGACCGCGGTGACGCGATTCGACTGCGTGAAACCGAAGTCATAAGTAAGGCCGCTCTGATTGCCGCCGGCCGCATCGGTGAGCACCGTGCTGCCAGTCGCGCTCCAGCGGCCGCTACCCGCGACGTAGGTAAAGCCCGAAGGAATCACATCGGCCAACGTCACGTTGGTGGCAGTGGTGTTGCCGGTGTTGGTGTAGGTGACGGTCAAGGTGCGCGAAGTCACCGACGGCGACGGGCCGACTGCGACATCGATCGAGTGCGTCACGTTGATCACGCCCTGCGCGGTGATCGTGGTCACGTCCGTATTGGCGCGCGACACCGTGTTGTTGAAGCCGCTGGTGGCGGTGACCGTCAAGGTGTTGGTGTTACCGACCACCACCGAGCTCGGCACCGTGCCGACCGCGACGAAGTTGAACACGCCGCCGGCCACGACCTGGCCGGACGAAGTGATCGCCGTGTTGCTGTCGGGTACGCCGTCGCCGTTCGCGTCCGCGTAGTACTGCATCGTGGTGAACGAGAACGAGCCGCTCTGGCCCGAGGTCAGTGCGAACGTATCCGCACCGTTACCGGTGTTGGTAATGGTGTGCGGATAGAACACCTGGCCGCCGGCGGTTGCCGTCTTGGCGCCGTTGGCGCTGAGGGTGAAGCTCGCAACCTGCTGCACGGTGGTGATGACGGTGTTCGAAGTCACGGTGCGCGTGACTTGCGAATCATCCGAATACGTCGCCGATGCCTGGTTGCCGATGGTCGCGCCGGCGGGCGGAGCGGCCTGGGCAATCGTGGCGGCAATGGCGGCGATGCCTAGTAGTGCCGCGCCTCGCCACGTTCGTGGGTTGCGCAGGTGCTGGCGGATCGAGCTGGTCATGTCACTTCCTAAAAACATGGCTGTGAATAATTCCGGTTAAGACTTACTGCTGCTGTCCGGTGGTCAGCACCGGCTCGCTGATGACTCGCACGCGAGCAGTCACGACCTTGCTGGCGCCGGCGGGCAGATCGCCCAGCGGCCAACGCAGGAAGCGATACTCGGCGGCGGGCACGAGCTGTTGCTGGGGCTTGCCGTCAGGCAGCTTGACCAGGCGTTTCAAAGGAGCGGGGGCGAACTGGGCGCCGTCGAGGCTGGCTTGCACGCCGGTGGGAATGGCGCTACCGAGTAGGTATTCAACACCGGTGGCCGGCACTGGCAGCGTCGCCATGACGGCCTTGAGCGGTTTGTCAGAAACGTTTTTGTATGTGGCTCGATACTCGAGCACGTCGCCCGGCTTGGCTTCCGAGGCGGCCAGCAATTGTTCCTTGCCGTCGGCCAGGACGATCTTGTGAGCTTCCAGCGTGGCGCTGAGTGGCTCGGCTGCAAAGGTGCTCTGGGCGAGCAGGGCAGCGGCAGTGGCCAGCAGTGATACCAACAGTTTCATTTCAGCTCCGTCGAAAAGTGCAACGCTATGTGCACAGTCTCGTCGGAATGACGACTGTTTTAACTGGGTGTATCCCTAGGCGGGCAGTGCGTCAAACGAAAACTGGAGTCGGTTTCACGAACCGCAGGCAATGGCTTAGGGGCCCGCCCCACTCGTGGTTGCGTGCCTGACTACACCTTCAAACGTTTTTTATGCTTTTTGTTATGAGTTGACGTTGGTGCGTCAACTGTTCTGACTGTTAGTAGCGACGAGTTTACCCGCGGCTTGAGGGCGTCGCATCAGCAACCGGCAGATTTGTGACATCGGTGGTCACTAGTAAAGAGAACCACTAGTTGGGTATAAAAAACTATGCCCGGGCAGCTGTAGGGGCGGCCCGGGCATGGTTTAAGGGTCGCTATGAATTACGCGGCTCAGTGCTCTTCGGCGCGGAATTTCTCGTGGCAGCCTTTGCAAGTTTTGCCGGTGTCGCCGAAGGCGGCCTTGATGGCGCCGACGTCGCCGCTATTGGCGGCCGCCTGCAACTTGGGAGCCGCTTCGCCGAAGGCCTTGATGGCGGCCTTGAACTCGTCCGGCTTGCTCCAGATGGCGGGCAGCGACTGGGTCTTGCCGGCTTCCGGACCGGAGCCCGCCGGGAACCACTTCTCCTGATTGATGGAGGCGTCGTTCACCACCTTGGCGGCTGTCTTGATGGCGGCCAGGTCGGGCTTGTCGCCCTTGGTCTGGTCGCGGATCACTTTGAAGGAGTCGCCGAGCTTGTGGTAGTGATCGTGACGGGCTTTCTGCAGCTCTTTGACGTTGCTGGGGACGGTGGTGGGCTCGGAGGCCTGTGCGACCAGCGCGAGCGCCGGGATCAGCACGGCCGCGGCGAGGGCGGAACGAACTCGATTCATGGATGACACCTGGCTATACGGATTGGCTAGGACAAAAAGTTTTCAGAAGCGCTTGGGCTCGCTTCGGACTTGCGTCGCGAGCTTAGCCAGATTGTCCTTACAGGATCCTGACTTTTCCACCGCTCGGAGCCACACCGACGCGGCCCTGACAAAAGTTTCATCAGTTATTGACTGGCTTGTAACCGGCGGGCCTGTCGCAGCCCGATGGCTGAGCTAAGCTTGCGACGCTCGAACTGGCACTTGAATAACAGCGGGGTTGGATGATGAAGAGCCTGCGTATCGGGATACTGGCGTGTGTCGCGTTGTTGCTCGGAGCTTGTGCCGGCACGCCGTCGCAACCATCGCAACCTAAAGGTGCGGACTTATCCGGTAACTGGATACTGACCACCGAAAGCCAGATGGGCGCGCAGGATGCAGCCATGTCGGTGCGCCAGACCGGCAGCGCTTTGGCAGGCACCATCACCGGCCAGGCCGGCAGCGTCGATTACACCGGTTCGGTGAACGGCTCGGCGGTGGCCTTTGATTTCGTCATCAATATCCAAGGCACCGACTTGAAGCTGGACTACTCCGGCACGGTCGAGGGCGACACCATCAAGGGCAAGGCGGTGTTCGGCCAGTTCGGCGAAGGCACGTTTACCGCCAAGCGAAAGTAGCAAAGCTTGCTAGCTCCGGGGGACCAGCAGGTCCCGCCGGGGCTCGAGCCACTTCGGTACCAACAGCGGACAGCTGGGCGAAGCATCGATGACGATTTCCGCGAAGCCTAGTTCTGGTTCGCGGTCGTAGCGCAGGTCGCCCAGCACCAATTGCTCTTTGACGGTCGCCAGCCACGGCATCCGAATGAATCGGAACGCAGCCGCCGCTTCGCAGTTGGACTGAGCGAGCGCCGCGAGTCGTGCAGTCGGCGTGCTGATCTGCCCGTACCATTTCACTGCATCGCTGTCGTTGGACGGCACCGGTACCAGTGGCGCGGTGATCGGGGTATCGAGGCTGCGGCTGAGGCATTGATCCGCCGTCAGCCAAGCGGGCGACAGCGCCAGCATGGCTCTGCGCAGGACGGCATTGTCTGCTTCTTTCTGTAGCACCATGACTTCCCAGCACGTCGGATTGACCGGCATCGGTGTCACGATGCGATCGAGCAACGTGCCGCCGGGGAACTGTTGAGCAGCGATCGCATCGATGCGCGCTCTCGCTGTGTGAGCCGTGATCGCGAACATCGCAGTCGCTCCCAACCAAACCGTCACGCTGGCCGCGAGCGCGATGTTGGTCGACGCGCGCTGACCGATCAGCAACATCCCCGCGACCAACAATGCATACGCCACCGCTAACACTTGCGGCACCATGCCGCTGAAGAAACACAGCGCGATGGCTGCGACCATCAGCAATAGAACGGCGAAGCGGGCGATATGTGTTTTGAACACAAACGCGAGCGGCGCGCAGGCGGCCCAGAACAGCGGTTCGATGATGAACACCGTATCGCCATAGAACCAACGATTGTCCAGCGGCCAGAACGGATGCACGCCGTAGTTGTTGGTGAAGTCCATGGCGATGTGAAGCAACGGTGTGAACAGCAACACCGCTGCGAGCACTGCGTAGTCCTGCGACGAGGCTTGCAGATTGCGCTTGCGTAGCCACCAGCGAGCGATGGCCAAGACCGCAACGCCAAGTGCCAGTGCTATCAACACAGTATGGGTATGGCCGCGATGATGCAGCAGGTAATTCAGCTTGCCGCCGAAGAACGAATACAACAGATCGCTGTCCGGCAAGTTGCTGCCGATGGCCGCCAAGGTCACGCACAGATTGCGGCGAGTCGGCGCCGGCAGCGCGCTTCGGCTGCGTGGCGCCACTCGGGCGGCAACCTCGCCGACCAATGCGCCGATGATGGTGTGCGTGACGTTGTCCATCCGCCCAGTGTAGCTGGTATCGGTTGACAGGCCCTGCCCGGGCAAGGCAAGCTGGCTGAAAATCATCACCTGATGAATTAATTCCATCGAGTCGATCCGTCGGGGGCAGCGGTCACACAGTCGTGGTGTGCCGCGAGGACATTCATGACTTTCGCCATAGTCCTGCTCGCATTGGTGTTGCTCATGCTGGCCGCGTATCGCGGTTACAGCGTCATCCTGTTCGCGCCTTTAGCGGCCTTGCTGGCGGTGCTGCTCACCGATCCGGCGGCGGTGCCTTCGGTGTTCACCGGGCTGTTCATGGAGCGCATGGTCGGCTTCCTGAAGCTGTACTTCCCGGTGTTCCTGCTGGGTGCGGTGTTCGGCAAATTGATCGAGCTGTCGGGCTTCTCGCAATCCATCGCTGCGGCAGTGATCAGGCTGGTCGGTCAGGAACGCGCCATCCTGTCCATCGTGCTGGTGTGTGCGCTGCTGACTTACGGCGGCGTTTCGCTGTTCGTGGTGGTGTTCGCGGTGTATCCGTTCGCCGCCGAGATGTTTCGTCGCGGGGATATTCCGAAACGACTCATCCCCGGCACCATCGCCTTGGGCGCCTTCACCTTTACTATGGATGCGCTGCCCGGCACGCCGCAGATTCAGAACATCATTCCCACCACGTTCTTTGGCACCAACACTTGGGCAGCGCCGTTGTTAGGTGTCATCGGTGGCGCATTCATTCTTACTTGCGGCCTGCTGTACCTGGAGTGGCGGCGGCGACAGGCTGTGCAAGCGGGCGAAGGTTATGGCGTCGGTCACAGCAACGAGCCAGAGCAGCTCGCGAGTGGCAGCTCCGTTCATCCGTTGCTCGCCATTCTGCCGCTACTGGTCGTCGGCATCGCCAATCTGATTTTCACGCGCCTCATTCCTCGGTTCTACGAGCCCACGATTGAAACGCAGCTGGAAGGGCTCGCGCAGCCGTTGGTGATGCAGCTGTCCAGCGTGGTTGCAATTTGGGCGGTAATGGGCGCGTTGCTGATGGGTATCCTGACCGTGCTCGTGTTCGCGTTCCGGCCGGTGATAACCAAGTTCGCCGAAGGCACCAAGACCGCGGTGGGTGGCGCGTTGCTGGCAGCGATGAACACGGCATCCGAGTATGGCTTCGGCGCGGTGATCGCAGCGTTGCCTGGCTTTCTGATCATTCGGAATGCGTTGATGTCCATTCCCGATCCGCTGGTGAATGAGGCCATCACAGTGACGACGCTCGCTGGTGTCACGGGTTCAGCGTCAGGTGGACTCAGCATCGCGCTGGCTGCGATGTCAGAACACTTCTTGGCCGCGGCGCAGGCTGCAAACATTCCGCCGGAAGTCCTGCATCGAGTAGCAGCGATGGCCAGTGGCGGCATGGACACGTTGCCTCATAACGGCGCCGTCATCACCTTGCTGGCCGTCACCGGACTGACGCACCGGCAATCGTACAAAGACATTTTCGCCATCACTTGCGTCAAGACCCTGGCGGTGTTTTTCGTCATTGCCGTGTACTACGCCACTGGCATCGTTTGAGATATGCGATGAACAAACTGTCTCGTGTACTGGCCGGAGTTGTCACCATGGCCATGACCGGTGCCGCGCTCGCCGCGCCTTTGCCGAAAGCAGCTAAACCCGAAGCGGTCGGTTTGGCCTCGCAGCGCTTGCAACGAGTGACCGATGCGTTCAACGCCGATGTGTCGAGCGGCAAGATTCCGGGCGCGGTGGTACTGATCGCGCGCGACGGCAAGGTCGCTTATCTCCAAACCTTCGGCTTCCAGGATCGCGCCGCCAACAGCAGCATGCGGGCCGATTCGATATTTCGGGTCGCCTCGTTGACCAAGCCGGTCACCATGGTGGCCGCGTTGATGCTGGTCGAAGAAGGCAAGCTGCAGCTGATGGATCCGGTGTCCGTCTATTTGCCGCAATTGAAACAGCTGCAGGTCGGCGTCGAAGTCAAAGAAGGCAGCGGCGAGCGGCGCTTGGCGCTCGAGCCGGCGCGTCGCGAAGTGACGGTGCAGGATCTGATGCGTCATACCTCGGGCATGACCTACGGCATCTTCGGCGACTCGTTGGTGCAGCGGGCCTATCGGGCCGCCGACACCATGAACGATCAGCAAACCAATGAGCAGCTGATCGACAAGCTGGCGCAATTGCCGCTGGCCTTTCAACCGGGCTCGGCGTTCGAGTATGGAATGTCCAACGACGTGATCGGTCGCGTCATCGAAGTGCGCGGTGGCGTGGATCTGAACCGCTTCATCGTCGAGCGCATCGCCAAACCGTTGGGCATGCAGAACACCGCGTTCCTGCTGGACTCGCAGCAAACAACCCGGCTGGCCCAACCGCAGGTCGCGCCGGGCGCGCCGCCGTTGGTCATTGGCTACAACCCGGCCAAGCCGCCGCAATGGTTTTCGGGCGGTGGCGGCTTGTTGTCGACGGCTGAGGACTACGCTCGCTTTTGCCAGATGTTGCTCAACGGCGGCGAGCTCGACGGCGTCCGTGTGTTATCGCGCAAGAGTGTGGAGCTGATGACCAGCAATCATTTGCCGCCGGGCGTGAGCTACGGCGCATTCACTCAGGAGCTGGGACTGACGGCGCCCCTGCCTCAGTACGGTCAAGGCTACGGGCTGGGAGTGGGTGTGCGCCAGGAAGCCGGCCGCAGCATGGTGCCCGGCTCGGTGGGCGATTATTTCTGGGGCGGCGCCACCGGGCCCTATTTCTGGGTGGATCCGCAAGAAAAATTGGTAGTAGTGATGATGCTCCAGGTGGCGGACATGCAGCTGCGCACCCACTACCGCTCGCTGTTGCGTAACCTGGTCTATCAAGCGCTGCAGTGACATTCTGCGCCATCGCAGCGAATGTTTTAAGTCACGGAAAATCGCAATCCCGAAAGCGCTGTTTTCGCGTTGACCACGGCCCGTGGAGGCGGCACCCTCCGGCTGGTGAGTACGTCCCCTGTCATTCGCGTAGATGGATCTGCCGACTTCTTGAGTGGCGGCGGTGAGCTTGGCGAGCTGATTCGGGGTTTCGACTGGCATCGCACTTCGCTGGGTGCGCCAGGAAACTGGCCGCAGGCGTTGCGGACCGCGTTGCGTATCTTGCTCACCACTCATCATCCGGCCTGTATTTTCTGGGGGCCGGAACTGCTTTGCTTCTACAACGACGCTTATCGCGGCTCGCTCGGGCCGGAGCGGCATCCGGAGATGCTCGGCGCACCGCTGCGCGAGGTATGGGCGGCAACCTGGTCGGTGATGGGCCCGCAAATCGAGCGGGTGATGTCCGGCGCCGGCGCCACCTGGGCCGAAGATCATCTCGTGATGATTCCGCGCTTCGGTAAGCGCGAAGAAATTTTCTGGACCTACAGCTTCAGCCCCATCGACGACGCCGGCGCCGAGCACAACGTCGGCGGCGTCATGGTCCTGTGCATGGAGACCACCAAGAAGGTGCGGGCCGAGCGCCAGCTGGCGTTCCAGCTGGGGTTGAGCGACAAGCTGCGCAGCTTGGGCGATGCCTCGGAAATCATGTTGACCGCGGCCGAGATGGTCGGCCGGCAGTTGAGTGCGGGGCGCGTCGGTTACGGCGAAATCGAGGAGTCCGGCAAGACCGGTGTGGTGGTCTGCGACTGGACCGTGCCCGGCATGCCGAGTCTGGCTGGCCGGCATCGGCTGCATGATTTCGGCACCGTGCTGGTTCGTGAGCTGCAAGCCGGTCGCACGGTGCGGCTCGAAGATGCATTCAACGATCCGTTGACCGATGAAGAGGGCGCTAAAGATATCTATCGCGCCATCGGCTCGCGCTCCGGAATCACGGTGCCGCTGATCAAAGGCGGACGCTTGGTCGGCGTGCTGTATGTACATCAAGCCGAACCGCGCCGTTGGACCGACGATGAAGTGGCACTGACGCGCGAGACTGCGGAGCGGACTTGGGAAGCTGTCGAACGAGCGCGTGCCGAGAATGCTTTGCGACAGCTCAATGCGACGCTGGAACAGCGAGTCGAGGACGCCGTCGCTCAGCGCAAACTGTGGGGCGACTTGCTGGATTCGGTAACGGCGCTGGTTGCAGCCGTCGGTAACGACTATCGCTTCCTGGCGATGAACAAAGCGTATACCGAACGTTTCGAACGCCGTATCGGCGTGCGGCCGTCAGTGGGTGCAAGCCTGCTGGAACTGATGAAGACCGAACGCGAGCAGCTGGCGATGTCCGGTAGTCGTTGGAGTCGCGCGCTGGCTGGCGAAGAGTTCACATTGATCGAACCTACCGCGCCCAGCGAGGGCGACGGGATGCGCCAATACGAGATCACTTATACGTCGCTGCGCGATCCCGAGGGTCGCGTCATCGGTGCATTCCAATATGCACAGGATGTGACCGAGCGCGTCCGCGATCAGCAGCGTTTGTCGGAAGCGGAAGAATCGTTGCGTCAGTCGCAGAAGATGGAAGCGGTCGGTCAGCTCACCGGCGGCATCGCGCACGACTTCAACAATCTGTTGACCGGCATCATCGGCTCGCTGGACATGATGCAAAGAAAGCTGGCGCGCGGTCAGCAGATCGATGTGAACGCTTACGTGTCGGCGGCGATGACGGCTGCAAATCGCGCGGCCGCTTTGACGCATCGACTACTGGCGTTCTCGCGACGGCAAGCGCTCGATCCGCGGCCGGTGCATGTGAATCGGTTGATCCTCGGCATGGAGGAACTGTTGCGACGAACGTTGGGCGAGGCCATTGCTCTGGAGTTCGTCGAAGCCGAGGCGTTGTGGTTGACTCGCTGCGACCAGAACCAACTGGAAAGCGCGCTGTTGAATCTGACCATCAATGCTCGCGATGCCATGCCCAACGGCGGCAAGCTCAGCATCGAAATCACCAATACTCAGTTGACCGACGCTCATGAGGCCAAGCTGCGTGACGTGGTGCCCGGCGATTACATTGCCATCTATGTCACGGACACCGGCGTCGGCATGCCGCCGGAAGTGATGAGCCGGGCATTCGATCCGTTTTTCACCACCAAGCCCATCGGACAAGGCACCGGGCTGGGCTTGTCCATGATTTACGGCTTCACGCGGCAGTCGGGCGGCTACGCCAAGATTCAATCCGAAGTCGGCAAAGGCACTTCAGTGCGGTTGTACTTGCCGCGGTATCACGGCGAGCACGAGGCGGCACAAGAGCCGTTGCCGGTGCCAGTCGCGTTGCAGCCGAGTGCGCGCGAAGAAGTGGTGCTGGTGGTCGAGGATGAGCAAGTGGTGCGCGACTTGGTGGTCGACCTGCTCACGGAAATGGGCTATCGATCCTTGCAGGCCGTCGACGGA
>NZ_JAEUPY010000384.1 GCF_016790065.1 Steroidobacter sp.
ACACGGCAAACCTATCGACTGTACGACCTTCCCACCGCCGGACGCGGACGGCATTGCCGAGCGTCGTATTCAACGTTTCATCCAAGATGAGGATGGCTGGCTAGTCCTGGTATTTCACGGGCTGGATGGCGAAGGCTGGGGCACCGTGTCGAGCGACGCGTTGGCTCGCATGCTCGATGCCATTCAGCGTGCGGGCGTGGCCGTGGCACCGCCGAATCGCGTGGTTCAAGAGAGCCGCTTCCTCTGAAGCGGCCCTCGCCCCTACTCAGGGCAGATTCTTCTCTGCCTGATTACTCCAGGACGTGTTGGTATTGATCTCGGGCGTCGCGCCGACAAACGCGCCACGCGCAGTCGTGTCACCGCGCAGGGTATACATGAGCCACGCGTTGATATAACCGAGGAAGTTGCCGCCGGTCTGCTGGATCGTGTTGTGGCCTGCGCCCTTCAACACCGCCACCGCTGCGGCACCGGGAACCTGACCGTAGTAACCCGTCTGAGTCGCCGGCGAAGCAATGATGACGTCGGTGGAACCGCCGAGGAAGAACACCGGCACGGTGAGCTGATCCACATAGTACTCATCGCCGGCACCGACCCAGATCGAGTTCGGCAGCGCCACCGTCACTGCGGTTTTGATCAAGCCGCTGGAATGATTGGTGGCATTCACCGTGCCGCCCGCGCCCTGCGAATGGCCCACTGCGCCGACCTTGGCGGTGTTCAGCTTCTGATAAAAGATGCTGCTGGCATCGCTGTCCCTGGCCACCATGTACTGCGCTGCTGTAAGCATTTCCGCTCCAGTGCCGGTGGTGGGATCGTCAACGGCGATCACCACGAAGCCCCACGACGCCAAATGATTCAGCAAGCCATAGTAGTTACTGGGCGTGGCATTGGTGCCGTTGCCCCAAGTAATGATGGGGTGGCGCAAACCGCCGCTGCCCAAGGCCGTTGGATAGTACAAGTTATAAGTCGCGCCGCCCGACGTCACGATGGACGTGCTGACGGCAAACGAGCCGGCGGTTTTGTAAGTGGTCTCGATGGCACTGGCCGCCATCGCCGGGCGTATCGCGCCGGTCAATCCTATTGCGACGATCCCAGCCGCCAGCGCAGCGGCGCGCCATGAACCCACGATCCGTTTCGAGATGCTCATCCTGATTCCCCCTGTCCGGAGTTAGGTAGAGGGCTTCGAGGAGCCTCCGGAACCGATACCCGCTCGCAGCCGGTTTTCGTTATCCACTTGTATAACGAATGGTACACCGCTGCCCGCTCGGCGCAATGCCTGAATCGGTCAACGCAAGAAGATTTGCACCACGGCTCGCGCGTGCTTCTCGACTTGTTCGCGGCGGAACACGTCGCGTGCCGCGAGCGATTTCACCTCGCAGGCGAGCACGAAATACAACTGACAGCTGGCTGCCAGACTGAAGGCAAGAGAATAGGCATCGACGTTGGGTAACTCACCCTTGGCGCAGAGTCGTTCGATGACCGGGCCAGCGACCTTGTGCCGAGCACGGATGAAACGCTGGACCGCCCAATCGAGCGTCGGCCCTTTGCGGCCCGACTGCTGGATCATGATCCGCGCGTGTTCGGGATGGCTGGCGCAGTAACGCACGTAACGATGCACATAGGTCGTGAACAGCTCGCGATCGCTACGACCGGCTTGCACCTCGTCGTCCAGGTTGACCTCTCGATCCAGTCGATCGAACAAGAACGTGATGGCCGCGCGCCAGACTTCTTCCTTGCTGCCGTAGATGTGCCGGATCATGCCGTGAGCGACATCGGCATCGGCAGCGATATCGCGCAGTGATGCACCTTCAAAGCCGTGCCGGGCAAAATGCATCAAGGCACTTTGCAGAATTCCCGAGCGGCTGGTTTCCAACTGCTGGGCACGAAGATTCGGGCGTGCGCTGGTCTGCCTTGCCGTGGCCCTCGCCCGGGGTGTTTTTGCGGTGGTCGAGGGTCGGCGGACCGATTTAGTGTTCTGTTTTGGCATATTCGGACTCCCTGGCCGAATCCTACCGTCCTGCCCTCCCGGGCGCAGGCCTTCCGGTGATAAAATCCGCCCGTGAAACCCGCGATGCGTACTCTGCAATCCGGCCCGGTCACGGTCATCGACTATCGATGCCCTTGTGGCCCCTCGGATCGTCCGTTCACCGAGAGTCACGCCAAGCATTCCATTTCCTATGTGCGCAAAGGCTCGTTCGGCTATCGCTGGCTCGACCAGTCGTTCGAGCTGGTGGCCGGCTCGGTGCTGGTGGGCCATCCCGGCGATGAGTACATGTGTACGCATGAGCATCATCACGGCGGCGATGAGTGCCTGTCCTTTCAATACACGTCCGAGGCCATCGATGAGATCGGCTGCCGAGCGCAGTGGCGCGTCGGCGCGCTGCCGCCGGTTGCTGAGCTGATGGTACTCGGCGAATGGGCGCAGACGGCTGCGAACGCCGATAGCGATGTCGGCCTGGATGAACTTGGATTGATGCTCGGCGCTCGACTGGCCCAGGTGACCACCGGCAAAGCTGCAGGCACATCGAAGCTGCACTCGCGCGACCGGCGCAGAGCGGTTGAAACGGCGCTATGGATCGATGCCAACGCTCGTGACGATATCGATTTACTGGCTGCCGCGAAGGTGGCTGGATTGAGCAGTTATCACTTTCTACGAGTGTTCTCGGCTGTTGTCGGCGTGACGCCGCATCAATATCTGGTTCGAGCCCGACTGCGGAATGCGGCGAGATTGTTGGTTGAGAGCGAGCAGCCGATTATCGATGTGGCGCTGGGTGTCGGCTTCAACGATGTCTCCAATTTCGTCCGCACCTTCGGCCGTGCCGCCGGCGCCTCACCGCGGGCCTTCCGCCACGCGGCCCGGGGCAATCGCAATTTTCTCCAAGAATCGGGACTGCCGCGAACCTAGCATTTGGCTCCTTCACCCAGGAGACCGCTATGTTCGATCACGTCGGCCTACACGTTCGCGATTTGGAACTCGCCCGTCGGTTTTATCGCGCCGCCCTGGCGCCCTTGGGCCATGTTCAGGACGATTCAGGGACTGGCTTCGGGCCCAAGGGCTCGCCCTCATTGTGGTTGCATGAGACCAAAGGTAAGGAAACGGCAGGCACTCATCTGGCGTTTCGTGCTGCCAGCCGTGCCGCGGTGGAACGCTTCTATCGAGCTGGTTTGGAAGCCGGCGCCCGCGACAATGGCAAGCCCGGTGTGCGCGCCGACTACAGTCCTACGTACTTCGCTGCATTCCTGATCGATCCGGACGGGAACAATATCGAAGCCGTGTGCCTCTCGGAGGGCTGATCATGGCTTGCATCCGTCGCGAAGTCGTTTTGAATGCTCCCGTCCCTCAGGTGTGGGACGCCCTTCGCGACATCGGTGCGTTACACACGCGCCTGGTGCCGGGTTTCGTCGTAGACACGAAGCTCGAGCCGGGCGCGCGTGTTGTGACGTTCGGCAATGGCATGGTCGTCAAAGAGCTGATCGTCGATGTCGACGAGCAACAGCATCGCGTGTGTTGGTCCACTGTCGGTACCCAACTCACGCATCACAACGCGTCGTTTCAGCTGTTCCCCGAAGGCGAAAAAACACGTGGCGTATGGCTTGCAGACCTACTGCCACACGAAGCAGCACCGATGATTGCCGGCATGATCGAGCAAGGGCTGGCCGCGATGAAGCGCACGTTCGGCTAGCCTCACCAGCCTTTCACTTTGGTCTTCACTCGCGCCAGGTTTTTGTCCGCGGTGATGTACAGCGTGCTGCCGTCGTCGCCGAACGCCAGGTTTGCGGTGGGCACGCCGGTTGCGAGCGTGCCGAGATGCTTGCCGGCTGGAGAATAGACCAGTACGCCGCCGGGAGCAGTAGCCCAGACAGTGCCATCGCGGCTGACTTTCATGCCGTCGGGTAAACCTGGTTGTTTGGCTTGTGCCGCCTTGGTGGCGTCGAAGAAAAGCTTGCCGGCGCCGAGTGTGCCATCGCCCTTCACGGGATAGGCCATGACAATCGCTTTGTCCGGATCGGAATTGGCAACGTACAACGTGCGCTCATCGGGTGAGAACGCCAACCCGTTGGGCCGACTCAACTCCTTAGTCAGCAGCGTCAGCTCACCGCGAGAGTTCAGACGATACACCCCTTGGAAATCCAGCTCCTTGGCTGGATCGTCGCCGACTTTGGGTAAGCCATACGGCGGGTCAGTGAAATAAACATCGCCGTTGGCCTTGATGATCAAATCATTCGGGCTATTCAACCGCTTGCCCTGATATCGATCCGCCAGCGTGACGAACTTGCCGCCGCTGAGTTTGGCGACACGACGGTCGCCGTGCTGACACAACAAGAGCTCGCCGGCGGAGTTGAATATCAAGCCGTTGGAACCCGGCTCATGTCCAGGAAACGGCGCGGTGCCGGTATAGCCCGACGGCTGTAGAAACTTTTTCAGGCCGCCGCTCTCGGACCATTGCCAAATCATGTTTCTAGGAATATCGGAGAACAGCAGGCGGCGATTGGCTGCATCCCAGATCGGCCCCTCCGACCATTCGAACTTTTTCTCGGCCAGCAATTCAATGGCCGCGCCCGGCGCCACCAGCGAATCGAACGCCGGATCGAGCCGCTCGATCTTGCCGAGCACCGCCACGTCTTTCGCCATCGCCCTCTCTCCTGACCCCGTCGACAAGCTCAGCGCCAGCGCCAATCCCAGCAGCGTACGACGAAACATCGCTCCCTCCTGCAGTTCGACATGCGCTCCGATCATAGCCGAACCCATCTATCGAAGGGGCCGGGGCGAGCCATTCGGCACGGCATCCGAACCGTTCGACATGCCATCCCGGAACCGGCCCACTTCCCCTCTACAGTGCACGGCATCCGCCCCCTGATCGAAGGATAGCAACGTGCGCTTCAGCTCCTTGGCCTGGACGACTCTTCTCAGCGCTATCGCCACCGTGGCCGTCGCCAACGACGCACCGGCAACCGTACCGCCCGAGTTGACCCGCGCCGATCTGGAAGCGTGGCTGGATGGCTTTTTGCCTTTTTCGATGGCTCAGGGCGACATCGCCGGCGGCGTCATCGCTGTCGTCAAGAACGGCGAGATCCTGCTGCAAAAAGGCTATGGCTACGCCGATGTCGCAGCCAAGAAGCCAGTCGACCCGGAGCGCACGCTGTTTCGCGCCGGCTCGGTGGGCAAGCTCATCACTCACACCGCAGTGATGCAGCAGGTCGAACAAGGCAAGCTCGATGTGCACGCGGACATCGCCAAGTACATCGACTTTCCGATTCCGGAAGGTTTCGGCAAGCCAGTGACGACCTACGACTTGATGACTCACACCGCGGGTTTTGAAGGCCGCGTGCGTTCGTTGATGGCGTCGGATCCCGCAGCACTGCCTTCGCTCGAAGCAGTAGTGAAGACCACCACCCCGCGCAGAATATTTCCGCCGGGTGAAGTGCCTTCCTACTGCAACTACTGCGTGGCTGTGGAGGGTTACATCGTGCAGCGTTTGTCTGGAGAGTCATTCGATGACTATCTGGACGGTCACATCTTCACGCCGCTGGGTATGAAACATTCCACGTTTCGTCAGCCGCTGCCCGAGGCTCTGGCCCCGCTGATGTCGAAGGGCTACGCCGTCGGCTCGGGACCAGCGAAGTATTTCGAGCTGGTCGGCCCCGCTCCCGCCGGCAGCATCTCGACCACCGGCGCTGACATGGCGCGCTTCATGATCGCGCATCTGCAAGCACCGAACGGTGGTGCGCCGGAGTTGCTCGGCGCCGAGACTGCCAAGCGCATGCATACCACCATGCTTCGCAAAACGCCGCCCACCTTGGGTATGGCGATGGGCTTCTTCGAGCGGGATCGCAACGGCCATCGCGTTTTGGAACACGGCGGCGACACGCAGTTCTTCCACAGCTCGTTGACGCTTTTCATGGACGATGGCGTCGGGATGTTCTTTTCCTTCAACAGCACCGGCAAAGACGGCGCGGTCAATCCGTTGCGAGACGCCCTCTTCACCCAGTTCGCGGATCGCTACTTCCCCGCTCCCATTCCCAACGAGCCGACCACGCCGACGGCACTCGAACATGCTCGCGTCGTCGCAGGCAACTACGAGTCCTCTCGTCGCTCTGAGACTACGTTCTTTCGCCTGTTCGGCCTGCTCGGTGAAATGAAGGTCATCGCCCATGAAGACGGCACCATCGAAGTGCCGGCGCTCAAAGGGTTCAATGGCCAACCGAAGCGCTGGCGTGAGGTGCAGCCGTTCGTGTGGCGTGAAGTCGATGGCCAGGAACGACTGGCCGCGCAAATGAAGGACGGCCGCGTGGTTCAAATCGGTACCGATCTGTTCGCCGGTGTCATCACGTTGACGCCCGTACCTGCCTGGCGCTCGGCCTCGTGGATCATGCCGACGCTGGCTATCTCTATGGTCGTGATGCTGACAACGGTCATTGCATGGCCCATCAACGCTTGGCGACGTCGTCGTCGCGGTGAAGCTGTGGCGCTGTCCGGGCGAGAGCTGACCATTCGGCGCGCCGTGCTTGGCTTCGCTGTTCTGTATCTATTGTTCGCGTACGGATGGTTCTACATCGTGCAAGGCGCCAGCGATCTCGTGGCCTACGACGGTCGCCTCGACACCTTGTTCGCCATCATGAATGTCGTCGGCTTCTTAGGCATCGTCGGCGCCCTCGTCGCGCTCTGGAACGCGGCCTTGGCCTGGACCGCCAATCGCGGCTGGAAGAGCACCACTTGGGCCAGTGCACTGGCGCTCTCGGCCGTGTTCCTCGCCTGGTTCGGCTACGCCTTCAACCTGACTCGATTCATCGTCGAATATTGATGAGCCGGGCTCACACACTCATCTGTGCGCGAAACAGCCGCGCCTGGCGACGTGAGATCTCCACTTCCGGGCCGCCGCGTAGCTGTGCGTGCAACAGGCCGCCGTTGCCCATCTCGACGCTTTCGATGAATTCCAGATTCACGATCTGCCGTCGATTGGCCCGGAAGTAACGCTGCGGATCGAGCCGCTCCTCCAGACTGCTGAGCGGCCGAGCCAGCAACGGCCGCGCATCGTTCCAATGCAGGCGAACGTAATTACCTTCCGCCACCATCAGGCACACTTCGCGCAACGGCACGAACCAGCAGCGGGACCCGTCGCGAATAAACAGACGCTCGACGAACGCCGAACCCTGACCGATCACTCGCGACGTTGCGACGCTGCTCGATGCAGACGGCGCGCGTGCGCGTGACAGAGCTGCAGCCAGACGCTCCGGCTCGATGGGTTTCAGCAAATAGTCCAGCGCATTCACTTCGAATGCCTGCACCGCGTGGTGATCGTACGCGGTCGTGAAAATCACGCGGGGAACGTGCTCGATGCGAGTGAGCAGGTCGAACCCCGAGCCTCCTGGCATCTGGATGTCCAAGAACAGCAGCTCCGGCGTGAGCTCTTCCGCCGCCTTCTGCGCCTCGTTGATATTGCCAGCCTCGCCCACGATTTCGATCCAATCGAAATCGGCCAGCAAGCGGCGCAACTCACGTCGCGCCAACGGCTCATCGTCGACAATCAGTGCTTTCATGACGTCTGCGGAATCCGAATGCGTGCCACGGCCAGCGTCGGCGAAGACAAATCGAGCTGCAAGCCGGCATCTTTGCCGAACAATAGATTCAAGCGTTCGGCCGCGTTCTTCAAGCCAACGCCTTCATTCATCGAGGCCACCGGCACGGCGGGCCGCGGATTCTGGATCTCGACGATCAAGGTCTGATCGCGCAGCTCGGCTCGAATGCTCAGCACACCGCCTTCGGGCAGCTCGGCGATGCCGTGCTTGATCGCGTTCTCAACCACTGTCTGTAACAACATCACCGGCACGCGTGCATGATCGCTGGGCACCGCGACTTGCCGTTCGATGCGCAGCCGCTCACCGAGCCGCAGCGATTCCAGTTCCAGATAGTCCTCGACGATCTCCAGCTCGCGCTCCAACGACACCAGTTCTTCCTGGCCGGAGCGCAAGGTGTAACGGAGGGTTCGCGCCAGCTGAGTCACGGCTCGTTGGGCCGCCACTGGATCGTCGGCAATCAGCGCTCGCACGCTGTTCAAACTGTTGAATAGGAAATGGGGATTGAGTTGTGACTTGAGTACTCGCAGCTCCGCGGTCTGCAGGGCGCGCCGTAATTCCGATTGATGCAACTCCACCAAGCGACGATCGCGCACCGAAGTGATGCACAGGTACAGCACCATCCACAGAAAAAACACCACGCTCCAATTGACGGCTCTGAGCACTAGCGGATCGACGCTAGCCAGCCAACGCACCGTGGCCGGCAGCTTCTCGATCTGCTCGATGGGCCCGCTCCACAACGGGGCCACGGTCATGAAATGCATCAGCACGGCCAGCGGGATCGCCATCGCCGCGCTCACCAGCACCATTCGTAACAACAATCGGCTGAGCGTGAGTTGATGCCAGCGATAGCGTTTCATCGCCAGCCGCAGCCAGTGGGTGAACAACAAGCCCAGCAGGTTCAATGTGCCAATCTCGGCCGCCAGGGTCGATAGCGGCTGATCGAGGGTGCTCACGGCACCGGACAGCTGACCGAACATACTCAGGCCCCAACCCAGCAACTGGCACGCCCAGTACGCAAGCGTGGCGCGGGCGGCTAGGCCTGTTTCAACGTTGGAACTCATTCACGGACCCGACTGACGGTGGCGGTCAGTGTACGGCATGCCGGTCGGGCGGCGGCAGATCCGCTGCCAGCGGTCGCTATGGGCGGCGAACGGTCGGGGGCGGCCGTTCGCCGCAGCTGTTGGCTGGGCGATTACATTTGGTTGATG
>NZ_JAEUPY010000237.1 GCF_016790065.1 Steroidobacter sp.
GTGACTTAAAGTAACTTCTCAGCTATCGCTCGCCGTTGTTGTTGCTCGATCGATCGACCTGATCCTTGGCGCCATCAGCGGCTAACCCATTCGGGAGTCAGTTGAATGAGCAGCGCCTGGGAGAATTTTTTCGCCGCCACGGTCGTGCTTGCGTCCGCCGGACCGATCAAGCACCGCCTCACGGAGGCGTTTCGCGAGCACCTCGCCGATCTCGAGGAAGACGAGCTGCCGCGCGAAATCCGCGACGAATTCACTTCTCTGTCCACTACCCTGTCTAGCGTCCGCCCGATGCGGGGCGAGAACGCCGTCCAAGCCACGGTTCGCAAGATGTCCGATTCGGAAGCCGGTGATTGCGCCGTCCGCATCGTCGGCATGTTGGGCGTGCTGGCCCGCCTCCAGGCGGCGCAGCGAGCACCCAAGCTGCGCGCTGTCGGCGAGGATTGAGCGCCCTAGTCGAGTTTGAACTCGATAGTGTCCCAGCGGGCCGTGTCCTCGTGACGAGCCTGCCGGCGGATTGCGTCCGCGATGGTGCGCTCGTTCCATTCGATGATTTCATCGCCGAGCGCTTCCAGCTGTACCGGCACCTTTTCCTTGATGCCGAACTTTTCCAGCACGATCACCGGCTTCTCCAGCCCCTTGGCGCAATTCAGCTGGAAGTCCAGCAGTTCCCGGTGCCGCACGTACAACGCGGCTGGAACGATCACCACCTCCGCCAAGTTGATCTGCTTGCGTAGCTCTTCCTTCATGGCCTCGCGCGAACTGGTAGCGAAGTCCGGATTGCTACAGTTGCGATAGTAGAAGTTGTGCGAACTCTCCAAGTACTCGAACACCCGGTGATAATCGTCCGAGGGCTCGAACGCGTGACTGACGAACAGCCGCACCGGATCGTGTTGAGAAATGCTGCCCACTTACCTGGTCCCCGCCGCGATGGAGGGGCCATTCTAATCCATAATGCTGCTGTAGAATGCGGCGCCGCCGTGTCGCTCCCTGGCACGCGGTCCATGCCGACGATTTGACCAACGCCAACAATGCGCTTCGTCCTGTACAACATCCGGTACGCCACCGGTTTCGGCCCGGCCTTCCACCTGCCGGTGCCCGGCGCAGGCTACTTGCGCAGTAATACGCGCGTGCTGAACGGCATCACCGACTGGCTCAAGTCGTTGGATCCGGATCTGGTCGGGCTGATCGAAATCGACACCGGCTCGATTCGCTCCGGCCTGGTGAATCAGGCCAAGCAGATCGCCGACTCGCTGGGCCATTACTCGACCTACCAGTGCAAGTACGGCACCTCGTCCATCAATCAGCTCATGCCCATCGTGCGCAAGCAGGGCAACGCGTTTCTGGCGGCGCCCCGGGTCGAAGGCGAGCGCTTCCATTATTTCGAAACCGGCATCAAGCGGCTGATCATCGAGCTGGAGCTGGAGGAATGCGCCATTTTCCTGGTGCACCTGTCGCTGAAGTTCCGCCATCGCCATGATCAGCTGCGCCACCTGCACGAGTTGGTGAAGCGCGCCAGCAAGCCGGTGATCGTGGCCGGCGACTTCAATACTTTCTGGGGCGATCACGAGATCTATCTGTTCATGGAAGCCTCGGGCCTGAAGAGCGCCAACCGCCTCGGCCTGCCCTCCTACCCCAGCAACAAACCGCGCAAGGAGCTGGACTTCGTGCTGTATTCCAACGGCATCGAAGTGACCCATTTCGACGTGCCGGACGTGCGCTTCTCCGACCACCGGCCGCTGATCTGCGATTTCAATATTCGTCCGCGAAGCTGAACCTGAATAACAAACTGCGGGAGTCGCCATGAGCCATTGGCGTTTGGAAACCACGGCCGACGGGGTTGCCTGGCTGGTCATCGACAAGACCGACGCGGCGGTGAACAGCCTGTCGCGCGAGGTGATGGAAGAGCTCGACGGCATCCTCACTGGCTTGACTCGCTCGCCGCCCAAAGCGCTGATCGTCGCCTCCAACAAGAAGGGCTTCATTGCCGGCGCCGACATCAAGGGCTTCGTCGGCATCGAATCGCCGGACGCCGCTTACCAGATGATTCGCCAGGGACAGCTGGTCATCGACAAGCTCGCGGCACTCCGCTGCGTCACTGTGGCGGCGATCAACGGATTCGCATTGGGCGGTGGCCTGGAAGTCGCGCTGGCCTGTCGTTATCGCGTGGCCGCCGACGATCCCTCGGTCACTCTCGGCTTTCCGGAGGTGCAGCTCGGCGTGCATCCCGGCCTCGGCGGCACGGTACGAGCCGTGCAACTCGCCGGCCCGATTGCCGCGATGGATCTGATGCTCACCGGTCGGCACATTCGTCCGAAACAGGCGTTGCAGATGGGGCTGGTCGACAAGCTCGCGCCGGCTGCACAGCTGCATGAAGTAGCTCGCGAAGTCGCGTTGCATCCGCCGCCGGTGAAGACGCCGTCGCTCAAGAACCGCTTGCTGAACCTGGGCTTGGTGCGCCCGATTCTCGCTGGCCAGATGCGTTCGCAAGTCGCGAAACGCGTGCGTCCGGATCATTACCCAGCGCCGTACAAGTTGATCGAGCTGTGGCAGGAGTACGGCAGCTCCGGCGAACGCGCTTACGAAGCTGAAGCGCGCTCCATGGCCACGTTGTTGTGTACGCCGACGTCGCGCAATCTGGTGCGCGTGTTCTTCCTGCAAGAGCGATTGAAGTCTGCAGGCAAGAGCACTGGCGAGCCGATGAAACACGTGCACGTCGTTGGCGCGGGCGTCATGGGTGGAGATATCGCGACCTGGTGCGCGGCCCGTGGTCTCACCGTGACGCTGCAAGATCGCGAAGAAAAATACGTCGCGCCGGCGATGGAACGCGCTCGGAAATTTTTCGAGAAACGTTACCCGGATCAAGCCAAGCGCGACGAAGCGCTCCGCCGTCTCAAAGCCGACGTCGCTGGCGCCGGTGTGCCGCAAGCCGATTTGGTGATTGAAGCCATCTTCGAAAACCTCGACGCCAAGCGCGAGTTGTACGCGCGCCTCGAGCCGCAACTCAAACCGAATGCCGTGCTCGCGACCAACACGTCCAGCATCGTGCTCGAACAACTCGCCGAGAAACTGGCGCAACCTGAGCGACTCATCGGCCTGCACTTTTTCAATCCCGTGGCTCGGATGCCGCTGGTCGAAGTGATTCAGGCTGCCAACACCGATGCCAAACAGATACAGGCGGGTCTCGGTTTCGCGCGCCAGATCGACAAGCTCGCGATTCCCTGCCAGAGCGCGCCGGGCTTTCTGGTGAATCGAGTATTGATGCCGTATCTGAGCGAAGCCGTGCGCGCTGCTCAAGAAGGCATTCCGCTGGCGCTGATCGATCGAGCCGCCGAAGAATTCGGCATGCCCATGAGCCCCATCGAGTTGGCCGACGTGGTCGGGCTCGATGTGGTGATGAGCGTGGGCAAAGTGTTTTTCGAAAGCGGCGCCGAAGTGCCGCCGGTGCTGGCGACGCGTTACGCCGCCAAGAAATTCGGTAAGAAGACCGGCGAAGGCTTCTATGTCTGGCAGGACGATAAGCCGCAGAAGCCGCCCTATACCGGCCAGTCCGCGCCCGACGATTTACAGGATCGGCTGCTGTTACCGCTGGTGAATGAAGCAGTGGCGGTGTTGCGGCAACGCATTGTCGAAGATGCGGATTTGATCGACGCGGGCGTGATCTTCGGCGCCGGATTCGCGCCATTCCGTGGCGGGCCGCTGCAATACGCCCGTGCTCGCGGCGTCGATGCCATCATCGCGCGCCTACAAGAGCTGCAAAGCGTGCATGGTGAGCGGTTTGCCCCCGACGCAGGGTGGGATCTACTGCGTTAATCACGCTTTCGGCGCACTTCCTTACCGTAAAATCGGCTGTGTTACCATCCGTTCCGCTCGCTTGGACCCGTGGCGCCGCTCGCCGCGTTGCCCGGGCAACCAATCCCTTCGCCCTTGGAGACACATGGAGAGCAAGCCGCTCGATCTTGGCCTGCTTCGGTCATTTTCCCCGCTCGACGGATTGAAGTCCGAGAACCTGCAGACGCTGGCGCGTAAGACCGTGCTGCGCGACCTGCCTGTGGGGCGCGTGCTCTTCAAAGAGGGTGACAGCGACAAGCGTACGTATTACCTGGTCAGCGGCGTGCTCGAGCTGATCCGGGAAGATCGCACCGTGACCGTGCTCCGAGGCGGCTCGCCCGAAGCTCGCAATCCCATCGCCCCGTTCACGCCGCGCCGCTATACCGCGCGTGCCGTGTCCGATCGCGTCGAGTTCATCGCTCTGGACAGCGACATGCTGGACATGATGCTCACCTGGGACCAGACCGGTTCCTACGAAGTCAGCGAATTGAGCTCGACCCAGGGCGAACAGGCGCCGGCCGCGAGCGACGATTGGATGACGACGCTGTTACAAACCAAGGCATTCCATCGCATTCCGCCGGCCAACATCCAGGCGATTTTCATGCGCATGCAACGCCTCGACGCCAAGGCCGGCGACGTCATCATCAAGCAAGGTGACGACGGCGATTACTTCTACGTGATCGTCAAAGGCAAATGTTTGGTGACGCGCGAAACGCCGCTCAACAAAGCCGGCATCAAACTCGCCGAGCTGGGCATGGGCGACACCTTCGGCGAAGAAGCGTTGATCGCCGATGCCAAGCGCAACGCCAACATCACCATGCTCACCGATGGCGCGTTGATGCGCCTGGCGAAGGACGACTTCCGCAAACTGCTCAACGAGCCCATGTTGAATTGGGTGGACTTCGAGCAGGGCAAAGAGATCGTCGCCCAAGGCGGCAAATGGCTGGACGTGCGCCTGCCCAGCGAGTTCGAAAACTTCCACATGGAAGGCGCGCTCAACCTGCCGCTGTATTTCATCCGGCTGAAACTGAAAACGCTCGATCCGAATTTGCACTACGTGGTGGTGTGCGACACCGGCCGTCGCAGCTCCGCCGCGGCCTATATCCTGGCCGAGCGGGATTTGAATGCGTCGGTGTTGAAGGGCGGCCTGAGCGCCTCCGACGTCAAGAAATAACGCTCTGCTTGCGAAACTCGCGGTCGCCTGCAACCTGAGGTGACATACGCACGTCGATAACCTTGGACGGCGTCCTCCGATGCCGTGCGTGGGCCCGTCGCATGCGATTTCTGCCTGTCATCTGGTCTGGGCTGTGGCGTAAACCCGGCCGTAGCATCCTGATTTTCCTTCAGGTCAGCGTAGCTTTCGCGCTGTTCGGCGTATTGCAGGGAATGAAGTCGGGCGTCGAGCAACTGATCAGCCAGGCCCGCGCCGACCTGCTTCTGGTCCACAGCAGCCTGGGCTTCGTCGACTCCCTCCCCCTCGGCGCACTCGAGCAGATCCAAGCGGTGCCCGGCGTCAAAGTCGTCATCCCCGTGGAATTGTTCGGCGGCATGTACCAGAAGCCCACCCAGGGCATGGGCATCGTCGCGATCCGTCCGGACCAAGCCTGGCTTTCTGTATTTACCTACACAGTCGCTGCCGAGGACGTCGCTGCCTTCGAGAAGACCCGCACCGGCACGCTGGTGAGAAAAGCGCTGCTGGAGAAGTACGGCTGGAAAATCGGCGACCGGATTCCGCTCGTCACCAACGTGGCCAAGAGCGATGGCTCGATGGATTGGAGCTTCGACATCGTCGGCACCTACACCGACAGCGACGTCGCCGGTGGCACCGACGTCATCCTGATTCATTACGACAATTTCAATGAAGCTCGACTGGCCGGCAAGGGCAACGTCAATCACTTCAATGTCGCCATTGCCGAGCCGAGGCAAGCGGCGACGGTAGCGGATGCCATCGACCGGCGTTTCACCAATTCCTCGCACTCAACGCGTACCGAATCGTTGCGAGAGTTGGCGCAGCTGCAGATGCAATCCATCGGCGATCTGGGATTTCTGATTCGCGCCATCGTGGGCGCCGTGCTGGTCGCGCTGTTCTTTGCGACCACAACGATGATGATGCAATCGATCCGAGAGCGTACGCCGGAACTGGCGGTCCTCAAGACACTCGGTTTCTCGAACCACGCTTTGTTTCTGTTTGTGCTCGCAGAGGCTGCCGTCGTTTGCGTTGCCGCCGCGGCGTTTGGCTTGACGCTTGCCCTCCTCGCGTTTCCTTTTGCGTCCAGATTCGTGCCCGGCATTTCGATGCCCGCGCAAGTTGTCGCGCTCGGACTGGGATGTGCTTGTTTGGTGGCGCTGATCAGCGCAGCGGTGCCCGCGATTCGCGCTGCTCGATTGAACATCGTTGCGGCGTTGGCGAGCCGCTAGCCAACATGAACTTCCTCACATGAAATTTCTCCGAGAACTCCTCGCCGTACTCCGCGTAAATCTGTCTGGAGTCCCGCACCGGATCGGATCCGCACTCACCATCGTCGTCGGCGTGGCGTGTGCCGTTGGTGCGTTGGTCTCAATGCTTGCAATGGGAACGGGAGCCCGCGAACAGCAAGTGGCCAACGTCCGTCCCGACCGCGTCGTGCTGACCACTCAAGGCACGGGGCCAGCCCAAGGCAACATCACCAAGCAGGAAGCCGCTGTCATTCTCGGCTTGCCTGGAGTGCGAAGAGATGCGGCGGGCGCGCCAATCGTCGTGTTCCAGTCGATGGTGCAGATCGAGGGCCGTCGTCGCGCGACCGGCAATCGGATCTACTTTCCGCTCGTAGGAGTCACGGCTGCGATCACTGACTTCGCGCCCGAGCTGCGCTTCACCGCTGGACGAACCTTCAAGTCAGGACTACCGGAACTGATCGCGAGCAACGCCTGCAATCGCCAGTTCGCCGGCTTCGAGCTCGGCGATCAGCGCTCGCTGCGCGGCGGTGATTGGTCTGTAGTCGGCCACTTCGATCAGGGCCCCGCTCAGGATTGCACCGTGTACGCCGATGCAGAAACTCTGATGAGCGCGTTCGGTCGCACTACTTACTCGTCAGCTGCATTGATGCTGCAGTCACCGGCGGACTTCGATGCACTGAGGACGGCTGTCAGCACCGATCCACGACTAAAGCTCGATGTCCGGCGCGAGCAGGACGCGATCCAAGATGCCTTCAAACCGCTGAACGCCATCCTTAACTTCGTCAGTTATTTCATCGGCGCCATCATGGCGATCGGTGCCACGCTGGGCGCGGTCAATTCACTCTATGCGATGGTGGATTCGCGCCAGCGAGAGATCGGCACTTTGCGAGCGATCGGCTTCAACCGCGGTCCGGTGATCGCCGCAGTGCTGCTGGAGTCGATGTTGTTGTCGTTACCAGGAGCTTTGCTGGGGAGCGGGCTCGCCTGGTTGCTGTTCAATGGACTCGCCGCCAGCCCTTTCGGTTACAGCTTTCAGCTGTCGGTGACGTTTTCGCTGGCCTTGCTCGGCACCCAATGGGCGTTGGCGATGGGATTGTTGGGCGGACTGCTGCCCGCGTTGCGAGCGGCCCGTATGCCGGTGGTAACCGCGCTCCGGGCGCTTTGAGTTACATCGCCAGTTACATGGTATGGGTCGGCTTGTCGCCGCCCAAGGCACCGGCCAAGTAGCTCTCGATCTTGCGCTGAGTGTTGCCGCGATCCTGCTCGCTGAACTGCACGCCGATGCCGGCAGTGCGTTTGCCCTGCGCACCCTTGGGCGTCATCCAGATCACGCGACCGGCGACGGGCAACTTCTCGTCCTCGCCCATCAGGTTCAGCAGCATGAACACTTCATCGCCGAGCCGATAATTGCTGTTGGTGGGAATGAACAGGCCGCCGTTCTTCACGAACGGCATATAGGCCAGGTACAAGGCGCTCTTGTCCTTGATTGTCAAAGTCAGCAAACCGGGCTTGCTGCTGGGTTGACGCATAACCATGCGGATCTATTTCCGGCCGGCCGTTGATGAATTCTTTAACTTGCGCGTGCCACTGGCGCGCCACCCCTGGATGAACCCGCGGGGGAGGACGCCAGCACTTCCAGCAGAGCGATCAGCCAGGACTCCACGGCCAGTTCGCGCTGGAGCGCGGTCCGGGCCAGTTGCGCTTTCAAAGCCCGGGTGCGGTCCACCATGCTGTACAACGCGCTTATGTTCAACGGCCGCGACGGGCTTGGCAAGTGCGCAGGTCCCCCTGGGAACGTGACCCGTTCGGCAGTTCCGGCAATCCCCGTCCGGGCCAGCGAGCACAGCCACAGATCCAGCCACACCAGGCGGTCGATGAGTGCATCCTTTTCCCATTCGGCAGCGACCTGGGTCACATCTGCATCGCCGCTCAGCAGGTCCTTGAGGGCCTTCTGCATGGACTGGTTCAGCCCTTCGAAGCGCCCGTCGGCGTATGCCAGGGCACGCAGCGGCGCGCCACCGCTGAATTCCAGCAGCGCCGGTGACACGGTCTTGCCCGACTCCTGCTGGAGCCACGCCATTGCGTCGGCAGTCGATGGGCGCGCGATGCTCAGCTTCTGACATCGGCTGCGCACCGTGGGCAACAGCCCCGATGGGCGCGACGTAATCAACACCAGCAAGCTGCCGCGCGAAGGCTCTTCAAGCGTCTTGAGCACGCTGTTCGCCGCGCCTGGCGTCATCTGATGGGCCGGCTCCAGGATGGCGACTTTGTAGCCTTGCCGGAAGCTGGTCTTGGACAGCTTTTCGCAAGCCGCGCGCACCTGATCCACCGACAGCGATTGTTTGTCTTCTTCCGGCGCGATCCAATGCAGATCCGGATGCGAGCCCGCTTTGATGAGTGCGCAGCTGGTGCACGCTCCGCACACGTCCAGCTTGCCATCCACGGACTTCTCACACAGCACGGCAGCGGCCAGCCACGCGGTGAACGAGCCTTTGCCCAGCCCCTCGGCGCCTTGCAGAAGAATGGCGTGCGGCAAGCGATTCGCCGTCCATGCCTGGCGCAGCTGAGCAATCGCGGCCGAATGCCACGGCAACAAGCGCGGGCTCGGCAACGGCTGCGGTTCGGGGGCTTCGTCTTTCTTGGCCATGGCTCGCTTTATAGCAGTCTTTCGGCGATCGCTTGCTGGATCGCTACCGTGACTGCCTCCAGGCTTTGCGTAGCATCGATCACAGCAAACCGCTGCGGTTCCTGGCGGGCGCGATCCAGATACGTCGCGCGAACTTTTTCGAAGAACTCACGGCGCTCTTGCTCGAATCGATCACTCGTTCCAGCCGCAGCGTTGCGAGCACTGGCACGGGCCGCGCTCACTTCGAGCGGCGCATCGAGCAGCAGCGTCAGGTCGGGGCGCAACGTCCCCTGCACCATCGTTTCCAACGTCGCGATGTTTTCCACCGGCAAGCTTCGGCCACCGCCTTGATAGGCGTAGGTCGCATCGGTGAAGCGATCGCAGATCACCCAAGCACCGCGCGCCAATGCCGGACGAATGACATTCTCGAGGTGTGTCGAGCGTGCCGCGAACATCAACAGCAACTCACACGTGCTGGGCATCGCTTCATCACTGGTTTCCAACAGCAACTCGCGGATTCGTTCGGCACGCCGCGTACCACCCGGCTCACGCGTGACCACCACTTCGACGCCACGTTCGGCGGCGAAGTCTCGCAGACGACCGATCTGCGTGGACTTGCCCACGCCCTCGCCGCCTTCGATGGTGATGAATTTTCCTGTGTTCATACCAGGGGGCTCATTTGCTCTTGGTCGCCGATCCCGAGTTTTCGCGCAGCTTCTGCAAGTAGCGTTTCACGGCGGCATTGTGCTCCGCCAGTGTGCGCGAGAAATAGTGACTGCCATCGCCATTGCCGGTCGCTACGAAGAACAACGCGCCAGTTTTGTCGGGGTTCACGGCCGCTCGAATGGAGTCGAGTCCGGGCAATGCAATGGGCGTCGGAGGCAAGCCGCCGCGTGTGTAGGTGTTGTACGGCGTATCGCGCAATAGATCTGAGCGACGAATGTTGCCGTCGTACGTTGCCATCATGCCGTAGATGACCGTCGGGTCGGTTTGCAAGCGCATGCCTTTACGCAAGCGCTCGATGAATACGCCGGCGATCTGCGGTCGCTCGGTGTCGAGTGCGGTTTCCTTCTCGATGATGGACGCCAGGATCAGCGCTTCGTAAGGCCCGGCCAACGGCAGATCCTTGGCGCGAGCTTCCCACACAGTCTTCAGCTCCTGCTGCATGCGTCGGAACGCCATGCCAAACAGCTCGATGTCGGTGGTGTTACGAGCGAAGCGATAGGTATCGGGAAAAAACTGGCCCTCGGGATGCACATCGGGCTGTCCCAACGCGCGCATGACGTCTTCACCACTGCGAGTCGCGTAGTCACTGCGAATCGACGGCGACTGCGCCATCGCTTTACGCATGTCCGCGAATGTGGAGCCTTCGATGAAAGTGATGCTGTGAAGGAGCACGTCGCCCGAGTTCAACACCTCCAGCAATTCGTTCGGCGTCAGCCCCGGCTTGAGTTGATACTCACCGGCCTTCAACGAATGATCGCGCTTGGTAACCCGAGCCCACGCCGTCCAGATCTGCGGCTGATCCAGCAAGTTCTGATCGTTGAGGCTGCTGGCCACGGTACGCAGCGAAGCGCCTTTGGGCACTTCGAACACTATCGGTGTGCTGAGGGCCGCGATGGGCGTTTGCAGCCAACGGTGTCCCCACCAGGCGAGCGCAGCCGCGCCGAGGATTCCCAGCAGTATCAACACACCGAACAGACGCAGCAGTGTTCGCATTACTACCGAGTTCCTTTAGGTGTCGCTCAGCGACAGGGCAGCGGCGAGACGCTCGGCCACGCCGGTCTCGCTCCATTGCAACGAATCGAGCGCCGCGACCGATCGGATGCCGCGCACCGCGTTGGTGATGAAAATTTCGCTGGCCGCCTGCAAATCGTCCGGCCACAGCGGTTCTTCGGTCACCGGCAATCCAAGCCGGGCGGCCGCTTTGAGCACTTGAGCTCGCATCACGCCTTGCACGCCGCAAAAGCGCAAATCAGGCGTGATCAACGCGCCGTCGCGCACGGCGAACACGTTGCCGGCGGTAGCACAAACCAACTCGCCTTCGGTGTCGAGCATCAAACCTTCGTCGGCTTCACCATCGCTCCACTCGCTTTGCGCCAGCACGTGTTCGAGCCGATTCAAATGTTTGATGCCGGCCAGCCGCGCGTTGCGCCCAAGCCGAATCTCACACCAGCGCAGCCGTAACGCGCCTTGCGAGACGTGATTCAGAGGATGCAGCGCTACGACGCGAGTGTTCGAAGCCGCGCTACCGGGACGATAGCCGCGCCCGCCTGAACCTCGCGTCACGATGATCTTGAGCACACCTCGCTCGGAGCCCTTGGTCACCTGGGCGATCTCATCGCGCAAGGTTCGCTCGTCGGGTGCCGCGATGCCGAGGCGCGAGCAACCGGTCGCCAAGCGACGCAGATGATCGTCCAGAAAGCGCACTTGGCCTTTGGCCAGCAACGCGGTCTCGAACAAGCCGTCGCCATACTGAAAGCCGCGATCGTCGGCGGGAATTTGGTTCGAGGCTTGACCGTTGATGAGCATGGCGAGCGTCATCGGCCGCCACCTTCGGTATCCGACTCCAACGCACGCAATACGCCTCGCGCCTTCGCCCGCGTCTCTGCCAACTCGCGCTCGGGAATCGAATCGGCAACGATGCCGGCGCCGGCGCGCAAGGTGAGCTGATCACCTGCAATTTCGAGCGAGCGAATCAAGATGTTGGTATCCATGCTGCCATCTCGATTCAAATAGCCGAACGCACCGGTGTACGCACCGCGGGCGGTGCCTTCCAGCTCGGCAATGATTTCCATGCACCGGACTTTGGGACAGCCAGTGATGGTGCCGCCGGGGAATACGGCTCGCAGCACCTCGCCCGGCGTCGCGCTCGGCCGCAGCTGACCGCTCACATTGGAAACAATGTGATGGACGTGCGCATACGACTCGATGGTCATGAACTCGTCGACCTTCACGGTGCCCGCTTCGCAGATTCGTCCCAGGTCATTGCGTTCCAGGTCGATCAGCATCACGTGCTCGGCGCGCTCCTTGGGGTGCGCGTGCAGCTCGCGAGCCAGATCGACATCGGCTGCAGCAGTCTGGCCTCGCGGCCGCGTGCCCGCAATGGGCCGGGTCGACACGCGCCCATCGCGCACCGAAACCAGCCGTTCTGGCGACGAGCTGACGACGCTGATGCCGTCGAGCTGAACGATGCCGCTGAAAGGCGCTGGATTGGTTTCGCGCAAGCGCTGATACAGATGTTGAGGCGTGACGCCGGCGGTCAACCGCGCTCGCCAGGCTCGTGAAAGATTCGCCTGGTAAATGTCGCCCGCGGCAATGTGTTCCAACGCCTGCGTAACGCTCGACAAGAATGTGCCAGGCTCGTCTTCGGTCACACCGCCAGTTACCAACGGCACCTTCGGCGCGGCCAAGGGCGGCACATTCGCGAGATCGCTCGCCATTTGAGCCAGCAGTGGTTCGAACGCCGCCTCGGCCACCAGCCAGGAGTTGCCGCTGTTACGTTCGTGCACGATCGCCGCCGGCACTCGAATGGCCGAAGCAATCGGCCCAGCGCTCGGCGGCGGCAGTCGCAAGCGCGGCTCGATCTCGCCCGCAAGCTCGTAACCCAGATACAGCAGCCAGCCGCCAACGAACGGCAGCCCATGAGTGTCGATCGATTCAGTGCGTTCGGATTGCCACCAGCGATCCAGCGCCGAGAGAAATCCTTCTTCGCCGTCGCCGGTGCGAATGCTCAGCTTGCGATCACTCAGCAGCGACAGCCGTTGCTGTGGGTACGCGAACAGAATGTCGAAACGCGTGGCTGCATTGCCGGCCGCGGCGCTTTCAAGCAGCGCCGGGTAGCGATCGGGAAACGCGGAATGCAGAGCCAGGAGCGCCGCAGGGTCGGCGCTGACCGGTTGTAACAGCGGCGCTCGTTGGATCGATACGCGCGTGGACGTCTCCGGGCCGCTCATGAGATCCCTGCCGGGATCTCAGTCGAGCTTTTTGAAGATCAAGCTGCCGTTGGTGCCGCCGAAGCCGAACGAATTCGACAGCGCCACATTGATCGGCATCTGGCGCGCCACTTTCGGCACGTAGTCCAGATCGCAACCCTCGCCCGGGTTGTCCAGATTGATGGTCGGCGGCGCGACCTGATCGCGAATGGCCAGAATGGAGAAGATCGCTTCGACCACACCGGCGGCGCCAAGCAAATGCCCGGTCATCGACTTGGTGGAGCTGACAGCGAGCTTGCTGGAGTGATCGCCGAACGCACGCTTCATCGCAATGGTTTCGGCGCGATCGCCGAGCTCAGTCGAAGTCGCGTGCGCGTTGATGTACTGCAAGTCGCTCGCGTTGAGCTGTGCATCCTTCATCGCATTGGACATCGCGAGCCGCGCGCCCTCACCGTCTTCCGGCGGAGCAGTCATGTGATGAGCGTCGCCGCTCATGCCGAAGCCGACCAGCTCTGCGTAAATGCGAGCGCCGCGCGCCTTGGCGTGTTCGTACTCTTCGAGCACGACCGAGCCGGCGCCATCGGACAGCACGAAGCCGTCGCGATCTTTGTCCCACGGACGGCTGGCGGCCTTCGGATCGTCATTGCGAGTCGACAACGCACGCGCTTGGCAGAAGCTGCCGAGGCCCAGCGGCGTGGTCGCCATTTCACCGGCGCCGGCGATCATCACATCGGCGTCGCCGTACTGGATCAAACGCATCGCCAAACCGATGGCATGCGTCGACGTGGTACAGGCAGTGACCGTGGCGATGTTCGGCCCGGTGAGTTTGAAATCGATGGAAACGTGGCCGGAGATCATATTGATGATGCTGCCGGGCACGAAGAATGGAGAGATGCGCTTCGGGCTCTTGGTCTCCATCCACTTGGTGTGATTCTCCTCGATGGTGTCGAGACCACCGATGCCAGCGCCCATTGCCACGCCGATCCGCGAGGCGTTCTCGGGCGTCACGACGATGCCCGAATCCCTGAAGGCGTCCGCTGCGGCGGCATAGCCGTAGTGCATGAACGGATCCATGTTCCGCAGCCGCTTGGCCGGCAAATACTTCTCCGCATCGAAGTCCGCCACCGCGCCGTGAAAGCGCACGGGAAATGCGCTCGCATCGAAGCGAGTGATCGGCACGATGCCGCTATTACCCTCGAGCACGTTGCGCCACGCCGAGTCGATGGTGCTGCCGACGGGTGAAACGATGCCAAGACCGGTGATGACGACGCGTCGCTTGGACAAGCGGTTACCTCTACGGGCGGAACTTGGAGGGCGATTGGCGGAAGACCGTGGACGAGTGCGGCCTTCCTTGATGCTTCAGCGATGGCGCCGTTGTGGCGCCTGCTGCTCGTGCGCGCGGCCGTTAGGCCTGATTGCGACGCTCGGTGATGTAATCGATCGCCTGCTGCACGGTGGTGATCTTTTCCGCATCCTCATCGGGGATCTCGGTTTCGAACTCCTCTTCCAGCGCCATGACCAACTCGACGGTGTCGAGAGAGTCCGCGCCCAGGTCGTCGACGAAGGAAGCGTCGTTGGTGACTTCTTCCTCTTTCACCCCCAATTGTTCGGCGACGATGGCTTTGACCTGCTGTTCAATACTGCTCATTTGTGTACGAGTCCTCTATGAGGTGCTTAAACCCTTCGCTCGAAACCGACCCTTTTTGTTCATGGGTGGGGTCGCACGGGGGGCGTATTCTAAGTTAGAAGCCCGGTGGGGCCAACATTTGCGAAACTTTGACTGACTTGCGTTCCGGTCAGACCATGTACATGCCGCCGTTGACGTGCAGGGTCTCGCCGGTGATATAGCCTGCCTGTGGCGACGCAAGAAACGCCACAGCATGGGCAATATCCTCGACAGAACCCAGTCGCCCCAGCGCAACTTGTGCAGCCAGCTGCTGTTGTTGCTCGGCGGGCAGCTTGGCGGTCATATCGGTGGCGATGAAGCCCGGCGCCACCACGTTCACGGTGATGCCGCGCGAGCCGACCTCCCGTGCCAGAGACTTGGAAAAGCCGATGATGCCGGCCTTGGCCGCGGCGTAATTGGTCTGTCCGGCGTTACCCATGACACCCACCACCGAGGCAATGCTGATGATGCGGCCCCGGCGTGCCTTCATCATGCCGCGCAGAACCGCTTTGGACAGCCGAAACACCGACGCCAGGTTGGTGTTCATGATGTCGTCCCACTCGTCCTGCTTCATTCTGAGCAGCAAGTTGTCGCGGGTAATTCCTGCATTGTTCACCAGGATGCTGAGCGCGCCTTCTTTGGCTTCGATGTCCTTCAGCACGGTCTCGGTGGCGCCGGCGTCGGCGACGTTCAACACCACACCGCGGCCCTTGTAATTTCCGGCAGCGAGCCAGTCGCTGATGCCTTGCGCGCCGGCTTCGCTAGTAGCCGTGCCGACGACCGTTGCACCATTGCGCGCCAATTGCTCGGCAATTGCGCGACCGATGCCACGTGACGCGCCGGTAACCAGCGCGATGTCCTGGGCCAGTGCCAGCTCGGTCATGACTGACTCCGACAGGCGGCCAGCGCCTGTTGCAACGACTCGGGATCCTCGATGGCGAGCATGCCGATGTCCTTGTTCTTGTCGACGCGGCGATTCAACCCAGTCAGCACCTTGCCGGGGCCGCATTCGACCAGCACTTTGGCGCCGCCGGCCAGAATGGCGCGCACGGTCTCGGTCCAGCGCACCGGCTTGACCAACTGTTGCACCAACGCCTGACGAATACTGTCCGGGCCCTGATGAGTCTTCACGTCGACCGTATAGATGTCGCGCACCTCGGGCTGCGCAAACTCGATGGCTTTCAATTTCTCCGCCAGGCGCTCACCGGCCGGCTGCATCAACGCGGTGTGCGAAGGCACGCTCACCGGCAACTTGATGGCGCGCTTGGCGCCTTTGGTCTTGAGCACTTCGATGGCGCGATCCACGGCTGCTGCCGAGCCCGCGATCACCACTTGCCCAGGCGAATTGAAGTTGGCGGCTTGCACGATTTCACCAGCCGCGCTGCTGCCTTGAGCTTCGGCACACGCCGCTTCGACATCAGCATCGTCGACGCCGAGGATGGCGGCCATCGCGCCCTGCCCGGCCGGCACCGCCGCCTGCATGGCTTGACCGCGAAACTGAACCAGCGCCACGGCGGTCTTGAAGTCCAACGCGCCCGAGCACACCAGTGCCGAATATTCGCCGAGGCTATGACCCGCCATCGCCGCCGGCAGCGGGCCGCCATGCTTGCGCCAGACGCGCCAGGTGGCGACACCGGCAGTCAGCATCGCCGGTTGGGTGCGCTCGGTGGCGCCCAGCAATTCTTCCGGACCCTGCTGGCACAGCTGCCACAGGTCGTAGCCGAGCACGGCCGACGCTTCGGCGAAGGTCTCCTGCACGATCGGCTCGGCCGCGGCCAGGGCCGTCAACATGCCGACCGACTGCGATCCCTGCCCGGGAAATACAAAGGCAAAAGTCATTGCGCTCCTAATCTGGTCGCACCCTACGAGCGAGTGCGGCGCGCGATTATAGCGATCAGGTTCCCGGCGGCTAGATCCTTGACTTTACGGCCACTTGCCTGTGGGCGTGCAACCACAGGATGAACGCGGCCAGCGCCCCGCCCAGCGCACCGTATAGATGCGCGTCCACAACGACCGCCAGATCGCCCGACAAGGGCAACGCCCCGTGCCACTGCTCCCAGGCCAGTTTGCCCACGAAAATCCCGCTTAAAAGCAGCGCCAGCCGTGGCGATTCGTGCCGCCACCAGGCCACCGCGCCAGCCGCCAGCGCGCCATGCAGAACGCCCGACAAACCCACATACCAGTCCAGCTGTGGCTGGTAAAACACAAGGCCGATATCGATCGCCAGCACGCTGAACAGCGCCACCAGCAGCCACTCGCGCCAGGAATAATCGTCGGGAAACAGCGCGGCGATCAGGCCCAGCCCGGCCGCGTTCAGCGCTAAATGCTGGCCACTGCCGTGGACCAGATGACCGGTCAGGAGCCGCCAGTATTCTCCCTGCAGCACCGCCTCGCGCTCATAGCGCAGCGCCAAGCGCCCACTTTCGCCAAGTAGCGACAACAGAACCAGCCCGAGCAACGACAGTCCAAGCAACCACACCCCGGGGCGGGCCGCCGGCATCCATTGTCGAACGCGTCGCGAAAACCAGCTAGCGGGCCGGGACAAGCCGTCACTCATTGGTACGATCTGCTTTGTTATGATCCGGCGCCTCAAGAATCTCGGTAGAGCTCATATTATCCACACCCGCCCCCTGCCCGGCCGGAAGCTCAGCGGCTTTACGCTGCTCGAGTTGCTCGTGGTGTTGGTGGTGGTGGGCATCATGGTCTCCATGGCCGTGCTGAGTTTTGGCGTGCTCGGCCGCGACCGCCAGGCCGAAGAAGAAACGCGCCGCTTCTGGACGGTGCTGCAACAGGCCCGCGAAGAAGCCGAGTTGCAGGTCGAGGACATCGGCATCTACATCGGGACCGACTCTTACGAGTATCTGCGCTTCGAGCCTCGCAAGGACGAGTGGCAACTCATCGACGGCGACGAACTGTTCCAGCAACGCAAACTCCCTGAAGGCCTGCGCTTCCGCTTGCGCTTGGAACAGCGCGAGGTGGTGCTCAAGCCCAGCCTGCCGCAGCGGAGCGACAAAGACGAGAATAAGAAGTACCCGCCGCACGTGATGGTGCTGTCCAGTGGCGAGGTCATGCCTTTCGAATTGGAGATCGAGCGCGACGGCGCACCGTCGTTGTGGCGAGTGACTGCGCTGGCGAACAACGATTTGCGCGTCGAGAAGCGCGGTGACCGCGATCAGTGGGGTCCGCTACTACAGACCAAGCCGCCGCCAGAGGACGATCGCCAAAAGCAACCGACGCGGGTGTCCAGTGCGCGCTGACACTCGTGGCTTCACTTTGATCGAAGTGCTGGTGGCGCTGGTCGTCGTCGGTCTCGGCATGCTCGCGGTGATCCAGACCGTGAGCCAGACGGCGAACAACACCGCTTACATGCGTGACAAAACCATCGCGCACTGGATCGCGATGAATCAGCTCACCCAAGTGCGACTGCTGCCCACGGCGCCACCCGTAGATAAGTCTTCCGATGAAGTCGAGATGGCCGGCCGCGACTGGCGCTGGACCATGGAAGTGAAACAGACGCCGATCGAATCGATTCGCCGCATCGAAGTCAGCGTGCGCCCGTCGGATGCGCCGGAAAAGAGTTCGCTCGCTTATATCTCCGGTTTCTACGGCACCGCCGTGGCACCCGCCGGCACTGTGGCCATCAACTGGAAAGGCCAGCAACAGAAGTCCGGCGGCATGGGTCAAAACAATCGACCCCAGGACGATTCCGAAGTCACTCCGCCGCCGACGCTCGAACCGGGTGAGCCGGTGCCGCCCGATCCCGAACCGTCGCCGGATCCAGAATCATGAACAAGTTCATGAAGGCGCGCGGCTTCACTCTCGTCGAAGTGCTGGTGGCGATTTTCATCTTCGCCATCGTCGCCGCCATTGCCATGGGCGGTTACAACGAGCTCATCAAACAAAGCGACATCGTCAGTGCTGGCGCCGCTCGCACGCGCGCGGTCCAAGCCACCATTCAGCGCTTGAATCTGGACTTCTCTTCGCTCGAACCGCGACCGGTGCGCGAACCGCTGGGCGATTCGTTGCAGCCGGCGATGCGCGCCGACAAACGCAATCAGCAGATCGCCGAGCTGACTCGTTCGGGCTGGAGCAATCCTGCCGGCTCGCCGCGCTCCACTTTGCAACGCGTTCAGTATCGGCTCGAAGATGAGAAGCTGATTCGCGAGTATTGGGTCGCGCTCGATCGCACCATGGACAGCGAGCCCGAGAGCGCGGTGCTGATCGACAAGGTCAAGAAAGTCGAGCTGCGTTTCATGGACACCAATCGCAGCTGGCACGAGCAATGGCCGCCGCTCGGCTATTCCGCCGCCGATGGCCCGACGCTGCGCCCGATCGCAGTCGAGGTCACGCTGGAGCTGGAAGATTGGGGTGAGTTGAAGCGCTTGATCGAGGTGGCGGGATGAGTCGCTCCTTCGCATCCATGCGTCGTCAACGCGGCGTGGCTTTGGTGATGGCCATCCTGATCGTGGCGCTCGCCACCATTCTGGCCGCCGAAGTGGGCTTCAAGGGCTATCTCGATCAACGCCGCACAGTGAACGCCTTCTCGCTCGATCAATCTTTCGAGATCGCGCTCGGTGGCGAAGCCTGGGCCTCGGATGCCTTGCGTCGGGACAAGATGCAGAGCCCCAAGCAGGACGACTTCACTGAAGAATGGGCCACCCCCATTCCGCCGATTCCGTTGGAAGACGTCGGCGGCGAATTCGAAGGCACATTGGAAGACCTGACCGGTCGCTTCAATCTCAACAGCCTGGTGAGCTTCGACAACTCCGGCGTCGGCAAGGTGAATACTCAAGCGGTGGCGCGCTTCGAGCGGCTGCTGGAAATTCTGGAGCTGGAAACCAAGTGGGCCAACATCATCGCCGACTGGATCGACACCGACACCAATCCCAATTTCCCCGACGGCGCCGAGGATCCGGTATACACCAATCTGTCGCCGCCCTATCGCACCGCGAACATGCCCATCACGCGCGCCAGCGAACTGTTGGCGATGCCCGAGTTCGGTGCTGAGCGCTATCGCCGGCTCGCCCCGTTCGTGACGGCATTGCCCGCCGACGCCAAGATCAATCTGTGCACGGCCTCGCCCGAGCTGCTCGATGCGCTGGTGTCCGGCAGTCGGCAATTCACATTGGCCCGCGAGAGCACCAAGCAGTCGCGCGCGCAACGCTGTTTTCCGAACAAGCAGGAATTCGAACAGCCGCTGACGGCCGACCAGAAACAGGAATTGGTGGATGGCAACGTGATCGATGAAACCAGCGATTACTTCCTGGCCACCATCTGGGTCACCCTTGGCACTCAACGGTTCACCCTGTACAGTTTGTTATACCGCTCGGGCCCTTCCAATCAGGTCCGTCCCATCCTAAGAAGCTACGGAACGCTCTGATGCCGGAACTCCTAGTTGTCCGCTTGCATCCCGTTTCTGTCACCCAGACAGGGGCGGCCCCTTCACCACCGCAAGCCGAATGGTTGGTCGTCGACGGCAACGGGGCTCGTCGCGGCAATGTGTCGTGGGGCTCGCTCAGCGACGCCGCCGCCGCTCAAGGCAGTCGCAAGGCTGTCGTGCTGGTGCCCGGCACCGACGTGTTGTTGGCGGAGCCGGTGCTGCCGTTGAAGGGCGGTGCCAAGCTGGCGCAGGTCGTGCCCTTCGCACTCGAAGAACACCTGGCCGTCGATGTCGAAGATCTGCACTTCGCGGTCGGCAAGCGCGATTCGCGCCCCGGTACGCCAGTCGCCGCGGTGTCTCGCGCACGCTTGGACGAATGGGTTGCCCTGCTCCGCGACGCCGGCTTGTCGACAGAAACACTGTACGCCGAGACCAGCGTGCTACCGACGGTGACTGGCGCGGTCGCCATGCTCATCGACGGTCACCGTCTGTATGTGCGTCGTGAGACCCAGCCCGGCACGGTGATCGAGATCGAGCCGCTCATCGAAGCCTTGCAGCTGGCGCTGGGCAGCGGCGAAGAGTCTCGCGAACACGTGACCATCTTCGTTTCCGAAGACGATTACGAACGCGAGCGCGAACTGCTCGAAGACTTGCGTGAGTTCACCGCCAGCCTGCAGTTGAAACTGCTGCCCGATGGTCCGCTGCCGCTATTGGCGTCGAACATTGCCAAGGCCGGCGCTGTGAACCTGTTGCAGGGGGCGTACGCGGCCAAGACCAAGCTGACTGTTTCTTTCGCACCTTGGCGTTATGCAGCCATCCTTGCCACGGTGTTTGTCGCTGCTCACATCGGCGTGAAGACATGGCAGTACTACCACTACAAGAAGGTCGAGAGTCTGCTCGACGCACAGATCGCCGAGACCTTCCAGCAAGCATTGCCTGGCGCTCCGGTACCGAATACGTTGGAAGCGCGGCGTCAGGTGGAACAGATTCTTGGCCAGTTGCGCGGCACCGGCCCGACCAGCGGCATGTTGACCACGCTCGCCATGTTGAGCGAGGCGATGGCGCAGGCTCCGAACACCGCGATCGAAGCTCTCTCTTATCGCAACAACGTCACTGACCTGCGCGTGCTGACGCCGTCGGTCGATGTGCTTGATCGCATCCGGCAAGTCGCCGGTGAACGCGGTGTCACCGCGGAAATCCAATCGACCAATCCGCGCGACTCCAAAGTCGAAGGCCGCTTGCAGTTCAAGAAGGCGGGTGCGTGATGCAACAGCTCAAAGACAAATTCAACGCGCTTCAGCCTCGCGAACGCATCGTCATCATCGGCGGCGCGGTGCTGGTGTTGGTTGTCGCGATTTATACGCTGGCGCTGGCGCCGCTGTACGCCGCCGTCGGCGCGCAAGCCAAACGGGTCGCGCAGAAGGAAGGCGATCTCGCGTGGATGCGTAGTGTCGCTGGCGAAGTCGCCGTACTCAGCGCTGCCGCGCCGAGCCGCCCTGGCCCGAGCAATGAATCACTGGTCGTCCTCATCGACCGCGCTGCTCGCGACTGCGGCCTGGGCTCCTCACTCACCGGCCAAACTCCCAACGGCGACCACGGCATCCGCGTCCGGTTGGAAGCGGCCGAGTTCGACAAGTTGATGGTGTGCTTGGGCACGCTTCAACAGGTACACGCCGTCGACGTCGAATCCGCCACCATCGATCGCACCGCCAAGCCCGGTCTCGTGAACGCCAACCTGGTGCTGACTCGCGTCGGCGTATAACCAACAACCTATGAAGCGACTTTGGCCGCTGGCCGCGCTCGGTGTGGGCGCATTCGTCATCTTCGCCTTGGTCACCTTCCCGGCCAGCGTAGTGCTGTCCTGGCTCGGTTCTGCCGGCGTCACCGCCGGCGGCGTATCCGGCACCCTTTGGCACGGCCGCGCGCAGGTGCTGCAAGTTCAGGGCATCAACATCGGCGGCGTCGAATGGAATCTTCACGCGTTGCCGCTGCTCACCGCCCACGCTAATGCCGATGTGAAAGTCACCCGCATCGACGGCTTCGCCACGACACAACTCAGCGCTGGTTTCGGCTCACTTCGCCTGAAGAACACCACCGCCTCGCTGCCACTCAGCGCCCTGCCCGCCAACGTTCTTCCCGGCGGCTGGACCGGCACGCTCAATGGCAAGTTCAGTGAAGTCACTTTGAATAACGGCTGGCCTACATCTGTGAACGGCACGCTCGACGCCATCGATCTCACCGGCCCGGCGCAGAAACCTCAGAACGTCGGCAGCTATCGAGTGGTATTCGACCCGGCTGCTTCCACTGCTGAGTCATTGAAGGGCGCGATTACTGATGCCGGCGATGGCCCACTGCAGATCAATGGCACATTGGAGCTGAAGTCCGATCGCAGCTACGCGCTCGACGCAATGGTCGCCGCTCGGCCCAATGCACCTCGCAATTTGGCGCAGGCGCTGGAGTACCTGGGCCCACCGGATGCTCAGGGAAGAAGACAGTTTTCTATGGCGGGGACGATGTAGAGGCACCGCCTCGACGCCGACTTAACATTCGGCGTTTCCGCAGAAACGCCGCCGAGTCAGACTGCCACTTCCCGCCATTGTTTCATCAGCGGAAAATACAACGCCGCCTTCACCTGCTTGCCTGGTTGAAACAGTCGCATCAAGCGAGCGTAGCGTTGTAGCTGATCGCGATAGCGGCGGACTTCGGCGGCGAAGAATTCTTCGAGGCCGCCGCCTTCGTGGGTGCCGGTTTTGAAGTCGACGATCCAGCGAACTCCGTGTTCGTCGATGAAGGTACGGTCGATGACACCGGAGACCAGTTCGCCCTGGAACACGCCAGTCAAAGCGAACTCGGACTCTGCTTCCGAAACCGGCGAGGACAAACCGAGCAGCCAGCGACCGCGGTCGTCGGCGAGCGTCTGAGCGATGGCGGCGATGACGCGTTCGACGGCGGTGTCGCAGCGGTCGGGTGGTACGCCGAGTTCGGCGAGCTCGGAACAAAGTCGAGCGCGATTAGGCGCAGCAGTGAGTCGTTCTGCACCGCTGCGAACCAAGCGATCTAACTCGCGGTGGACCAGCGTACCGACGTGACGAGCGGTCTGCGACGCCCAGTCAAACTCGACTCGCGTTTCCGGATCGATGACATTCACCGTCTTCGCGGTAACGGCAGCGTCAGCAGTCGGGGGCTCCCACTGTAGTGGTAGACGACGCACCTGTAGATGCGGCGTGGGAGCAGCAGCAAACAAATCCTGCTGAGGCTTGGCTTGAACGACCGAGTCGAACTGAGACTTCACTTCCGGCCACAGCAGCCGAAGCATCGAACCGTTGCGTGGCTCATGCACCATCGGACCGGCATCCGTCTCTTTCACTCGCACGTTGCCGAGCAAATGCAGAACCCGCTTGGCTCGCGTGGCGGCCACGTAAAGCAAACGACCGCGCTCGCGAGCACTGCGTTCGCGTTCAAGGAGTTCGATCCAGCGATACATGGGATCGGAATCGGTACCCGCTGCTTTGATGGGCGCAAAAACGATACCGCCGTCCTGGCCAGGAATTCGAGTCCACCGCATCAGCTCGCGGCCTTCACCGCGAAGCAGGCGATTCAACGCGGGCAGGATGACCACGTCGTACTCAAGCCCCTTCGCCTTGTGAATGGTCATCACTTCGACGCGAGCACGATTCTCGGGCCGCGGACGAGCAAACAAACGGTCCAATTTCTCTTCCAGTCGAGCGACATCCTCGAGATCGCCAGCGATTTCGATTTGATCGAGTCGACGCAAGTAAGCGTCCGCGTCGTCGAGATCCTGCGGACGATGCAACGTCGCCGGGCCGCCCAACGCATTCCATGTGCGTTCGACCCAGTCACGCAACGACAATCGTCCGCGCTGACCTAAAGCCGCCTGCAGAATCGAGTTCACGCGCGCCACGCGCTCGCGGCCGTCTTCGCTGAGCTGTTCGCCAGACTCCAGCGCCCGGCCCAGCAGCTCATTGATGGTCGAGGCCCGGTTGTTACTGACGATGACATGCAGGTCATGCAGCGTAAGCCCGCACCAAGGCGCCCGCAGGACAGCCAGCCAAGACGTCCGATCAGCCAGATGCAGCAGCGCTCGAGTCAACGCGGTAAGGTCCTGCACGACCGGCCGATCCAACAGCGCCTCGATCTCGATGGCTTGAAAGTCGATAGACGCAGCGTGCAACTCGCTTGCGATCAAACCGACGTGCGAGCGTGCAGTGACGAGCACGGCCACCGTCGTGTCTGCATCTTCAGCGAGACTCTTGCGAATCAGCTTGACGACCTGGCGCGCCTCAGCGAGTTCATCGCCATCGAAGGACGGATGCACCTTCACGCCACCACGCGTGCTGCTCAACGCAGCGACACTGGGGCTGTAGCGCACAGCGCCCTGCTCCGCATTGTCGGTCGGCGACAGCACGCCGGGGAACACGCGATTCACCCACTCGATGATGGGCTTGTTAGAGCGGAAGTTGGACGTGAGCTGCAGCGGTTCAAGTGGCACATTGCGCAAGCCCTGCCGTTGCAATTGCAGGAACAAGCCGACCTCAGCCTGACGGAAACGATAGATCGATTGCATCGGATCGCCCACGCAAAACAACGTGCGCCCGTCGCCCTCGGTCCAGCCCCCCGTCAATCGCTCCAACAAATCCAGCTGGCCGAACGACGTGTCTTGAAACTCGTCGACCAGCAAATGCTGTAAGCGGTAATCGAAGGCCAACGCCAGATCCGTCGGCTCATCACTGGAACCCAAAGCCTGCAAGGCGCGCAACGCCGCTTCGATGTAGTCCGCCTGTCCCTGCGACTGAAATGCGATCTGCAATTCCGCCACGGCCACCGGCAGCACAGCCAGCAGCGCCTCGAGAATTTCCCACTGCTCTTCGGTGTACGAACCGCGCGGCAGATTACGAAGCATGCCGAGCTGCGCGACCAGTTCGTGATCCTGCCCTAGCTCGGCGAGCAGCCCGAGCATCCGCTCCTTCTCTTCAGGATGGGTGGTCGGGAAGCCGCTCTTCTTGTTGACCGTGAGATACGGCGAACCGTCACGCTTCAAGAACACGCTGGCCAATCCCAGCCACGCATCCATGCTGTCGCTGTCCGAGCCAGGAATGACGTCCCCATCGCTACACGCATCCAGCAACACTCGCTTGTCATCTGCGAGGCCTGCCACGTCACGCAAATTGGCAGCAGCAAAAACTGTTAGCGACCAATACTCGCGACGTCGCGGCTCATGAAGCAAGCCGCAGAGCGTCGTCAGATGACGTCCGATCACGTTCTGCAAAGTCTGTTCGAGTACCGCGCGCAAGTTGTCGTGCGCGCCAGCGCTGACGATCTGGTGCAACCATTGATCGCGCTTGGCCAACAACTCGCACACCAGCTCAGCCAGCATGTCCGTGCGATTGCCGAGGTGCACGATCAAGGATTCGAGATGATCGGCAACCGCCGAGCCTTCGCCGAGCCGTTCAATCAGGCGCCGAGCCGCGGTCTCGTACAAAGGCCACGGATCTTCCGCCGGCTCCAACGCCGATCCGGTGCCTGCAAGAATCGGTAACCGACGCGCCAAAGTTGAATTGAGCGCATCGATGGTCTGAATTCGCAGCCGCGACGGGTGTTCGGCGAGTTTCCAGTTCCGCTCCACGTCAGCAGCACGCACAGCACGCGCCAACTCCCAAGTCGTCAACTTGTGCGCAGACTCAGGCTTCGAGCCGCCCGCAGCTTCGATGGAAAGCAAAATACGATTGCGCATTTCGGCCGCTGCCTTGCGCGTAAACGTAATCGCGAGGATTTGCTCTGGATGCTCGACGGTGGCGAGCAAGCGCAGATAACGTTGCGTCAGTAGCTCGGTCTTACCCGAGCCGGCCGGCGCTTGGACGATGAACGAGCGCGTCGGATCGAGCGCGCGCTTGCGGGCTGCAGCGTCGCTACTCATCGTGATGATGCTCCGTCTCTTCTTCCAACGCCTGCTCACTGACGCGGCAGAACGCACTCAGATGACAGTGCGTGCATTCCTGAGGCAACGGATCCACCATCGCCTGCCCTTCGACAAAGCCCTCGGCCAGATGCGTCAGCGTCTTGCGCCAATGATCCACGAGCGACGGCCAATCCTGCGGATGCTCCGGTCGCAAACGAACGCCCAACGGATACTGCTGGACGCCTTCGCCGACGAACGCGCCATCGCTCCAGCCGCGATACTCGACTGCGCCTGCAGCCAGCACCACGTACGACAGACCTCGCAACGTCTCTGCGTGAGCCAAGCCATACAGCGGCAACTGCGGTCGCATCGGTCGACCCGGCCGTGTGTCGAGCCATTGTCTCGGCGAGTGTGAGTCGCCCAACTTGTAATCGATCAACAAGTGACCGCCCTGAGCCAACTCGTCGATGCGGTCCGGCTGCAAAGTGATCGACAGGCCGCCAATCGAGTACGGCTCCGAGGTCTCAGTCAAACGCATCGAGAACGGCGGTCGCTGCTTCTCCACCGCCAGCAGTTGCAGAACCTGCTTAGCAACGTTCGCTGCCTCCAAGGCCGCCAGCCGCTCGCGATAGCGCACAGTCGGTTGCAACGCCTTCAAGGTATGGCGCTGAGCGCTGTCGCTCACACGCGAGGCCAATGTTTCTTCGTCGACGGCCACCAATGCGGAGTGGCTACGCAGCCAGCCCCAAATCTCCTCGAGCACTCGATGCAGGATGATGCCGCGATCGATGGGCTCGACGCCGATGCTCACCGTCGGCAACTGCTCCGCTCCCAAGCGAATCTGCGCTTGCGCTCGGAACGGACAGCGAGACTGCAGCTCCAGTGTCATCGCGCCACCGCGTGCAGTTTTCACAGTGAGTCGCGGCGCGAACTCGTCCCGCATGTGTTCCAGCAACGGACGCTGATCGAAGAGAGTTCGTCGTAGCGGACGCACGGCCGCGATGGCAATGTCGCCGCCTTTGATGCTCGGCCACGCCGATAGCATCGGGCTCGGTTGCAACTCCGCCTCGCCTTCCTGCCGCGGCCAACTCAGCACGACATCGGGCGCACTACTCGTCCAACGAGCCAACCGCGTGCGTGACAGCTGCATCACGCCTTCCGCCGTGGCTTCCGGAATCTTTGCGGCTCTTTGCAAGGCAACCGGCAACAGCGGATCGGGATTCACGGGCTCCGGCAAACGAGCCGCATCCAACCCCATCACCCAAGTTGCATCGAAGGTCATGCCGGCGACCGTGGCCGGATCGATGACCGTAATGGACGTCGCTTGGGTCTCCGGCTCGAACGCCGTGTCACGCAGCAGCTCTTGCAAGCGGGACAAGGCTGAGGATGCCGAGAGCGGCGCCGTCACCGCATCCAACGTGCCGAACTCTGCGAGCGCGTCATGAAACTTGCGCACGGTTTGATGTTCGACGCTGCTCAGCGAACGTTCACCGGGCCAGCCGGCGGCACGCAGCCAAGCGTGGAATCGTTCCGCCCAAGCGCTCGCCCCTGTCTTCGACGTCTTGTCACGAATCTCCGCGACGACCTGGCGAGCGGCCAGCGCCAGCTGATCGCAACCCGTCGCACCCGCCCAGCGCTCCAGCTCGAACCAATCCCATCGATCTCGCTGGTCTTCACGCAGGCGGAAGTCCGCCATGGCGCGGCGATCTTTCTCAGTCTCACCGCCCGCGATGAAAGGCGAACGTAACAACCGACCAGCGTGCGTCGCGGGCCGATCATGCAAAGCGAACTGAAGCACCAACAGCGCGGCGTCGACGACTGGATACGACGCCAGCGGCACCGGCGCGGCAATGACAACCGGAATCTTTGCTGACTCGGCGTGAATGTTTCGTTGGCC
>NZ_JAEUPY010000349.1 GCF_016790065.1 Steroidobacter sp.
TGGGGCGAGGAACAGGCCACCGAAGCGCAGTTCGCGATGGATGCCAGCGGGCCGGAGGTCGGCCAGGCCGCCGAGGTCCGGGCGGCACTGGACGAACTGCCCGAACATCATCGAGCGGTGCTGGTTCTGCACCGGCACGAAGGCATGACGTATGACGAGATTGGCCAGCGGCTCGGCATTTCACCCAGCACGGTGAAAAAGTATTTGCGCCTGGGCCTGCGGCATTGTCGTGAACGCCTGGGCAACAGGGAGTAACGACATGAAAAGGACCGACTCCGTGCAAGAAGCCATCGCCAGCGCAGCCCTCGATTGGTTCCTGCGCCTGCGCGAAGAGGATGTCTCCCAAGAGGAGCGTTCGCAGTTCGCCCAATGGTTGTTGAGCTCACCCGACCATGTCGCGGAATATCTGGCCGTTGCCCAGTCTTGGGGTGATGTCGGTTTGGCCCGCGGCGGCACTCTCACTGCCGAACAAGTAATTCGCGACGCTCTCGCCGCTACCCCGCCCTCACCCAACGTCGTGGCCTTTCCAAACCGTTCGACGCTCCCGCCGATTGCGGAGCCGCGTCGTCGGCGTCGTGGCTTGCTGATCGCACTTACGTCGATGGCCGCAATGCTGATCGTCAGCATCGGTCTCGCTTACGACCATTGGTTGAATCCGTCGCACATTCGTACCGCCGCCGGCGAACAGCGCATCGTCACGCTCGAAGACGGTTCAATCGTGAATCTCAACACTCGCTCGCGCATCCGCGTTTCCTTGGGAACTCACGAACGACGCATTCAACTGCTCGATGGTGAAGTCCGCTTCACCGTCGCCAAAGATGCTGCACGCCCCTTCATCGTTGAGACCGACGACGCCATCGTTAGAGCGGTAGGCACCGTCTTCAATGTGCGCGCGTTGAATCATGAAACCGCGGTCGCCGTGTTCGAAGGCAAGGTCGCGGTATTGCCCCAGCCACATGCGCCCGCCGCCGGCAGCGTCAATGAACCCGTGTCGCTTTCGGCCGGCGAACGCGCAGCCGTGTCCGCTACCGGCACCATTCTTCCAGGTGCCGGGCCGTCCATCGATCGCGCCTCGCGCTGGGTCGAAGGCCGCATCACCTTTGTCGATGAGACGCTGGAAAGTATCGTGACCGAGCTCAATCGTTATCAGCGCAAGTCCATCGTGATCGCCGATGACGACACCGGCGCGCTGCGCGTGAGCGGCACGTACGGCACCAACTCGTTGACCGACTTCATCGAATATTTGCAGAACTATCGCGGCGTGCAGGTCGAGACCAACGCCGACGGTGGCTACGTGCTGTCCAAACAATGACCCCGCACCGTGCCCGGTTTTTTCAACATTGGACTCTTAGAGAACGGACCACAACAACGAGTCGTTCTTTTGGGGAACAGTGGAATGCGCAATAGAACTTTAGCGGCCCTTACCGTCGCAGCGATTCTTTCTCTTCACGCCACCGGCGCAACTGCGCAGGAGGCGGTGCAACTTCGCCTCGGCGCACAGCCGCTAGAGGCGGCACTGAGAGAGGTCGGTGCACAAACAAACATCAATGTTTTCTTCGATCCCGCACTGGTGTCCGGCCTCAAAGCGCCGACACTCAACGGGCGCCTGACGACCGACGAAGCTCTCACCTTCTTGCTGGCTGGCACCGGCTTGCAGCATGAGTTCTTGAACGAACGCACCGTCGCGATTCGTACGCGACCGCAGACACAGAAGATCAGCGCAACCACGAGCGCAGCTACCGAGGAAACCGGCGAGGCTCGTCAGCCTCTGCGTCGACTTGCATTCCTCGACAGCGGCGCGGCGGAACAGTCGAGCGCGTCTTCGGCGGGCGCAACCACACCAGCTCCGACAGCACACACGGTCGAAGCACCGATGTTGGGCGAAGTCGTGGTCACGGCGCGTAAGAAAACAGAAACGCTGATCGAAGTGCCGATGAACATCACTGCCATCGGCAGTGTCGAGATCGCCGATCGCAATGTGGTGGAACCGGCCGACTTGTATCGAACCATTGCTGGCGCGGCAGCTCCCGAGGGTCAGCTGATTCTGCGCGGCCTGAGCGGTGGCAACAGCAGTAACCCCAATACCACGTCGACGTTCACCGATGGCGTGCCCGGCAGCTTCGGTAACAGCTTGTTCGATGTGGCTCGCGTGGAAGTGTTGCGCGGCCCGCAGGGAACATTGTGGGGTTCGAATGCCATCGGCGGCACGGTGCAAGTCATCACCAACGCGCCTGAATTCAACGTGCTCGATGTGTTCGGCTCGTTACAAGCCGCCTCGGAAAAAAATCGCAACGATCTGTCGACGCGGTTGTACGCCGGCATCAACCTGCCTTTGATCGATGACACACTGGCACTGCGCATCGTCGGCCACAGCGGCAACGCTTCGAAGAAAACCATCAATACTTATAACGGCTTCACCGGCTCGGACAAAGACGAGCTGATCCGCAGCAAGCTGCGTTGGCAAGCCACCGAAGACCTGTCACTGACGCTCGGCTTCATCCACGACAAGTCGACGGCGACGGGTCGCACTTCCTCGGATCAATCCATCCAGACCGGTTACGCTGCCGCCAATTGGTACGGCGTGCCCGGCGTGTCCGCAACCGATCTGGGCTACATGACGCTGTCGTTCGAGCCCGATCCGGATGGTTTGTATGGTTATGGCGCCGCCGTCTACGGTTGGGTCCCGTGCGAACAAGGCCAGATCCGCGCCGAATGTCGTGCCACGACCAACGTCGCGGGCAACTACAACCGTCGCTTCGCTTACTGGGATCTGGTTGAACCTCGCAGTTCCAACACCACCAATGTCACTACGCTGAACGTCGACTACGACATCGGCGATGCGGTCTCGGTGAACTACGTCGGTTCGTTCCAGCGCTTCCAAGGCAACAATATTCATTCCTATAGCCAGCTGGACTTTCTGGATATCTTCCCCTCGCCCTACAAGGCTCACTACAAAAACAAAACGGTGAGCCACGAACTACGGGTGTCCTCCGCTGGCGATAACGCGTGGGACTGGACGGTCGGCGGCTATAGTTACAAGTGGTCGCGCGATCGCACGATCGGCGCCGACACGCAGTGGCTTCCGGATAATGACTTTGCCCGTGCCGCAGCCGCGGAGCTTTGGGGCGAAGATCTGTCGGCAGTGTACGGCGTAGGCATCTACAACGACCCGACGTTGATCTGGCTGTTCTCCACACTCGGCGGCAACTTCCAGAAAGAACGCGCGATGTTCGGCGAGACCAACTACGTGTTTGATCTGGGCGGCGCCGGCGAGCTCGAACTTACCGGCGGACTGCGCTACTACGAACTCTCGTACGGCGAGGATCGGGAAGAGGTCGGCCACTTCGGCAGCTTCGAAGATCATTACCGTAGTCCGGTGGAACGCGGCTTGCGCAAGAAGGTCAGCTTGTCCTGGCGGCCGCATCAGGAACTCTCGGTCTATGCGCTGTACTCCGAGGGTTATCGGCCAGGTGGCGCGAACGTCAAACTCACGCCGTCCTGCGAACGCGATCCGCTCGCCGCCGATTTCCGCCTGAACTACAAGAGCGACAAGATCGACAACTACGAGCTGGGCGTCAAAGGCGCGGCCTTCAATCGGCGCACCGTGTTCACCGCCGCCGTTTACAACATCGATTGGACCGACGTGCGCGTTGGCATCAGCATCCCCGCGGGTTGCGGCTTCACCGCCAATGCCGGCCTGGCTCGCTCGCGCGGTGTGGAGTTCGAATCGACGACACGTTTGCTGAGTGATCTGAGCCTGACGCTCAATGCGTCGTATACCAACTCCGAGTATCGCGCCCCGGTGGCGTCGCTCGGCGTGGAAGCCGGCGAAGACATGACTCAAGTGCCGAAGTACAACTTCTACATGGCGTTACAACAGGGCTATTCCATCTTCAACAAGGAAGCCTTCGCCCGTCTCGGCGTGGCCGGCTACGGCAAGTACAAGTCGCACTTCAAGGCGGCGCCCGGCGATATTTCCGATTCGTACGTCACTGCAGATGTGTCGACGACTCTGAACGTCAACGACAGCGTGCGCTTCGGCTTGCACGTCGATAATTTCCTCAACAAAGAGTACACGACGTACCAACAATCGGCCGCGGCTGGCGCCTGGCCGGACATGGAATACCGCACCGTCAGCTATGGACGGGAACGCACCATCACGTTGCGCGCGGACTTCAACTTCTAACAGCTCGAGATCGACAGGGGTGGCGTGCTCGCAACGCCACCCCTCCCTGCCTTGCTGCTACTGTGCGGGTCTCGTAATATCCGCGCCGACATAACGAAGACCCAGTAGCTTCGGTAGGGAGATTCTGCATGCGCCTCAATCTAGCGCTCGCCGTCGCGTCGGCGTTGCTTTCGTCTGCCCCAATCGCGGCGCAGGATGCCTCAGGGTCCAACGGGCGAGTGGGCGCCAGCAGTGACGGCGTCCTCGATGAAGTACTGGTCACGGCTCGCCGGCGACAGGAGAACCTGCAAGCGGTGCCCGCAGCCATTTCTGCCGTCAGCGGCGACCTGCTCGACAGTTCCTACACTGTGAACACGCAGTCGCTGAGCCAGCTGGTTCCGTCGCTTTACTACAACTCTGCGAACCCACGAAACACGGCGTACACCATCCGTGGCCTGGGTTCGAACACCCTGTCCATCAGCGCCGCGAACGACGGCATCGAGCCCGGCGTCGGCTTCTACGTTGACCAGGTTTATCACGGCCGCCCGGCCACCGCGGCATTCGACTTCACCGACGTCGAACGAGTGGAAGTGCTGCGCGGACCGCAAGGCACCTTGTTCGGCAAAAACACCACGGCCGGCGCCATTCATATCGTCAGCCGCGAGCCGACCTTCGAGCCGGAAGCCAACGGCGAAGCGTCCTTTGGCGACTACGATTTTTTCCAAACCAAGGGCGCGGTCTCGGGGCCGCTGATCGGCGATACCGTTGCGGGGCGCCTGTCGGCACAGATCACGCGCCGAGACGGCGTGATTCACAACGTTCGAACCGGCCAGGATCTGAACGAGCTCGACAACTATGCGGTGCGCGGCCAGCTGCTGTTCGTGCCGTCCGAGAATCTGAAGCTGCGATTGATCGCAGACGTTTCGGATCTGGACGCTGCCTGCTGTACGCAGAACTTCCTTCGCGTCGGCCAGAGCCTGCGTAGCGCCGGCCGGCAGTTTCCTTCGTTGGCTGCGGGCCTCGGCTACGCGCCACCGAGCACCAATGTTTTCGACCGCTTGAGCGATATCGACGCCGATCTGCAGATCAACACTCAGGACGGCGGTGTCTCGCTGATCGCCGACTGGGACATGGGCCCGAGCACGCTGACCTCGGTCACCGCGTGGCGCTATTGGGATTGGGATGTCGCCAACGATCGCGACTACACCGGCATTCCGATTCAAATGGTCCAGCGCATTCCGTCGCGACAGGATCAATACAGTCAGGAAGTACGCCTGGCCTCGAATGGCGAGGGCCCGCTGAGCTATGTCGGTGGACTGTATTTCTTCCGGCAAGAAATCTCCGGCACGCCGACCAGCATCTACGGACCAGAAGCGGCGTACTGGCTACTGAATCAAGCCAACTTCACTGCGCCGATCCCGCGTAACTTGCTGGATGGCTACGGGCAAATCGGCAGCTCCAACTTCGAAATGAAAAGCTATGCCGCCTTCGGTGAAGTGAACTACCGAATCACTGACAAGCTGACGGCGACGGTGGGCCTGCGTTATACCTTCGAAGACAAGCAAGGCAGCTACTCCACTCGCGTGTTCGGCGGGCTCGATCTGACCGGCCTCACACCGACCGTCGCCACCGAACTCAATCGAGCCAAGCTGTCGATTTTCCGGCCGCAAAGTTATACCGCTGACGACGATGGCGGCAGCCTCTCCGGTCGCACCAACCTTGCCTATCAGTTCACCGACGCTTTGTTTGGCTATGCCGGCTTTTCGTACGGCTACAAATCCGGCGGCCTGAACATGTCCGGCTTGCCGCTGGACGCGCAGAATCAGCCAGCACTGGCAACGGCTGTCATCGAAGACGAAAAGAACATCACCTACGAAGTGGGCCTGAAATCCACTTTGTTCGACGGTCGCGCGACTTTGAATCTCGCCGGTTATCGAACCGTGGTCGAAGACTATCAAGCAAACATCGTTTCCAGTTTGGAAACGGCGGCGATTCGCTCCTACCCCGCCAACGTTCCTGAAGTTCGCGTGCAAGGCGTCGAGGCGGATTTCGGCGTGCTGCTGTTCAAAGGCTTCACGGTGCGGGCGTCGCTCGCTTACGCCGATGGCGAGAACACAGATTACCCGGCGGGCCCCTGCCCGCTCGAAGTGCAAACCGCTGCGACCGTTGCTTGCAACCTCACCGGCGTGAAGCTCGCTGGCTTATCCGAATGGGTGGGCACGCTCGGTCTCGACTACCAGCTGCCGGTGGCCACGGGTGACCTGCTGTTCCACATCGATTCGATGACTCGTTCGGGCTACAACAGCGACACCGCGGCGTCACGCTACACGCAGATCGGTGGTTACAACGTGACCAACGCGAGCGTGGGCTATCGGTTCGCGAGTGGCTGGGAAGTCGATGTGTTTGCGCGCAATCTGTTCGACAAGGACTACATCACCGCCCTGACCATCCAGACCGGCAACTCCGGCCTGATCCTTGGCCAGCCCAGCGATCCTCGCATCGTAGGAGTGACAGTGCGCGCTTCGTTCTAAGCGCGCTACTTCTTCGGCAGAGCGAACACGACGACTTCGAACGGCTTCAGCTCGTTGCTACGGAGCGCGCCGAACTGCGCGTCAACCACGTAGACATTCGATCCGACGAGGGTCGCTGATACCGGACCGCTTGGAAACCCTTCCTGCAGCGTAGTCACCTTGCCGGTATCGCCGGACAGGTCGATTCGTGACACTCGGCCGCCATCGCTCTCAGCCAGCAACAAACCGTTGGCGCCGAGACTGCGCATGCCGTCAGGCGCCGCGATTGCGCGATCGAGCTTCACCTCTGCAGCTTTGCCGGCGCGGCCATCGCTTTCGATGGGCACGCTGAACAACTTGTTGGTGGTCAGCGTATTCACCAGCACTCGATTGCCGAGCACGCTGATGCCATCGAGCACGCCGCCCTTGGGCCCGAACACACCGTCGCCGATCCATTTCTCCAACGCCTTGCCTTTGGGCTGTAAGCGCAGCACTTCCATGTTGCGACTGTCGGTCACATAAGCCGTGCCGTCAGCACCCGTCGCAATGTCATTGCACAGACCGCCGGTGCTCGAGAAGGGATATCTGGCTTTGAGCTTGCCCGACTTCAAATCCAGCGTTAACAGCTCGGCGGCTCCGGGGCCACCGAAGCCGGACACACAGGCGTACAGCGTATTGGAACGCTCATCGGCAAATACGCCGTAGATGCCCTGGGTCTGCTCCATCGGCGGCTGGACCCACGATTCAGCCTTGGCGTCCGTGGTCTTGGCCCGAAAGATAGCGCGAGCGCCGAGGCTGCCAATGTAAAGCACACCGTCCGAAGTCGAGGTGATGCTTTCTGTCACCAGCCGCTCGCCGGGAATGCTGATGTTCGTATTCGCCGCTTCGGCCGCTATCGACACCGACAGCGTCAGCCCGACCGCGACCGCCACCTGACACCCGATCCGTGTGAGTAATTGCATGAGTTATGAGAGCCGTCGTGCTTGATGGGTTTGTGCTTGTTGCGACAGTGTATCCGCTTCGATGGCGCCGCTGAGCGAATCCAACGAGTCTCGGGTGGCGGAAAACGCCACCTCGAAGCCGCCGTGGGTGGCCAGCGTCAGAATGTATTGCCGCTGCCCGTCGGCCGTCGGCTCGCCCAGCTCCACCTTGAAATCCTCGAGCGAATGGACCAGTCGCAACGACTCGTCTTGATATCGGTTGCGTAACGCCCGCCGCACCATGTCCGGCAAGGTCATCAGCAGCGTCATCAGGCCATCGGTCGGGATCACCAGCATATGAACCGCCCCTGCGGCGTCCCGCATGTGCAGCCGGACATGCAGGCCGGCGGGATCGACATCGAAGCTGGTCAACTCCGTGGCCGTGACATTCATGGGAGTCGGGTTCAAAGGGCGTCACCCAGGTCTGGAATAGTCCGGGCCCGTTATATACCATCGGGCATAGCGCAAGTCGATGACCCCTCTTTTGCCAGGAATATAAGAGCTTAAAGATGAGCAACCCAGCCATTGCCGAGGAACGCGTCGGACCGAATTACGATCGGGAACGGATGCTCGAAGCGCGTCAACATACGTTTCGCGCCATCGACACCATCGCGGCTCAGATCCGCCCGGGCATGACCGAACAACAAGGCCTGGCACTCGCCAAGTCCGTGCTCAAGGAAGCCGGTTTGATGCGCGGCTGGCACGGCGTGTACCTCCGCTTCGGCGAGAACACGCTGTGCACTTATGCAGAAAAAAACGCGCCCGACCGAGTCCTGCAGGACAACGATATTTTCTTCATCGACATCGGGCCGGTGTGGCAACGCTGGGAAGGCGATGGCGGCGGCACATTCGTGGTCGGCAACGATCCCGACATGCAACGCTGTGCGCGGGACGTGCATGAGATCTTCGACCTGGTGCACGCGAAGTGGCGTACCGATGCGCTCACCGGCATTGCGCTCTACAACTACGCCAGCGAAGTCGCGCAGAAGCTGGGCTGGGTATTGAACATGGACGTGTCGGGACACCGCTTGTCCGACTTCCCGCACGCCGCCATTCATGAAGGCACGCTGACCGCCGCCAACTTCGTGCCCAAGGCCGATCTATGGGTGCTGGAAATCCAGATCCGTCATCCGACGCGGCCGTTCGGCGCGTTCTTCGAAGATCTGATGTTGGAAGCCGGGCGCTGGCCGCGCGGCTGAAGACAATCTCACCGGCTGTTACAAATCCAGTACCAGCCGGTCCGATTTACAGCCCGAGCAACAGATCATCATGCTCTTGCTCTCGGTGCGTTCGCGATCGCTCAAGATCATGTCGCGATGATCGGGCGTGCCGCTGATGACTTTGGTCTCGCAGGCACCGCAGATGCCCTCTTCGCACGAACTGTCGACGAACACACCGGCGGAGCGGATGGCTTGCAGGATGGTCTCGCCGCTTTTCACAAACACTTCGCTGCCGGTCTTTTGCAAGACCACCGTGAAGCCGCCTTCGGCAGCTGCTTTGACATCGCTGCTGAAGTATTCGAAGTGCACGCATTCCGATGGCAAGCGCTCGGCCGCCTTCTGATAAGCGTGCAGCATTCCGGTCGGGCCGCAACAGTAAACATGTGCGCCCTCAGGCAGTGACGCGATCACTGCATTCAAGTCGAGCATGCTGCCGCCCGGTTCTTCATCGAAGTTGAACACCGCTTCGCCGTGACCTGCGGCAGTCAATTGCTCGATCTCTTCGATAAACGCCGCGCGCTCTCGTGTTCGCACGCAGTAATGCAAACGCCAGCGACGGCCGAGGGAGCTGAGACGCGCCATCATCGGAATGAACGGCGTCACACCAATGCCACCCGCGATAAACACCGAGAGCGGCGCATCCTCACACAGCTCAAAGTTATTGCGCGGCGTGCTGATCTCGACCTCCTGCCCCGCCCGCAAGCTGTCATGCATATAGATCGAGCCGCCGCGGCTCTTCGGATCCTTTTGCACCGTGAGCCGATACAAGCCGGCGTCGCCGCGGCCATTGGACAGTGAATAGGTGCGCATCAATGCACCCGTCAAATGCACGTCGATATGCGCACCCGGCGCATATGCGGGCAACGGCTGTGCTGGCGTCAGCGGTGCGAGCACATAAGACAGCACATCGCGCGCTTCGTAACGGATGGCGACGATTCGCGCCTTGATCAGTGACATCTCATTCCAAACCATAGCAACGGGGTAACGACGACTCTCGCTCCAAGCGGTGCCGTTTCATTCCAAACCATAAATACTGAGCGTGGTTTCGCCCTGCTGGAGCCGGGAGATCACTTCGCGTTCGAAGGTCACTCGCTTGGCCGCGGCTGCGAGCACTTGCGACGCCGCCTGCCGAGGAACGATGACCACGCCGTCCTCGTCGCCGACCACGAGATCACCTGCATTCACGGTGACCCCGCCGAACAGCACCGGATAGTTCACCCAACCGCGTGCGCCGAAGTCCTTGCCAGTGCCTCGAATACACAAGCCGCGCGCGAATATCGGAAACGGCATCTCACGAAGTAGCGCGCCGTCTCGCACGCAACCATCGATCACCAAGCCGGCCAAACCGCGGACCTGCGCAGCTGTGGCCATGATCTCGCCCCAGTAGCCGTGGTCATACTTGTCATTCACATGTACGACCAGCACATCGCCCGGTTCAGCCGCGTAGATCGCACGGTGCAACCACAGGTTGTCACCGCCTGGCGATTGCACTGTGCACGCCGAGCCGTACACACGAAAGCTTGAAGCGAGAGGCTTGATCTCGTGAGGCATCACGCCGATCTTTCCACCGGCCTCATGCAACGTCGCGGTATCGAACTGTCGCGCGGCTTCGATCAGCGACGCATCGACGCGCTCGACCTTCCGCCGAATCGTCTCTTCAGAATTGAGTTTGATCATCGTCGCGGCGGCTCAGGCTTTGGTCTGAAGCTGGTGGTAGCGATGCGCCTTGCGAGCGTCGTCCAGTCGCATGCCACCGCGCACGGATTCGCGAATACGATTCTCGGCCGTTTCGATTTGCTCGGCCGTATCGAGGATTGCGTTCTCATGCTCGCTCGGCAGTACCAGCACGCCGTCGGCATCACCGCGAATCAGATCGCCCGGCTTCACGCGCGCGTCGCCAATGTTGACCGGCACGTTAGTCGCTTCGACTTGCACGCGGTCTTTACCAGTACGCATCCAGGCACCGCGCGAATACACCGGATAACCCAGCTTCAAACACATCGCGACATCGCGACAGATGCCGTCGATCACCGTGCCGGCAATGCCACGCCGATGTGCAATCTCCGTGAGAATGTCACCCCACACCGTCGCGTCATCACGTCCGCCGTTATCAAGTACGAGCACACTGCCCGGCGGCACATCGTCGATGTAGTCGCCGACGGTGCCCGGCGGATTGCCCGCGGGTCCATACAACAGCGTGTACGCACGGCCGGCGAGACGAAACGACGAATCGCGCGGAGCAATCTTGTAGCACTGGCCGCGAATGCCGAGCTTGTCCATGGCATCGCTCAACGATGCGGTATCGAGACGCGCGGCGCGCTCGACGTTGGTATCGGTCTTGGCTTCTGACATCGTTCTCAAGTCCTCAACATGTTCTCGTAATTGCCGCCCATCACTTCGGAGATGGGCGCGCCGGCCAATAGCGCTTTGGCCATGGCGGCTTCTTTCGCGACGATGGTTTCCGCGGCTTCGAGCACGCGCTCGATGTTCGCGGCGCGGATAAATACGACGGCACTGCCATCGGCGATCACATAGTCACCAGGCATCACTTCGACGTCGCCGACCGCGACTGGCACGTTGGTCGCCTTCTCGACGATCCGACCGCGTGCGGTGCGCGCCGTGAGGCCGCGCGAAAAAATGGGAAAGTCACAAGTGATGGCTTCGTCGATGTCACGCACGCTGCCCTCGGCAATCACACCAGCAACGCCGTGCAGCTTGGCGCCGAGCGTGAGAATTCCGCCCCAACAGCCAGCCTCGATGCCGGTGCGTTGCTCGATCACGATCACATCGAGCGCGGTCGATGCCTCGATGGCATCGCAGCCCAGATGCCGCGGCGGTCCCGGCGGCGGTTCGCCCGTCCCCAGCTTCATGGTCACCACCCGGCCGGCCAGCTTTCCTTGACCGGACCTTTGCGGCAAACCGCTCACCGAACCGGGCAACTTGAGCCGGTCCAAGGCATCCGACACCGCACAACAATCCAGCCGGCGCAACCGCTGCACATGCCCGGCCGCCAAAGTTTCACTTATGGTCACTGCTCTATCCTCAAGCCGAATCGTGTCGGCAAATCCCCTAGAGCGCGGCCAAAAACGGCGCCGCGACTGGCGATGAGCGGGATTCTGGAGGCGGCCACCCCGGGCTCGGAAATACTGTTTCCGGCTCGGGCCATACAAACGGCTTATAGATGTGGTTGCATTCTGAAAGCTGTCCGGACAATATGGGCCCCATGGAAACGCGCCGTCTCCAGGCCTTTATCAAGATCGTGGATTTGGGCAGCCTTACTCGCGCCGCCGAGTTTCTGTGCATCGCCCAGCCCGCGCTCAGCCAGCAAGTGGTGTCGCTAGAACACGAGTTCGGCGTGCCCCTGTTGGAGCGAAGCCGTAGCGGCGTCACGCCGACGGCCGCGGGTCGCGCGCTTTATCGCCACTCGCAAGTCATCCTCAAGCAGCTCGCGCAAGCCAAGTCCGAGGTGAATCACGTTAGCTCGGAGATCACCGGCGCCGTGTCGATGGGCATGCCGCTGAGCTCCGCGGTGATGATCGTCGGGCCGCTACTCGAAGCGCTGCGTAACGCGTATCCCGGCATTCATCTGCATCTCTCGGATGGGCTCACCGGCGCATCGTTGCGCGAACTCACCATCACCGGTCAGCTCGACATCGCCCTGCTCCCCGGCACGCGGCCGATCCGCGGCATGGGACTGCAGCCGCTATTCGCCGAACAGCTCGTGTTCATCGCCTCAGACGAAGCCGCGAAACGCTTGCCAGCGGGCCCGGTGGATATCAGCCTGCTCAATGACATGCCGCTGTTCCTGCCCCGACACAACACGCATTTGCGTGAGCTGATCGAAGACGCGTTCGCCGCGCACAACTGCAAGCCGAAGGTGATCGCGGAAATGGACACCGCGTACAGCTTGTGTAACGCCATCAAACGCAATCTCGGTTCGACGATTCTTCCGTCCGCCTCCGCGCGACACGCGGCAGGTCAGCTTGGACTGAAGATCAAACCGCTGGCCGCGCCGGGTATCGAGCGCTGGATGTCCGTGGCCACGTTCGATGCCACGCCGTTGTCCGCGCCAGCCGCGGCTGTGTACACGCTGCTGCTCGAAGTCGTGAACAAGTTGATCGTCAGCGGCGCATGGGAAGGCGCACGCTTGCAGCCACACGCCGCTGCGGCCTGATTCGCCGTACCTGGCATCCTCTTCATTCGGCATGCCGAAGCTCACATTCGTCTCGTCCACGGGCGAGTCTCACGTCGTCGATGCACCGCTCGGCCGCTCGCTCATGCGCGCAGCCGTGGATGCGAATGTTTCAGGGATCGAAGCCGTATGCGGAGGCTCGTGTTCATGCGCCACGTGTCACGTCTACGTCGATGAGTCGTGGATGCGAGTCGTGGGTCGCGCCACGCCGCTTGAAGAGAACATGCTGGAGTTCTCGGACCGCAAGCAGCCGAACTCTCGGCTGTCGTGTCAGGTCGTCGTCACGGACGCGCTCGACGGTCTGGTCGTTCATTTGCCCGTCACGCAAGGCTAGTTGAGGAACGTCGCCGCGCGTGGCGACGACGTTCCCGTGCGCGCTACTTGAACGCGCGGTTATAGATCTTGCGGGCGTTGCTTTCGAAGATCTTCTTTCGATCCGCCTCACTCAACCACTCGATGCTTTCGATCACCGGTTTCAGGTCATCGAAGTCGCGACCCGTCTCCGGGTTGTGCACGCTGCCCGTGCCCGGGCTCTCGGTGCCGAACAGGCAGTTATCCACGCCGACCACACGGAACAGCAGCTCCAGCGATTCCTTCGAGTAGTTGCACGTATCGAAGTACAAGTGCTTCATCTTCTGGTCGAAGGTCTTCGGCTCTTTCCGCCGCAGCGTCCACGCGCGGAACCGCCCCATCTGATACGGAATGGCGCCGCCGCCGTGGGCGACCACTAGCTTCAGCGTGGGGAAGTCCTCGAACACGGTCGACTCCAGCAACGAGATGATGGCGATGCTTTCCTCGTTGATGAACTTGAGCGTGTACGACTCGCGCGGGCTGTAGCAGCTTGCCGAGTGAATCAGCGCGGGCACGTCGAGCTCGACCATCTTCTCGTAGATCGGATACCAGAAGCGTTCGCCGAGGCCCGGCGGCGGCGCACCGTCGCCTTCCGTGGGATCGGGATTGAGCAGGCAGCCGACGAAGCCCAGCTCCTTCACGCAGCGCTCCAGCTCCTCGACACAGTTCTCGGGGCTGCTATCGCGGAACTGCGGCAGGCCTGCGACGCCTTTGAGCCGATCCGGGAACATCGCGCACTGGCGCGCGATCACGTTG
>NZ_JAEUPY010000407.1 GCF_016790065.1 Steroidobacter sp.
GTTCAGCCAGTATGTCGGCACCACGTTCCATGACGGCTACCTGAGCCGCCAGACGTACGAAGGTTGGAAGCGCACCCGCACCCAGACCGAGTACAGCTACTGGGATCATTTCGTCCGCGTGTAATCCCCCACACGCCAATAGCGGAGGCTCGCAAGGGCCTCCGCTTTTTTTTCGGAGCAAGCCGGTGCGTTACCTTCCTCTCATCGCCACACTGATACTCACCCTTAGCGTCGGGGCCTGTAGCAAATCAGCGGCCACCCCGCCGGCAATGAACGCGGCACTACCGACCCTCCGTTGCGCTCAACATCCGGTTCCCGAATTCAGCCTGGGCTCGGGCAGCAGCGCGAGCGACCAGCAACAGAGCGCTCTTTGCGACTGCATCTGGTCCCGGCTCGACGCCAAGGATCGCAAAGTCGCGGCGCGCCTGGCTGAGCACCAGCCCATGCCGCGGAACTCGGCCTTTGCGTTACATTTCGGCAAGGTCCTGCAAGCTTGTTCCGTTACACCCCGCTGATTGGCATACTACGCGCCCATGTGGCGCCTTCCCCGCATAACCAGATTGTTATTGTGGATCGTCTTATTCGCGGTGATGACTGCGAAGGCGAGCGGCGCGCATGTGCATCTCTGCATGGACGGCTACGAGCCGCCAGCCAGCGTTCACTTCTCCGATAGCCACAACGACGAGCATCATCTCGACGACGGCGGCGCCGACAAGGATGTGAATCCGCTGGTCGGCATGCTGGCCAAGAAGGCTGGCTCGGACTTCGATCTAGGGTTGGCCGTAGTCCTGGTAGTCCTCAATTGGGATCTGCCAGTGGCCAGCGCGGTGCCGTTCCCGCCCGAACGCCCATCGGTTCCCGCCGACTTTTCTTTGCATTACCGGCCACCGCTACGCGGTCCGCCGGCCTAAAGCCTCCTCCAATCCTTCGTCTATTTATTTCATCGAGTGACGTTCCGTCAGGAGCGCCGCTCGTGGAGGCATTTCCATGAGAAAGATTTTGACGCACGCCTGGCGTGCGGGCGTTGCCGCGTGCGCGCTGAATTCAATGCTGGGCCAAGTGCTCGCGGCATCCGCTGCCGATTCGAGCACACAGAAAGAGTTGACCCTGGAGCAGGCCATCGGCCTGGTCGCCGAGCGCAATCCGTTGGGCCGCGCATTGGCGTTGGAGTCCGAGAGTTTGACGAGTCGTTCCCAGGGGGAGGCGTTGGCTCCCGCTTGGGCCCTACAAACCGACTTCGAAAACTTCGGCGGCACTGGCAGTGTGTCCGGCGTCGGCTCGCTGGAATCCACGGTGCAGCTGTCCCGCGTGATTGAGCGGGGCGGCAAGCTGGCTTTGCGTCGGGAGCTTGGCGTGCGAGAGATCGACGCGCTTACTGCCGATCAACAGGTTCGTCGTGCCGAGCTATCCGCTGAAGTGGCGCGGCGCTTCATCCATGTCGTTTCCGATCAGCAGTCGTTGGTGACGGCGCGTCGGTCGGTAGAGTTGGCTCGTACCGCGCGCGATGTAGTCAAGCAACGAGTCGAGGCGGGTGCAGCTTCGCCGGCAATGCTGAGCCGGGCTGAGATTGCGTTGGCGCGTGCCGAGATCGACGCGGAGCACGCTGAGCACGAGCTCGCCAGCTCGCGAGTCAGTCTTTCCGTGTTGTGGGGCGATGCGCAGGCGTCGTTCGGTACGGCAGCGGGGGCCATATTCGATTTGCCCAAGCTGGAGAGCTTCGAGAGCTACACGCAGCGCCTCTCTACCAATCCCGACATCGAGCGGTTTGCATCGGATGCACGAGCGGAAGATGCCCGCATTCGGCTGGCAGAAGCAGCAAAGGTAGCCGATGTCTCAGTCGCCGCTGGTGTGCGTCGTCTGGAGGCGTTTGACGAGCACGCCTTGGTCGCATCGTTCTCCATTCCGCTAGGAACGCGCCAGAAGGCAGCGTTGGCGGAGAAGGCTGCACGTGCCAACCGCGCTCGCGTCGACGCCGATCGCGAATCGCGATTGTTGGAGCTGCAAGCGAAGCTGTTCGAGTTGTACCAGGAGATTACGCACGCTGGCACTGAAGCACGGGCATTGCACACGAACATCCGACCGCAGGCAGAGTCGATGTTGACCACGACCGAGCGAGGCTATCGAGCGGGTCGTTTCTCGCTGCTCGAGCTGGCTGACGCTCAGACGCAGCTGCTCGAAGTAGAGCGCCAGGCAATCGTCGCCGCCGCGCAATTCCACACCTTACTCATCGAGATACAACGCGTGACGGGCGCGCCTATTCGCGCCTTTGAAGGGAGTTCGCCATGATCAGATCATTGGTAGTGTTATTTGCGGCGTTGTTCGTCGGCGGTTGTGGATCCTCTTCAAAGTCCGAGGACGAGCATGGCCATGAAGGCGGTCACGAGGCAGCAGAGTCGTTCGAGCGTGGCTCGCACGGCGGTCGTTTGCTCGAGCAAGAAGGCTTCGCGCTGGAGCTTGCCATCTTTGAAAGCGGCGTCCCGCCCGAATTCCGCGCCTGGCTGTATGAAGACAACAAGCCGCTGCCGGCGGATGCGGCCTCGGTAACCGTTGAGCTGGGTCGACTCGGCGGTGGCGTCGATCGGTTCGAGTTCGAGCCACAAGGTGAGTTCTTGCGCGGACGCGGTGTCGTCGAGGAACCGCATTCTTTCGATGTGGTCGTGCGTGCTGTACGCAACGGCAAAACCAGGGAGTGGCAGTACGAATCGTATGAAGGACGAACGGCCATCGCTGCCAACGTCGCTAAAACCATGGGGGTGACGACCAGCGAAGCCGGGCCGGTCACGTTGCAGGAAGGATTGTCGCTGTCCGGCGTGATCCAGGCCGATCCGGCCCGAGTTTCCAGAGTGCGAGCTCGATTTCCGGGCGTGGTGCGTGAAGTGGGCGTGCAGCCGTGGGCGACCGTGAGTCGCGGCGCTGTGCTCGCTCAAGTTCAGAGCAACGAAAGCCTGCAGAACTATTCGATCACCGCGCCTATTGGTGGCGTGTTAGTCGAGCATCGCGCGCAAGTAGGCGAGGCCACGGGCGAAGAAGCGCTATTCACCATCATCGATCTGACCAAGGTCTGGGTGGAGCTCGACGTGTTTCAAAACGATCTGGCCCGCATCAGCGAACAGCAGCCGGTTCGGGTGTTGGATCTGGATGGCCGCAAGTTGGCCGACGGTCGGTTGTCGCGGATCGCACCGCTTGCGGTTCATGGCAGTCAGAGCGTGAGAGCGCGTGTCGTGATCGACAACGCCACCGGCCAGTTGCGGCCGGGCCAATTCGTCACAGCGCAAGTAACCGTTGCGGAGATTCAGGTTCCGTTGGCGGTGCGGCGTGACGCGATACAACGATTCCGTGACTTCGATGTGGTGTTCGAGCAGATCGACGATACCTATGAGGTGCGGATGCTCGAGTTGGGGCGAGCCGATGCGGAGCACATCGAGGTGGTTGGCGGGCTGAGCAAGGGCGCTCGGTACGTCACGCAGAACAGTTATCTCATCAAAGCGGACATCGAGAAATCCGGTGCCAGCCACGACCATTGAGGTAACGTCATGCTCAACAGAATCATAGAATTTTCGCTGCGGCATCGCTGGTTCGTGCTCGGCATCGTGGTGCTGATCTGCGCCATCGGTGTCTATAACTATCAGCGGCTGCCCATCGACGCAGTGCCGGACATCACCAATGTCCAGGTGCAGATCAATACTGAAGCGCCGGGCTATTCGCCGTTGGAGGCCGAGCAACGAGTCACGTTTGCCATCGAAACCGCCATGGCGGGATTGCCTAGGTTGGAGTACACACGCTCGCTGTCGAGGTATGGACTGTCGCAGGTGACCGTCGTGTTCGAGGATGGCACCGACATCTACTTTGCGCGGCAGCTGGTTGCCGAGCGAGTTGCTGAAGTGCGATCTCAGTTGCCCTCGGGATTGGAGCCGACGCTCGGGCCGATAGCGACCGGCCTTGGCGAGATCTTCATGTACACCGTGACGGCGGAGGACGGTTCTCGCTGGACGCCAACGGATCTGCGAACAGCGCAGGACTGGATCATTCGCCCACAGCTGCGCCAGACACCGGGCGCGGTGGAAGTGAATACCATCGGCGGATATGAGCGTGCCTTCATCGTCGCGCCCAAGCCGAACCGATTGCTGGCGTACGATTTGACCTTCGATGACATTCTCGCAGCCATTGCCAGGAACAACGAGAACGTCGGCGCTGGCTACATCGAACGCAACGGCGCTCAGTACTTGATCCGTGCGCCGGGTCAGTTGGCGACTATCGAAGAACTTCGCGAAGTCGTCGTGGCTCAGCGGCAAGGCGTTTCCATCCGACTAACCCAAGTTGCGACGATTGAGGTGGGTCACGAGCTGCGCGCGGGTGCGGCTACTCAAGACGGACAAGAGATCGTGCTGGGGACGGTCTTCATGCTGGTCGGCGAGAACAGCCGAGCAGTCGCACGAGGTGCGGCCGAACGTCTCGAGCAAGTGCAGGCCTCGTTGCCGAAGGGCATGAAGGCCGAGGCCATCTACGACCGGACTTCGCTGGTCGATGCCACCATCGACACCGTGACCAAGAATCTGGTCGAAGGTGCGCTGCTGGTCATCGCAGTGCTGTTCGCGCTGCTTGGAAACATTCGCGCAGCGCTGGTGACGGCGGCGGTCATTCCTATCGCCATGCTTTGCACGATCACGGGCATGGTGGGTTCGCGAGTGTCCGGCAACTTGATGAGCCTAGGCGCGTTGGATTTCGGCCTGATCGTCGACGGTGCCGTCATCATCGTGGAGAACTGTCTGCGACGCCTAGGTGAAGAGCAGGCCAAGGCCGAGCGATTGCCGACGTTGCTGGAGCGGCTAGCGATAGTGCGAGAGGCCACCAAAGAGGTGGTGCGGCCGAGTTCGTTCGGCGTAGTCATCATCCTGGTGGTGTACCTGCCGATCTTCACGCTCACCGGTATCGAAGGAAAGATGTTCCACCCGATGGCGATCACGGTCGTCATCGCGCTCACCGCGGCGTTGATTTTGTCGCTGACCTTCGTGCCGGCCGCAGTGGCGCTATTCGTGCGTGGTTCCATTCGACATGGCGAGAATCGAGTCATGGCGAGCATCCGGAAGGCGTATGAGCCGATGCTGTTGCGAGCCATTGAACGTCGTTGGCTGGTTCTATCCGGTGCGGCGGCGCTGGTGCTGGTAGCGGTGCTGTTGTCGTTGCGAATGGGGCGCGAGTTCGTGCCGAATCTGGATGAAGGCGACGTGGCACTGCATGCGTTGCGTATTCCAGGGACCAGCCTGACTCAGGCCGTGGACATGCAAATGGCATTGGAAGCACGGCTGAAGCAGCTGCCCGAGGTGTCGCATGTGTTCGGCAAGATCGGCACGGCTGAGGTTGCCAACGACCCCATGCCGCCGTCGGTCTCGGACACTTTCGTCATGATGAAGCCGCGCGCGGAATGGCCCGATCCTCGCAAGACCAAGCAAGCGTTCCTGCAGGAGTTGCAGGCTGCGGCGGCCGAGATTCCCGGCAACAACTATGAGTTCACTCAGCCCATTCAGATGCGCTTCAACGAGCTGATCTCGGGCGTGCGCTCGGATGTCGCGGTGAAAATCTATGGCGACGATCTGGAGCAATTGCTCGAACTCGGCGAGCGGGTCGAATCGTTGCTGACCGGCATCGACGGAGCTCGCGACGTGAAGACGGAACAGATCACCGGATTGCCGTTGCTGACCATCACACCGGATCGTGCCCGCCTGGCGCGCTATGGACTCGCGGTAGCCGATGTACAGCGGGTCGTGAAGATCGCGTTGGGAGGCGAGAGTGCCGGTCAGCTGTTCGAAGGCGATCGGCGCTTCAGCATCCTGGTGCGCTTGGGCGATGAGCTACGAGCCGATCCGCAGGTGTTGGCGCGCTTGCCGGTGCCACTGC
>NZ_JAEUPY010000414.1 GCF_016790065.1 Steroidobacter sp.
TCAGGATCCGGCGGTGGTCTACTGGTTTCGCCTGGTGCGCAGCGCAGGAGGCGTCACCTGGCAGCCGCAACTCATCGACAGCAGCGCCGGCATCGGTCGCCGCATCGATGTGGCCGATGTCAACGGGGACGGCCGTCCCGACATCATCTCCGGTAGCATGAACGGCACCACGCTCTTTCTGAGCGGGAAGACGAAGACTGCGGGTCCGACAGCGCAGACTCAGTGATCGCGCAGGGCGTGCTCTACTCGCGCACGATCTGGCGCGCCTCGGGTTGTTTCTTCTCAAGCAGCCTCTCGCCGATCAGGCGCGCGTTCTCAACGATGATCTCATCGACGAGATGAGTCGCGATCCGGTGGCTACTGGGACCGGCAATGGCGGGTATGCCGTGGGCTGGGGCGTGCCCAGGAACGGCGACTATCGCGTCATCGGGCACACCGGCTCGACCTCGGGCGTTGCATCGAACTTGATGTTCGTGCCGTCGCAGAACCTCGGCGTGGTGGTGCTTGCCAATGCGGATGGCGGGACCGGTAGTCTGCCGGCGCAGATTCTCAAGAGTTTTCTGCCGGACTGGCAGATTCCGCCACGGCCTTCGTTGCCAGTGACGCCGGCTTTCCAGCCGACCGTTCAGCTCATCGGCACCTGGCAGGGCAAGGTGCACACGTACGCAGGCGAACAGCCGATTCAACTCAACGTGCTGCCTGGAGGCGACGTGCATATACGCATCGGTGGCGAGCCTCGCTACAGCAGCAGCTTGCAACAGGACGCTCTGCTGATCATCTGAGGTCCCGAACTTCTAAGGTCCGGTCACTGGTCTATTACAATTATCCGATCGAACACAGCGTCCGCGTCTTAAGCCGTCACCGAGAGGGAATGTGTCCTAGGTGAAGTTTTCCCAGCATCTGAGAGTCGCACATGCGAATTGAAGGAGATCAAGGGCAACAATCCCGCGGCGGCGATTGGAAGTCTCGTGGACCAGGCTCCGCCATGCACCGGTGCGTGACCTCAATGTCGAGCGCATTCAAGCGCCACTGCGGATGGAGCTTCAGTCCGGTCCGTTATTGAATGCGGTCTATTCCGGGGAGCTGTTTTCACGCCTGCGCAGACTGCGCAAGCCGGTAGAGTTTTTTTGTCGCTCCGTATATCGATCTTGGCACCCATCTGGTGCAAAACCCGGCTCAGATCCTATCGAGCAAGGATGCGGCCATCGACTGGAAGTGGAAATGCGGCGAGGGCATGGCTGCGTTCCTGGGCAGCGCAAGGCGGATTTCTCCGACCTGTAGTCCAGTCGGAGCCAGGGCGTAATTTTCTTAGACGTGTGGGGCCGGCGCAAACCACACTATTTTTTTGGCCGGTCCGTGGGTTGATTTTTCCACTGGAACTGCTGAATTTCCTGTGTCATCGTCGGGCGCATGCTCGATGCCCTGATGGCGCATTTCTCCCGTCTCGAAAGAATTCTGCGCCGGCGCGGACGCTCGCGAGAGGATGCGGAGGATTTGATCCAGGAGACCTTCCTGCGCGTCAAACAATATCTCGACAAGGGGAATGAGATCCGCGAGCCCGAAGCTTTTATTGTCAGCACGGCGTTGAATCTCTCGCGCGATGCTCACCGGCGCGAACACCGCCACCTGTACTCGCACAAGGCGCTCGAGCAGATCGACGTTATCGATTCCCGGCCCTCGCCGGAAGATATGGTCGAGGCTGCGGAGCACGCGGCGCGTGTCAGGCGGGCGTTGGGAACGGCCGGCCCGCGGGCTCGCGACCTGTTTCTTCTGCATCGACTGCACGGCATGAGTTATGTGCAAATCGCGGAGTACGCAGGCCTGAGTGTAAGTGCGGTCGAGAAGTACATCGCGCGAGCCGCAGCCGCGCTGACCGAGGAGTTTTTGGAGCCATGACCGTCCCGTGCACCAAGGAACAGGCGAGAGAGGCGGCGGTGTGGATGACGCTGCTGCACAGTCCTGATCGGAATGAGCGAGTGGATCGCGGCTTCCGGCGCTGGCTCGCGACCCATCCCGGCAACGCCCGGGCGTTCGACGCTGCCTCGCGAGGGTGGGAGGCCGCGGGTTTGGTACCGAAAGGCTCGTTCCCCCATCACCTGGCGGCGAAGAAAGAGCGTGGCACCGGGTGGTTGAGGCCCGCCGCGGCCATGGCGATCATCGCGGTATTCTCGGTGGCAGCCGTGCTATGGCAAGCGCATTTCGGCGGCGTGTCTACAGAGATCGGCGAGCAGCGCATTCTCACGCTGGAGGATGGCACGCGCATCTTTCTCAATACTGACACACGTGTGGTGCTGGACTACAACGCGCAACGCCGAGCTGTCGAGTTGAAATCGGGTGAGGCCTACTTCGATGTCGCCAAGCGTGGGCCGGAATGGCCATTCGTGGTCATCGCCGGTGAAAAGCAAATCAACGCAGTCGGCACGGCCTTCGTAGTGAGGCGCGATGCGGATCGGTTGCTGGTGACGTTGGTCGAAGGCAAGGTCACGGTGAATGAGGCGCGGCATCCGGAAGCAGGAATCGTCAAACTGACGCCCGGGCAGCGACTCACCGTCGCCGCGCAGTTGCCGCCTCGCGTGGATGAGCCGCCGCTCGAGAAAGTCACGTCGTGGCGCACGGGTTTTCTCGACCTTCCCATCATGCCGCTGTCCGAAGCGGTGGCCGAGATGAATCGCTATAGCCAGGAGCCGATCCGTCTCGCGTCCCCGGAGGATGGCGAGGTCGAAGTCTCGGGCGTGTTCCGCACTGGAGACAATCGCAGCTTCGCGCACGCCGTGGCGGAAAGCTACGGTTTTCGAGTCGTGATGGAGAAGGGCGGCATCACGCTCAAAAAATAGTGTGGTTGGAGTGGGGCGCAATGCGTCTAAGCACCCGTCGGAAATAAACAAGACGGGGAGTAGCGCGGTGTCGAAATATCGAAGTCTCTGGTGGTCCGTGGTGGCGGGCTGTGCGCTGCCGTTGGGAGCGTGGGCGCAAACCGAATTGGTCCTGGATTTTCCGGCGCAACCGCTCGCTGAAACCCTGCGGGCGCTGGGCAAGCGTACCGAGACCAACATTCTCATCGATCCAAAACTGGTGAAGGGCATTCAGGCGCCAGCCCTCAAAGGCGTGCTGACCACGGATGAAGCGCTGCGCCGGTTGTTGTCTGGAACTACGCTGAGTTACCAGTTCGTGGATGCGCATACGGTCGTGCTCAAGGCGCTGCCAGCAGAGACTTCCGACACGAACTCCGAATTCGATCGATCGCTGCTCACCGATGAAGTGGTGGTCACCGGTACCAACATCAAAGGTGTGGCGCCGGCCGGCTCGCCGGTGATCGTGATCGATCAGGAGACCATCCGTCGCAGCGGCTACAGCAGCACCGAACAGTTGCTGCAGTCCTTGCCGCAGAACGTGCGCAGTGGCTCGGAGGGCGCGACCGCCGATGGCGAATTGAGCGCGGGCTCGCTGGCCGGCTTGAACGGCACCAAGGGCACCGGCGTGAACCTGCGAGGTCTTGGCTCGGTCGCGACGCTGACGCTGATCAACGGCCGGCGAATCGCGGCGTCGGGTGCCGGCACGTTCACCGACATCTCGTTGATTCCGCTGAGCGCCATCGAGCGTATCGAAATCCTGAGCGACGGTGCCTCGGCCATCTACGGCGCCGATGCCGTCGGCGGCGTGGTGAACTTCATCTTGAAGCAGGACTTCAAAGGGTCGGAGAGCCAGGCGTCGTACGGCTTCACCACCGAAGACGGCCTCGACGAATGGCAGCTCACTCACACGGTGGGCTCGCAGTGGGACAGCGGCAATGCGCTGTTCGTGATCGACTACAAGAATCAGAGCGAGTTGCTGGCTCGGGATCGCGATGTCACGTCGACCGTGCGCAATCCCACCTCGATCTTTCCGGAGAACAAACAGATCGCGGTCGTGTTCTCGGGCCGGCAGCGGCTCGCCGACAAATTATCCGCCCAGGCCGACGTGCAGTTCTCGCATTCCGAGCGCACCGGCCATCTCACCTACAGCGGCGGCTCGTTGACGTCCACGGATCCCAATACTATCGATCGCATCAACGCGGCGCTGGGTTTGACTTACGAGCTCGGGCACGGCTGGGAGATCTCTCTCGACGGTGTCGTGAGCCGCGAAGACGTCCAACTGCGTTCCGATGTCATCACCGTGGCGACCGGCGCGCCGAATGCGTCGCAGTCGTACGTCCAGGATCAGCGCCAGGATCAGTGGAGCTCGGGCATCAAGGCGACCGGCCCGCTGTTCGATCTGCCGGGCGGCAGCGTCGGGCTCGCGGTCGGCGCCAGTACGCGCTCCGAGGATTACTTCCGCAAGGCGCCGGCGTGGGGGTTTGCCGAAGAAGCGGATCGCACCGTCGATTCGGTGTTCGCCGAAGTGCACGTACCGCTGGTCGGGCCCGACAACGCGATGAAGGGTGTTCGTAGCTTGGAGATGTCCCTGGCCGCGCGCTACGACGACTACTCCGACTTCGGCGATACCGCCAATCCGAAGATCGGCATTTCCTGGTCGCCCATCGACTCGCTCGAGATTCGCAGCAGCTACAGCACATCCTTTCGTGCACCCTCAGCGGGACGCGAGCTCGCCGACAGCAATAGAGGCATCGATCCGAGGATGTTCATCTATTCGTTCACCGCGCCCGACGGCGTGGGCTACGTGCCGGTGATCCAGCTGTTCGGCTCCTCGCCGCTGGTGCCCGAAGAATCCAAGAACTGGACGCTCGGCTTTACGTTTCGTCCCGAGTCGGTGTCGGGCCTGGAGATCGGGCTGACTTACTTCGACATCAAGTACACCGATCGCATCATCGCACCGCCGTTCGATACTGGTGCGCTGCTGGATCCGACCTTGCAGGTGTTCGTGACCGAATATGCATCGGCGGCCGCGCTGCAGGCCGCCTTGGCGCAACTCGTGAACGGGCCGGTGAGCTACTACGACGCGACCGGGCCCGGCTACGCCGGCGGCTTCTTCGGGCCCAACCCGGAGAACATCGCACGCTACACCTACGAGAGTCGCTGGATCAACGCCGGCAAGGTCGATATCAGCGGCTTCGATCTGACGCTCGACTATGGCTTCGAGTGGCGCGACAACCAGTTTCGCTTCGGCTTCAACGCCAGCCATCTGCAGGAGATCATGAGCTCGTTCGCGCCCGGCGTGCCATCGCTCGACCTGGTGGATACGACCGGCAATCCGCTCAACTGGCGGGTTCGCACGACGGCCTGGTGGTCGCGTGGCAAGGTCGATGCGGCGCTGGCCGTGAACTACGCGGACTCGTATGTGGACACGTCTGGCGCGATCGATGCGCCGGTTCGCTCCTACGTGACGGTCGATGCAAACCTTCGCTATGCACTCGGCGGTGCGGCGGCCGACGGCAAGAATTTGTTTCTATCGCTCAGCGTGATCAACCTGCTCGACGAGCAGCCGCCGTACGTGGCCGCGTCCGGTCGCAACTCGCACTACGACGGTGCCAACGCCAGTCCGCTCGGGCGGATGGTGACCGTCGGCGTGTCCAAGCGCTGGTGATCTATGCGCGCTCGCTTGGCAAAGTTGTGGGGGCTGCTGGCATCGCTGTGTGTGGCCGGGGCTGCGTTCGCGCAGCACCCGGTGACGCTCGACGATCTGTTCGAGCTCAGCGTCGTAAATCAAACTGCTGTTTCGCCAGACGGCGAGTGGCTCGCGGCCGTGGTCATCCGCCCGGTGACGCCGGGCGAGATGTATGGACGAACGTTCTATGAAATGGACGTGACACGAGCCGACGTCTGGCTCATCTCCACCAAGACCGGCGACCGGCGCAATCTCACTCAAGGCGCACGCGATGCGAGCGGATTCTGGTGTGCGACCTGGTCACCCGATGGGAAGCGACTCGCCATGCTGTCGACCAAGCCCGCGGGCACGGAGCCGCGCGGGGGTGACAACATTCGCTTGCACGTGTGGGAGAAGGCGAGCGGGACAATCAAGCGACTGAGCCCGCGAGCCATGATGACGCAGACCATGGGGGGCTCGGCGCTCTATCGAGTCGATCTGCGCAATCAGTTCGACTCGGCTCACAACGCTGGCCGCTGCAGCGACGAAGAGAACGCACCGTTCGTTTGGATCGACGACACGTCGCTGCTCGCGGTCGCGCTTCCGCAAGGGAATGTTTCCGGCTTGCTCGATGCGTACACGCGCAGCATGAAACATGCTTCCGCGACTTTGAAGTCGCTGGAGCGAGGCGGAGAGCCGACCGTATCGGCGGTCGAGAGCGGTGGCGCGGAATCCGCCGTACCGCTGAACGCCTCGCTGCTGCGGATCGATGCCCGCAATGCCCGGACGGAAGAGATCGCAGTGGTGCCGGCGTTTCCTCTCGATGGTGACTTGCAGATCGTGCTGGCGCCCGATGCGAAATCGGCGGCGGTGCTGACGACGACTCGTGCCACGGCGCCGAGCGCAAGCGAGAAATTCTCTTATCCATTCGGTTCCTGGGCAGTGGACAAGCAGCTCGGGTTCGTCGAGCTCGCGGCAGGCTCGTCGGTGCGCTGGACGTCGCTTCCTGCAACCGGCAAATATTTGCTGGACCTGCTGTCTTGGTCGAACGACGGCAGCGCCGTGGCGGTTCGCGCGCGTCCCAAAATATCGACGCTGACACTGACCATGTTCGTTGCGTCCGCTCGCGATTTTGCCGTCACGCGAGTGAGTCCGGATGAGCTGTCGGTGGCGGCATCGGCTTCAGGCGCAGACGTGCCGGACACCTCGAGCGTGATCTGGACCGATACCGGCGGACTGATTGCGAAGGCGGTGCGTGCCGATGAGGAACTGTCGCCGCTGGAATATTGGATCCGCTCGGCGCGTTCGATCAGTGTGCCTCGTGCCGACTGGTGGCTGCTCGGGAAAGGTGCCGAGCCCGTCAATCTGACATCGAAGATGGAGCACGTGCCGGCGAGCTGGCATCGGTCCGTGTCGAACGGCCGGTTGGTCGGAGTTGCCGACAATGCGCTGTGGACGCTCGATATAGGCACCGGCCAGGCAACGCGACTTGCGTCGGCGGCGCTGCCGGAAGCGGCTGAAGTCATGTGGGCCAGCCCGCCACAGAGCGCGACGTTAACACTGCTGATCGCAGGCAAAGGCAAGGACGGAGTGCGGCCTTGGGTGCGAGCACAGATCCAAGGCGACACGGCGACGGTGACGCCGCTTGCGTTGCCGAGCCCGACTGCACGATTCGAATCGTACGATGCAGCTCGCGCGCGTGTGTTGTTCGAAGACGCGGCGCCGACCGGCACGTTTCTGTGGGCGACGAGTGCAGCCGGCGGCGACGCGAAGAAATTGCTGTCGCTCAACGAGCATATGGCCAACGTGGCACTGGGCGAGACGCGGCTCATCGAGTATCGCGGCATCGAAGGCCAGGCGTTGAAGGCCGGTGTGATCCTGCCGCCGGACTATGTGCCGGGTCGTAAGTATCCGACGCTGCTCTGGGTGTACGCCGGCGCCACGGTCCGTGGACTCGACAGCGACTTCTTCAATCTCTACAGCCCGGGCATGTACAACATGCGGCTGTACGCCGCGAAGGGCTACGTCGTGATGATGCCGAGCATGCCGCTCGCGCCCGATGGCGGGAAGAATGACGATTACATCGACCTGCCGAAGGGCGCGATGCCCGCCGTGGACAAGTTGATCGAGCTGGGGATCGCCGATCCCGATCGGCTCGCCGTGATGGGCCAGAGTTACGGCGGATACAGCACGTACTCGCTGGTCACCTACACGAATCGTTTCAAGGCGGCGATTGCGATCGCCGGCATCACCGAGCTGGTGAGCCTGTACGGACAGTTCGATCCGACCGCGCGCAATTACGGAGGCATCGAGCATCAGAAGTCGGCCAACTGGGGGCTGCTCGAGCACGGCCAGGTCAGCATGGGCGTGCCGCCGTGGGAAGACTTGTGGCGCTACTTGAGGAACTCGCCGCTGTATTTCGTCGACCGTGTGCAAACGCCGCTGCTGATGATCCACGGCGACCAGGACATTCGCGGCCCGATGACGCAGGCGGAAGAGTTCTTCTACGCGCTGTACCGCCAGGGCAAGCGAGCGAAGCTGCTGCGGTACTGGGGCGAAGATCATGGGCTACGCCAGTCGCCGGCGAACGTGCGCAACGTGGTCGATGAAATCGTCGCGTGGCTCGACGCGAATCTTGCGACCCAGAACAAATAACTCCCTGTCGACTTCGAGAGCACATGATGAAGAACCTGCTATGGCTGGCGCCGTGGTTGGCGCTGCTGGCGGCACGCGCATGGGGCATGGACGAAGTCCAGTCCGGCAAGCTGGCGCTGTATGAAGCGAACGGCGAGCCCTATGCCGTCATCGCCATCGCTGCCGCAGAGGGCAGGAGCGGGGAAGTGATCGATCGCGTCCGTCGGGAAGGCGGTCGCGTCGACTACGTGCGCAAGGACGTCGATTATGTGGCAGCCGTGTTGCCGACGGCGCGCATTCGAAAATTCCTCGATCATTCGTCGATCGCCGCCGCCGAGCTCGATAATTTTCGCGGGCGCTATGGCGAGGCGCTGTTTGGTTGGGAGACGCCGCCGTGGTCGCCACCGAAAACGCCGGCTCGGACCGACGCCAGTAAACCTGCGACGCCAGTGCGAAACGCGCGTGCGGACTGGCCGCCGAAACCTGGCGCGCCGAACCTCGAACAACCTTACGACATTCTCAAAGACATGGATGGCATCGCGTTCCGCGAGCGCCACGATGGTAACGATGGTCGCGGCGTCGTGATCGGGTACGTGGAGTGGTTCCCGGATTTTCTGTCGCCCGAGTTACAGACCGCGCTTTCGGCCAGCGGCGAACCGTTGCCGAAGTTCCTTGATGTGATCAACTTTCCAGCGACGCTGCCGACCCTCGATCCGCAGGCGCAGAGCATCGGCGAATTCTGGACGTCGCGCTTCTCGGCGCCGATGACTGCGCGTTCGCGAAAGCTCACGCATCAGGGAAAGACATACTCCGTGCCGTTGGATGGATCGTTTCGCGTGACACGGTTGGCGGTGTCGTCCACCGACGGCGGCGTGCAACGTATTTACGACATCGGCCAAAAGGTTTGGTCCGAGCATGCCGTGCTGGTCTCTAAACAGGAAGCGGCTGCGGGTGTGCTGATCTCCTATCCCGTGCTGTGGTCCGACCGGACTCGACAAGCCTGGCTCGATACCGATCTCGACGGCGATTTCGCGGATGAAGTTGCCGTAGGCGAGTATCGCCGCACGCACGAGCTCGGCATCGTCGGCCGCGACGATCCGACAACGCCAGTGCGAGATACGATCGGGTACGCGCTGCAAAGGGAGGGCGACCGGCTGTCGTTCAATTTCGGCGTCGGCAATCACGCGAGTGCGGTGGCCGGCGCCGCTGTTGCCAACCGGGCGCCGGCCGGTCGTATCGATGGCGTTGCACCGGGCGCGCAGCTGGTGGCGATCTCCGGGCACGGTAACAATTCCGTCGCCACGTTCGTTCGCGGGATCATCACCGCCTTCACTCATCCTGACGTCGATGTGGTGCTGATCGAGGGAAATTTGTATCTCTCGGGTGTCTATCACCTGCCGAGGGACGCTCGTTCCGTGCCGGCATTGATCTTGTCGAGGCTGCAAGCGCGACA
>NZ_JAEUPY010000423.1 GCF_016790065.1 Steroidobacter sp.
TTGAGCCATTACCCGCCAGCGGGCGGCCAAGAACAAGGCTGACATGGAGTCATTTTTTAGCTCAGCCGGGCCACCGCCCGATGCTGCCGGCAAGGTCAAGGCGTTGCGCTGGCCGGCCAGCTTGCGCCTGGGCCATACCACCACCCTGGCCGGGCGGGCCATTCAGATTTCCAGCACCGGCATCGGCTTGCTGTTGGATCGGACGGTGCGCGAGGGCGAGACCGCCCTGGTGCGCGTGGACGCCTTCATTGCCGGCAGCCCGGTGCGGCTGCAAGCGCGGACCAATGTGGTCTGCTGTACCTGTGTGGGGATGGACGGCTTCCGAATTTCCCTGCGCTTCCAGGATCTGGACGACGATGCGCAGACTGCCGTCGATACGCTGCTGCACGTCCGCTGAATACCACGGACGTGCAGCGCGAATCGCGATTACTGCAACAGAATCACTTCAACAGACTGCGCAACATCCACGCGGTCTTTTCGTGAACCTGCAGACGCTGGGTCAACAAGTCCGCAGTGGACTCGTCACCGCCCTTCTCGGCGGCAGGAAACGTCGAACGAGCGGTGCGCGCGACAGCTTCGTGACCGGCCACCAACAACCGCACCATCTGCAGCGCATCCGGCACGCCTTCGGTTTCTTCGATCGACGTGAGCCGCGCGAATTCGCTGTAAGTGCCCGGTGCCGGGTAGCCCAGCGAACGGATGCGCTCAGCGATGGCATCCAGCGCATTCCACAGCTCGGTGTACTGCTCCATGAACATCAGGTGCAGCGTGTTGAACATCGGCCCTTCGACGTTCCAATGAAAATTATGAGTCTTCAAATACAGCGAATAGGTGTCGGCCAGCACCTTGGCCAGGCCGCCGGCAATCTTTTCCCGGTCCTTGCCACCGATACCGATGTCGATGACGACCTCGCCCTTGCCGCCATTCTTCTTGGAACTTTGTTTGGCCATACGGATTCTCCTGACGATTCGATCCTAAGGAAACTGAACCATTCAGCATCGTACCCGGTCGCTTTGCGCGGCTCCAACAGCGATGCTCTATACTCGCGATAGGCAGGGAGGCTGGAGGCCCCGGAATGTACAAGTTGTTGTTTATTACTCTCGCGGCGGCCACTGTCGGCCTGCTCGCTAGCGGCGCCGACGCCGCCGACGACGCCAAACAGCAGGTGGCGTCAACCGCATCGTTCGCTGCGCTCGATCGTAATGGCGATCATCGCATCAGCCGCTCCGAAGCCGGCTTCGATCGAGTGCTGTCCCAGACCTTCGCCGAGATCGACACCGACGGCGATGGCTTCGTGTCCGCCGCCGAATTCGCCGCGGCCGAAAAAACGCGCAGCACGGTCTCCAAACTCACGGATCGCTAGCCGCCTCCGTGGTAGGGCGGTGCACCGGCCGTCCGGTCGCCTGCCAAGCTTCCAGACCACCGGCCAACGGCCGAACCCGCTTGAAGCCGCGCTCTTTGAGTTTTCTAGCCACGACCGCCGCCGACGCGTCGTTGGGACAATCGCAATAAACGATAACTTCCTCGCCGGGCTGCAATTGCAGCTCAGCGATGTCGCGCACATTGATGCTGCCCGGAATCCATCCTGAAGCCGCGCGCCGTTCCGGGCTGCGCACATCCAAGATGACCGCGTTCGAACCGGAGTCGAGCAGCGAGCCCAGCTCGTCGATGGAGATGCGCGACATGCGGATCTGCGCCATGAAGCTGTGTCGCTGCCACCATTTGAACAACACGAACAGCGCGATCGCCACGATCAACAACAGCAGTGCGAAGTGGCCGAGCTGATCCAGTTGATCCAGCACCGCCTCGACCGCTTCATGAAAGATCGCGCCCAACGCCACTGCGCCGCCCGCCCACAGTGCCGCGCCGATCCCGTCATAGATAATGAAACGACGCAGACTGGTCCCGGACTCGCCGGCGAGCGTGGTCGACACGGCAGCGAATCCTGGAATGTACTTGGCCAAGATCAACGACGGCGCGCCCCAGCGCGCATAGATATTTCTGGTCATGCCCACACACGAATCAGGCGACAACGAGACTTGGCACATCAACCGCAGCAGCCGATTGCCGAAGCGACGTCCACCCATGAACCACGCCAGATCCGCGATCAACGCCGCCAGCGTTGCAACCAGCAACACCGGCCAGAGCGATTCGTGTTTATCGGTAGCGAGCGCGGCCGTCACGATCATCGGCGCGTAGGACGGAAACGGCAGCCCGCCTTGATCCAACAACACGCAAAAGAACACGACCCACAGGCCGTAGCTCTCGATGATGTGCAGCAGTGTGTCCATCAGTCAGCGCAGCTTGCTTAGACCGACGGCGGCGATTCAGTGGCAAATTCCTGCGGGTCGGCAGCTGTCTCAGCCGATTCGGTGGCAAGCGTTGCGGAGGTGGCCGTGGGCGCAGCGGCCGGAGCAACGGCAGTCGCCGTCTCAAATCTCATCCGAGCGATCAACCCCGAGCCATCCGCCCGATTGCTCAACTCCAGGCCAATCCGATTCCGGTCAGCCGCGTTCTTGGCGATAGCCAAACCCAAACCGCTGCCTTCCGTCTCCGCGCCTTCGAGCCGGAAGAAGCGATCGAACACGCGCGGCAGGAGTTCAGAAGGAATGCCAGGCCCGTTATCTGCAATCTCCACCGTCACCACGCCGGTGTCACGGTGCAAAGTCACATCGACGATGCCGCCGGGCGGGGTGTAGCGAAGAGCATTGTCGAGCAAGTTATGAATCAAACTACGCAGCTCGTCCTCATTCGCATGCACCGTCGCATCGATGTCCGCCGCGTAACCGAGATCGATACTCCGGCGATCAGCGAGCGGCATGAAATCGGCGATGGCGAACTTCAGCATCCCATCCAATTGAATCGCAACCGGCGGATCCGCGGGCCGGGGAGACTCTTGCCGGGCCAGTCGCAACAGCTGTTCGACCAAGCGTTTAGTCCGGCTCAACCCGGCTTCGAGCTGTTTCACCTGTTCCGCGGACGCGGGATCAACAATGCGCGCCTTCACATTCTCCAGCTGCAAACTCATCGCAGTAATCGGCGTGCGCAGCTCATGCGCGGCGTCTTGCACGAAGCGCCGTTGAGCGGCGAAGGCATTTCGTAAGCGAGCCAGCAGAGTATTCACCGCCAGCACCAAAGGCTGAATCTCGCACGGCGCATGTTCGACAGGCAGTTCGCTCAAGCGATGCTCGTCCTGGCGTGCAGCCGCCTCAGAAATCAGTTCCAACCGCCGCACTGCTGGTCGCATCCCAAACCACAAAATGATGGCCGAGATCGGAATCATCAGCACCACCGGCAAGCCCGCCTGCAAGGCCTGCGACTTCACCAGATGACGGCGAAATCCCAAGCTCTGCGCGCTCTGCACGGTGCGGTCGGGCGACTGCATGGTGTAAACGCGCCAGCGCAGCTGCCCGATGGTGACATCGCTGAAGCCCTGCGACGTTTGCCGTTTCAGATCGAGCTCCGGCCAGGAGGTGGCGACCAGCCGATGATTGCGATCCCAGATCTGCACGATCATGTCGCCCTTCTCGACCACGTTGTGCTCAGTGAGCGGGCGCAACGCCGGCGCCGAGCCGGAAGCAGCAGCGTGCGAGTCGGCGAACAGCCGCAGCTGGTTGTCCATGAAGAAGCTGACCATGTTGCCGTACATGTAGTACGTCACGGTCGCCACGACGATGGCTGCCACGACATACAGCGGCAGCAGCCACACCATGAGTTGTTTGCGTAGTGACGTCATGTGGCGTCCTTGCTGACGCGCCAGCCGAGGCCGCGCACGTTACGAATCACATCGGCGCCGAGTTTGCGGCGTACGCCGTGAATCAACACTTCGACAGCGTTGCTGCTGACTTCTTCACCCCAGCCATACAACCGTTCTTCGAGCTGAGCGCGAGACAGGATGGCGCCGGGCCGTTCGAGCAGCGCGTGCATCAGACGGAATTCTTTGGCCGACAACAAAATGGTACTGCCGGCATGACTGAGCTCGCGGCTGGAAAGATCCAGCTGCGTTTGGGCGGTCCCGATGGTGGATTGCGCATGGCCGCCGAAGCGGCGAATGATGGCCCGCATGCGCGCCAGCAGTTCGCGCAACTCGAAGGGCTTCACCATGTAATCGTCGGCGCCGAAGTCCAACCCTTCGACGCGGTCATCCACGCCATCCCGGGCGGTGAGCACCAGCATCGGCGTGCGGTCGCCGTCTTGCCGAGCTCGTCGCAACACTTCCAAGCCGGAACGTCGCGGCAGTCCCAAGTCCAACAACACGGCTGCGTAGCCGCCTTGAGACAGCGCGTCCTGCGCCATCACGCCGTCCTTGACCCAATCGACGGTCAAGCCATTCTCGGTCAGTGCCTGTCTCAGGCTCTGACCGATCATGTTGTCGTCTTCAACCAGCAGGATGCGCATCGCCGCACGTTCCGGGACGAACGTGCGGCTGTCAAGATGGGAGTCGCTTACGCGGCGTGCGGCAGCAACTCTTCGATGGCGCTGTGAGCGGCGGTCAGGCTCTTGGTGCGAGTGTCGTCGCCCATGCCGAGGCCTTCGGCAAACACGAACTTCACATCGGTGATGCCGATGAAGCCGAGAAACTGTCGCAGATACGGCGTCTGTGTATCGGCCGCGTCGGCATAGAAGCCGCCGCGAGTGATGAACACATATGCCTGTTTACCCTTGAGCAATCCTTCCGGGCCGGTGGCGGTGTAGCGGAACGTCACGCCATTGCGGGCGATGTGATCGAAGTACGCGCGCAACGTCGACGGGACGCTGAAGTTGTACATCGGCACCGCGAACACGATGGTGTCGGCGCTCTTGATCTCTTCGATCAACGCATCGGAGTAGTCGCTGACGGCACGCTGCTCGGCGGTGCGGGTTTCCGGCTTGGACAAAAACGCCTGGAAACGTTCGGCCGTCAGATGCGGGACCGGCTCGCTCGCCAGGTAGCGCGTGATGACGCGGCCCTCGGGATGCTGAGCCTGCCAATCGGCGACGAAGCGCTGGGCCAGGCGGGAAGACTCGCCGTTGGCGCCGGCCAGGCTGGCGTTGATCTGTAGCAGGGTGCTCATGGAAACCTCCGAATCAGGCTTGTTTTTCAGTGGCTCCTATTTAAGTATTGAGTGGGTCGATAAAAAAGCTCAATGATTCGCTTGAACCCATCGAAATAGTCGATACATCGAGATTGCCATGGCCGCCCGCGCACCCAAGTCCATTGAGAAAAAGCCTTCACTTTCAATGCGTTTGCCCCATATCAGCCTGGAGCAATGGCGCTGCCTGATCGCCGTGGTGGAGGCCGGTGGCTATGCCCAGGCCGCCGAGGCGCTGCATAAAAGTCAGTCCTCGGTCACCTACGCTGTACAGAAGCTCGAGACGACTCTGCAGGTGCGCGCCTTCGAGATTCAAGGCCGCAAAGCCAAACTCACGCCAACCGGCGAGATGTTGTATCGACGCGCGCGGTTACTGTTGGAAGACGCGGATGCGATGGAGCGTGCGGCCAGTCGCGCATCGGCCGGATGGGAATCGGAAATCAGTCTGGCGGTGGAAATCCTGTTCCCCAATTGGTTGATGTTCCAATGTTTGAATCGGTTCGGCGTGGAGAGTCCGCAGACTCGGATCGAATGGTACGAGACGGTGCTCGATGGCACGCCCGAAGCGCTCAGCACCGGCAAAGCGGATCTGGCCATCACGGGCATCTTGCCGCCGGGCTCAGCTGCTGAACTGCTGATGACGGTGCGTGCCATTGCAGTCTCGCACCCCGATCACGAGCTGCAGAAGCTCGGTCGCCCGGTGGAATATCGCGATCTGCGCAAGCATCGTCACATTACCGTGCGAGACACCAGCGTGAAGCGCGACAAGAAGGCGTTGACCGTCGATGCCACCAATCGCTGGACCGTGGGCAACATGGCCACGTCCATCGGCGCGGTGTCGCGCGGCTATGGCTTCTCTTGGCTGCCCGAAGAAAAGATCCGCAACGAGTTACGCACCGGCGAGCTGAAGCCGTTGCCGTTGCGGGACGATCGTCAGCTCACGCAGCCGTTGTATCTGGTGATTCCGGATCGCGACGGCGCCGGCCCGGGCGTGCGACGCCTGGCAGAAATCATTCGCGAAGAAACCAAGAGCACCTGCTTCGAATACAAGCGCGACCCAAGCGGTTTCACGCTTCCCTGAGCCCACTGCTGGATCGGCAGCGGCCGACGAGCGGCAAGGGATTGCCGTTGCCGCGGCAAGGGAATTCCGCGGCGATGGGAGGGCTCCGCAGTAAGCGTCGCTTGCTGTTCGATCTGACGGGGCCATTCAGGGTTGGTCTTATCCACGCCTTTCATTGACTCAACGATAAATACTGCAACTGGCGAGTTCAGTTTCCTGGGTAGGCACCGCCGGCTTCGGATAAGAATTTTGGAGAGGTCATGAGTCAGTCGCGTAAAGAAATGCAGCCGTCGGCACAGCCGGATCGTAAGTCGGGTCGGGCAGTGTTCGATGAAGGTCGCACGGTGTGGGAATGGCAGACTGCCACGGGCGTGTTCGAACGCCACGTCAGCGAAGAGCAGATGGCGCGCTTGGAGCATGCCGGTCTGCGGTTGGTCGACCACACGTCCCCGGATGCCGGTCGTGCCATTTACGGCGCGGATCAAACCGGTAGCCATACGGCGTATGCCACACGCAAACAAGTGTTCCTGGCTCGTCCGACTGCGGGCGGACGCGCTGCCGGCGCTGCGCCGAAGGGTGCACTTCGTCAGTTCCTGCGTCGGTTGGTGCCCTCGGCCTGAACGTTTTGCTCCGAATGCGTCGGTGGAGTTATCGTCAGTTAACTCCACGCATTCGCCGCTGCGGGCCGTCGGTTGCGGCTGGCCTCATTCAGGGATCGAGCGATGAACCAGAATCTCAGGCAAGCGCGAGCTTCGGACGCGGCAGCGATGCATCGCGTGCGAATGTCGGTGCACGAGAATCGGTTGGTTTCGATTCAGCTGACCGAGCGCGACTATCAGGTCGCCATCGAACAAACCGGTCGTGGTTGGGTGGTGGAACAGGATGGCGCCATCGTGGCCTTTGCCATCGGCGATGTGACTGACGGCAGCATCTGGGCGTTGTTCGTCGAGCCGGGTCACGAAGCCAAAGGCTACGGCCGTGAGCTGCATGATGTGATGGTCGCCTGGCTGTGGCAGCAGGGGCATGAACAACTCTCGCTCACGACCGAACCGGGCACGCGTGCCGAACGCTTTTATGAAAAGGCGGGTTGGCAGCGGGCCGGAATCACGGACCGGGGTGAAGTTCGCTTCGAGCTGTCGAGGGGCGAACTGAGATGACGGCTCGTGCGCTCACGACACTCACCATTGGATTATTAGCGCTGTCCAGCGTGGCGAGCGCTTCGTCCTGTCTCGACTACGGGCCGATGAACATCGTCGGCACGTTGGTGCGACAAACGTATGCCGGCGGGCCGGATTACGAGAGTGTGACCAAAGGCGACCAGCCCAGAGTCATTTGGCTGCTACAGCTAGATCAGCGCGTCTGTGTGAATGGCAACGCGCGTTATCCACGCGAACCTACGCAAATCGAAATCGAGCTGGCATTGGCGACTGAGCAGTATGCGCAGTACCAACCTTTGCTCGGACGGAAAGTCGTGGTCAGCGGCGAACTGATTCACGGCGGCGCAAATTATCAGAAGCGATTGGTGCTGATGGCCAGCGAGATCCGCAGCACCAGGCCATGACCCTGGCCCGGGCTGCTTTCGAACCCAACGAAAGTATAGGCATCGACTTCACCTATTCTGACGTCCGCTCTTAAGACATCGGCTCCGGCTTCGGCGGCGGAGGATCCTCGGGCAGGGGAATGAACTCTTTGTCGTCATCGACAGGCAACTGAATCCGTCCGGCCTTCCAATCTGCCTTGGCCTGTTCGATTCGTTCCTTCCGAGAAGACACAAAGTTCCACCAGATATTTCGAGCGCCCACCGGTTCCCCACCGAGCAGCATCACAATCGATGACTCGATGGCGGTAATCGAAGGCATCGCACCGGGCGACAACACGGCCATCTGCCCAGCATCGAACTGCTCGCCGGCAACGCGAACCGAACCTTTAGCGACATACAAAGCTCGCTCGCTATAGCCACTACAAACATCGGTAGTGCGCCCAGCAGCCAACTCGAGATGCGCATAAAACAACGGCGAGTGAGTCACCACAGGACTGGTCATCCCGTAAGCCGACCCAGCAATCACTTTCACACTCAAGCCATTCTCGACATGCGACGGCAACTGAGCAGCATCGAAATGCACGAAGCCCGGCGCCGTCTCCTCATCAGCCTCAGGCAGAGCAACCCAAGCTTGAATGCCATGCAACGACCCGCCCTGCTCGCGAATGCTGTCGAAGCGCTCCGAGTGACTGATGCCGCGACCGGCCGTCATCCAGTTCACTTCGCCGGGCCGGATGGTCTCGTGGAAGCCGACGCTGTCCCGATGCACGATCTCGCCATCGTACAAATAGGTGATGGTAGAAAGCCCGATGTGAGGATGCGGCCTCACATCGGTCTTGCGCGGCACCTGAGGCGGAAAATTCACCGGTCCCATGTGGTCGAAAAAGATGAACGGTCCGACCATGCGCCGCTGCGTCCACGGCAGGACCCGGCCGACTTCGAAGCCGCCCAGGTCCTTCCGCCGCGAAGGAATCACTAACTCGATCATTACTGCCTCTACTGCCGAGTGGCCGGCACTTTCTGCAGATCGAACACTATCACTTCCGCGCCCTGACCTTTGCTCAGGGACAGCGTCGCCACGTCGGTGAGCGCCAAGGCATCGCCGGCATTGAGCACGTTGTCGTTGGCAACCAGCGAACCACGCGCCACGTGCAGATACACCTGACGATCCGCACCGACACTCAAGTCCGCCTGCTCAGCACCGTCGAACAGTCCGGCGTACACCTTCGCATCCTGATGGATGCTCACCGAACCGTCGGCGCCATCGCGCGAAGCGATCAGTCGCAGCTTGCCGCGCTTCTGGTCAGCGGCAAAGTGCTTCTGCTCGTAGCTCGGCTGCACCCCCCGCTGATCGGGCTGAATCCAGATCTGCAGGAAATGCACCGGCTTGTCGCGCGACGGATTGAACTCGCTGTGAGTCACGCCACGACCCGCGCTCATGCGCTGGACATCGCCGGGGCGAATGGTCTCGCCCGTGCCCATCGAGTCCTTGTGGGCCAGCTCGCCGTCCAACACGTAGCTGATGATTTCCATGTCCCGATGCCCGTGCGTACCGAAGCCGGCCCCGGCAGCGACGCGATCTTCGTTGATCACGCGCAAGGCCCCGAATTCGACGTGCTTGGGATCGTAGTAGTCGGCGAACGAAAACGTGTGGAACGACTTCAGCCAGCCGTGATCGGCGTAACCGCGTTCGTCACTGCGTCGGATGTTCAACATGGCTAACTCCTTGGTTTCGATGGGTCCAAGGTACGCGCCGGCGGCCAGGGGAAATAGCACGCCGGGGCGATAAATCTTATGCCCGGGAGCCCCCTCGCCCACGTGAGGGGGGAATAAAACCCGGCGAGCTACTGCGCCAGTTTGGGGTACAGGGTCAGCAGCTTCCTGAGCACGCCGTTGGTCCAGCCGAAGCCATCTTGCAGCGGGTATTCGCCGCCACCGCCGGCTTTGTCGCCGTCCACGTCGTATTTTTCCACCAGCTTGCCGGTGGCTTTGAACACTTGCAGGTTCTTGCCCACCCAGCGCTGCGCGATGGTGGCAGCGAGCTGGTCCTCGCCATAGTTTTTCAGACCCTGGATCGCCAGCCATTGCAACGGCGCCCAGCCATTGGGCTCGTCCCATTGCTCGCCGGTGGCCAGCGAGGTCGTCGCCAGGCCGTGCGGCCTCAGCAAGCTCGAACGCACCGTCGCCGCGACTGCCTTGCCCTGCTCCTTGGTCGCAATCTCGAAGTACAAGGGGTACACCGTTGCAGCCGTCACCTGCGCATTGAGCTTCTTCGCGCGCCAGTCGTAGTCAGTGAACGCGCCCGCCTGCTGATTCCACAGATACCGAGTCATCGCGGCCTTACGCGCCTGCGCCGCGCCTTTCATTTCTTTGGCACACGACGGATCGGCATTGAGTTCGCAGCCTTTGGCGATGGTCAGTTCCAACCGATACAGCAAGCTGTTCAGATCCGGTGGAATCAAATCAATGGTGTGAATGGTCGCAAGCGTCTTGCCGGCGAACCAGCGCGAGCTGAAATCCCAACCGCTTTCCGCCGCCGCTCGTAGATTGCGATAAATCTCCGGCGCGCCCGGGCCGGCCAGCTTCGCGGTTGCGAGGTCTTCTTTGTAAGCTTCTTCGCGAGGGCTGTTGCGATCGTCGTAGTAACGATTCAACACCGCGCCATCCGGCAGCTTCACCACACGCCGATGGGCCGAGTCGCGCTTGAGCGAGGAGACGCCATCCATCCAGAACTGATATTCGCGCACCAGCTGCGGCAAATATTTCTTATAGATAGCATCGCCTTCCTTCACCGCCGCCAGCTCGATCATGGCGCCGAAGAACGGCGGCTGCGAGCGGCTCAGGAAATAACTGCGATTGCCGTTGGGAATGTGGCCGTAGTTGTCGATCAGCACGCCGAAGTTGGCGATCATGTCCAGCGTCAGATCGTGCCGGCCGCTCTCCTCCAGGCCCTGCATGGTGAAGTACGAGTCCCAATAATAGATCTCGTTGAAGCGACCACCCGGCACTACATAGCGGTGAGGCAGCGCCAGACGCGACGTGTGCGGCCGCTGATCTTCGGGCTTGCGCTCGAGCACTTTCCACAGCGCGTCGATATGTTGCCGCACATCCTGACCGGCCACGGTCCGGAAATCGGACGCCACGTTGGGCGGCGTGGAGAAGCGCTCGGCCACGAACTTCTTCAGATCGAAGCCGGGTTGCTTGCGCAACTCACGATATTCGCTGAGCACTTGCTCGGGCGGCCGGTTGGGCAAGGCGTCGACGAAGGACTTGCTGTCCGGATACACGGCGTTGAGCTGCACTTGCTCGAACAACTCACCGTACACATCGGCTGGCGTGGGCACGGATTGCTGAGCCAACGCCACTGACGCGCCGACCAACGACACACCCATGCAAACGACTCTTAGGATTCGCTGAAACATGGCCGCGATGGTACCAGCGATGAGTGATCAATCGCAGCCGCTGACAGCGACCGTATAAAAATTGCCGACCGACTGGCTGGTCAATAATGGGGCGGGCGTTCCTGCTCGGGCGTGTAGACCGTCTGCTGCTCGGAGATCGCTGCTTCCATCTTGCCGGTCAACGCGGCGAGCTCGACGCGCAGCGCATCGATCTGTTGCTGCTGCCGATACACGACTTCGCTCAAATCGTTGTTGGCGCGTTCCAGATAGGCAATCTTGAGCTCGATGCTCTCGACAAATTCTGTATTCAATTCGGTACTCATGACTACACCTGCGCGACGCGCACTCAGCCCACCGCGCGAAGCACCGGCTTCGGCAACGAGAAGCTGAAGGTCGCACCTTTATTGGGCTCGGCGTGCGCCCAGACTTCACCGCCGTGGCGCGTAACGATTCGTTTCACGATGGCCAGACCGACGCCCGACCCTGGATATTCGCGTGCGCCGTGCAAGCGACGAAACACGCCGAACAAATTGGAGCTGAAGGAACTGTCGAAGCCCACGCCATTATCGCGAATCTCATAGACCAACCGCTCATCGTCTTCGCGCCCGGAGACGGTGATGTGCGGACTCTCGACCTTGCTCGTGTACTTCACCGCGTTGTCGAGCAGATTCATCCACACCTGCCGGATCAGCCCTTCATCGCCACGCGCTATCGGCAACCCGGCGATTTCGATCACCGGCATGACCGCTTCGTTCAAACGCACGGCGCGAGCTTGTTCGGCAGCGGTGTGCGCCAGCTGCTCCATGTCGACGCGGCCGAACTCCAACGATTGCCGGCCGCAGCGTGCGAATTCCAGCAGATCGTCGATGAGCGAGGACATGTGCCCGACGTTGGCGCGAATGCGTTGCAAGTAATGACGCGTTTCGGCGGCCAGCGTCTTGCTCTTCTCGTCCATGAGCAGCTGCGAAAAGCCATCGATGGCTCGCAACGGCGCACGCAAGTCATGCGACACCGAATATGAAAACCCTTCCAGATCGCTGTTCGCGGTGCGCAGCTCGTGCGCCTGGCGTTCCAGTTCGATGTTCAGATCCCGGATCTGTTGGGTGTAGCGCTTCTGCTCGGCCAGCTGCACTTCCAACTCCTGATTGGCCTGGTTGGCCCGGTCGCGTTCCTGCCGCAGCTCCTCGGCCAACGACTCGTTCTCGATGGCCAGCCGGATCTGTCGCTCGATCGAGTCGGTCTGGCGAGCAGCGATCACCAGCACCACCGGGATATAGATCATGAAGCCGAGCGCCACCATGACTCGATCGCCCCCCATCCACAGCTGTGTGGCGATGTAGGGCAGCACGAACGGCAGCAACAGACAGGCGTACGCATATCGAACCGGCGCCTGCGAGCCCAAGCCCGACGCGGTCGCGCCGATGAAGAACACGGACATCACGATTTCCCGCGTCGGGTCGTGCGGTAACAGCAACGAACCGGCGATGGACCAAACCGCGCCACCGAGCACCGCGCCCGCCATCATCGCGGCCCGCCAGCGCTTGGTGTCGTTCAGGTCGCGCGGCCGACGCAAATATGACGAGGCAATCTGCCAGCGGAGCAACAGCACGAACAGCAAGGCCACATACCAGCTCAGAGCGCCGGTCAGGCCATGGTCCTCCACGGTCAGCCAGACCATCATGGCGCCGACCACCACGCTGGCGGTCAGCGGCGAGGTGGTGAGACGGCACATCAAAGCGACCTGTTCGCTCAGGACTCGCGCTTCGATGTGCTCACGATGGGCGGTGGTGACGGGGTCGGCCATCCGGACAGCTCCTTGGCCGTGCCTATTTGACCGGGCCTATTATGAGCCCGGCCGGGCACGGGAGTAAGATGCATGAACCGCTGGCCGGAACCTTGTCGCCGCCGCGCCATTTCATTGCTGGTTACCGAAGGAAGCACCATGACCCGATTCTCTCGCATGACCGTGCCCGCAGTACTGGCCAGCCTCGGCATCCTGGCGGCCGGCAGCGCGCTGGCACAGGCCAAGCCCAGCTTCGAATCCTTGGACAAGAACGGCGACGGCAAAATCAGCCTCAGTGAAGCGTCCAACGACGACGCGCTGTTCGTGGCCTTCAAGAGCCTGGACAGCAACAAGGACGGCGAGCTGACCCGCGAAGAGTTCGCCAAGTACAAATAAGTTTCGCGCGGCCGGACAAGGATACGTTCCGCCCCCGAGCGCCTCGCGCCCGGGATCGACTGCGAATGTCTCGCCTTGTCCCGTCGCACACCATTGCGTCCGCGAGTCTTTGGTCGTCAACGTCGGGGGATCACATATGAAGAATGAGCGCTCGAGTCTTGGTCGCATCCACCGCAGCACCGCTCAGTGGCTGGCGTGCGCACTGCTCGCCGGCAGCCTGATCGGCTGTAGCAAACCGCCGCCGCCGGCCCCGCCCAAGGCCCCGCCGACGCCGCAGGAACTCTCCAAGAACACTATCAGCAAGGCCGCCTTCGGCACCTTGCCCGACGGCACCGCCGTCGACCTGTACACCTTCGTCAATGCCAACGGCATGGAAGTTCGCGCCAGCAACTACGGCGGCATCATCACCGCGCTGCTGGTGCCGGACGGCGACGGCAAGGTCGGCGATATCACGCTGGGCCTGAAGTCGTTCGACGACTATGTGAAGAATCCGCCGTACTTCGGCGCCATCATCGGCCGCTACGGCAACCGCATCGCCAAGGGTCAGTTCAAGATCGACGATCAGACTTACAAGCTGCCCAAGAACGACGGCCCCAACACCTTGCACGGCGGCTTGAAAGGTTTCGACAAAGTCGTGTGGCAGGCCGAACCGTTCGAGAAAGAAGATTCGGTGGGCGTGATCTTCACCTACGCCAGCAAGGACGGCGAGGAAGGCTTCCCCGGTAACTTACAAACGCGCGTGACTTATACGCTCACCGACAAGAACGAATTGTCGTTCGAGTATCACGCCACCACCGACAAGCCGACCGTGGTCAATCTGACGCAGCACGCGTACTTCAATCTGGCCGGCGACGGCAACGGCGACGTGCTCGGTCACGAGTTCACGATCTATGCGAACGAATATACGCCGGTCAATAAACTGCTCATTCCCACCGGCAAGGTGGAGTCGGTCACCGATACGCCGTTCGACTTCCGTAACAAGGTGAAGCTGGGCGACCGCGTCAATGCCGATGATGAACAAATCAAATTCGGCAAAGGCATCGACCACAACTTCGTGATCAAACGCAAAGAGCCAGGATTGACCTTGGCGGCGCGCGTCTCGGAAGCGACGTCACGACGCGTGATGGAAGTGTTCACCACCGAACCGGGCGTGCAGTTCTACTCCGGCAACTTCTTGGACGACACGCTGGCGGCGAAGTCCGGCAAGCCGTACGCCAAGCACAGCGGCTTTGCGCTGGAAACCCAGCACTATCCCGACTCGCCGAATCAGCCGGAATTTCCCAGCACGGTGCTGCGCCCGGGTGAGGAGTACAACAGCAAAACCGTCTACGCATTCAGCGTGCGCTAACGTCGCGCACAGCAGAATATTGGCTGTGATCGGCGCCGCCTCCGGCGCCGATTTTTCTTGACACGGCGTTCATTGACACACCCCTGGCGCGCATTGTTTTATCCCTCGCACCACCGGGGGAGACTCACTTAATGACAAGCGTATTGACGCGCGCGATCGTAACGACGCTGGCCGCATGCGTTGTTTCCATCGCGGTCGCGGCGCAGCCTGCTAAAGGCCCGCGCACCAAGGACGGCAAGCCGGATCTGAACGGCATCTGGCAAGCGCTGAACTCCGCCAACTACGATTTGGAACCGCACGCCGCGCGTGCCGCGATGGCAATGGTGCCCGGTCAATTCGTTCCCGTGCCTGCACCGCAGGTCGTGGCGCTCGGCGCCATCGGCTCTGTCCCCGCCGGCCTCGGCGTCATCGATGGCGACGCGATTCCCTATACGCCGGCGGCGCTCGCCAAAAGAAAAGAGAATCAACAGAACTGGCTCGAGCTCGATCCGGAAGTGAAGTGTTATTTGCCGGGCGTGCCCCGAGCTACTTACATGCCGTATCCGTTTCAGATCTTCCAAAGCAATTCGCAGCTGTTCCTGGCGTATGAATACGCCGGCGCAGTCCGCAATGTTTATTTGAAAGATCCCGGCCCGCCGCCAGCCGACTCCTGGATGGGTCAGTCCGTGGGCAAGTGGGACGGCGACACGCTGGTCGTCGAAGTCACCGGCTTCAACGATCAAACCTGGTTCGATCGCGCCGGCAATCATCACAGCGACAAACTGAAAGTCACCGAGCGCTACACTCAGCGCGGCCCGGACCACCTGTGGTATGAAGCCACCCTCGAGGACCCGGAGACTTTCACCCGGCCGTGGCGGATCGCCATGCCGTTGTATCGCCGCGTCGAAGCCAATGCTCAGTTGATGCAATTCAAATGTGTGGAGTTCGTCGAAGAGCTGATGTACGGCCACCTGCGCAAGAAGCCCGCCGCCGAAGGCGCTGCGCCTCCGGCGAAGCAGTAGGCTGCTGCGCTTTTTTGAAGGACAGAATCATGCGAACTCAATTTTTTATCGCCGCCGGTGCTGCGGTTGTTAGCACCTTGCTAGGCAGCGCCGCCGCCCTCGCCCACCACGCCTTCGCCGCCGAATTCGACGCCAATCGCCCCGTGAACCTGCGAGGCAACGTGACACGCATCGAGTGGATCAATCCACATGCGTGGATCCACATCGACCACAAGAAGCCGGACGGCACGATTGAGGCGTGGATGGTTGAAGGTGGCACACCTAATACGCTGCTCCGACGAGGCATCACTAAGGACTCCCTGAAGATCGGCACGGAGATTGTGGTACGCGGTTATCAGTCGAAAGACGCGCTATGCAAACCGAAGTGCCGAGCGAATGGGCGTGATGTGACGTTTCCTGATGGCCGGAAGCTGTTCATGGGGTCGTCGGGGACGGGAGCGCCCAAGGATGGCTCGGATGATGCTGACAAGTAGTCTATGAACACTGTTGTTACTTCTACTCGAGAGTGGATCGCTCTGGCTGTGTCGGGTGCGCTTTTGTTTGCCAGCGTTGTTTACTGGGCGCTGCAGATTGGAGATGTGATTGAGGCGCTGCGGTTGGCTTACGGCGCTGTCGGATAAGAGCGTCGGTGGCTGGCAGAGTGTGCCGGGGGGATCCTCCTCGCCGGCGACGCGCATAGCCCTTCGCCCCGCGTAGCGGGGCCGTTGCTTCACGTCCATGTGGCGCTCAGAAAACGACATCCATGTCGTTTTATG
>NZ_JAEUPY010000455.1 GCF_016790065.1 Steroidobacter sp.
CGGCCGCTTCGATCTGCGGGCGCAACGCTTCCATACCGGCGGTGGCAATCTGGCCGACCACCACGTCGCCGAAGCGATCCAGCACCAGGCCCGGCAAACCATCGGACTCGCCGTACACCAGCCGATAGAACGGCTTTTCATACAACGAACGGCGCAGCGATTGCGCCACTTGCAGGCGATGCACGATCAGCGACTTGTCCGGCAGGTACGCCGAATTGCGCCCCAGGATGCGCGCGCTGATCAGTGAGTGCGGATTCACATAGGCGTAGCCCAGGAATTTGTCGCGATCGGAAACCACACGGCACAACGCGCCCGGCTGAAAAGCCGTCAGCGGGGTGCGTGCGGTGTCCACTTCGTTGGAAAACACCCACAAATGGCCGGCGGCCAGACGACGATCCTCGCCGCGCTTCAAGCGCAACTCAGGGAGGTCGGCCCGCGACGAGGGGGGTGAATTCGGTGTTTCGGTAACGGTGTTCATTTAAAGTGGGCGCATTCTATGCACGAATCCTCAAGTCGCAACCGCCCTGTGAATGGACCTGTGAATCGGCTCGCCGGCGAGACCAGTCCCTACCTGCTGCAACACGCGGCCAATCCGGTCGATTGGTACCCCTGGGGCCCGGAGGCCCTGGCGCTGGCCCAGCGCGAAAACAAGCCGATTTTGTTGTCGATCGGCTATTCCGCCTGTCATTGGTGCCACGTGATGGCGCACGAGTCGTTCGAAGACCCGGCCAGCGCGGCGGTGATGAACGAGCTGTTCGTCAACATCAAGGTGGACCGCGAAGAGCGCCCAGACCTGGATCGTATTTATCAAATCGCGCAACAGATGCTGACCCAGCGCGGCGGCGGCTGGCCGCTGACGATGTTTCTTGCGCCCCGGGATCAGCGCCCGTTTTTTGGCGGCACTTATTTTCCCAACGAAGCGCGCCACGGTCTGCCCGCGTTCACCGACTTGTTACAGCGGGTGGCCCAGTTCTATCGCGAGCGGAGCGAGGACATCGTGCAACAGAGCGCCGCCCTACAGCAGGCGTTCGATCAGCTGAATTCGCCGCCCGCTTCCGGTGACACACCGTTAACAGCCGCGCCGACCCATGCCGCGCGCGAGCAGTTGGCCGCCGCCTTCGACGGCGACTTCGGTGGCTTTGGCGGCGCGCCGAAATTCCCGCATCCCGCCAACATCGAATTCCTGTTGCGACGCTGGCGCGCCACGGCCGGCCAGGAAGAACCGGATCTGCATTCGCTGTACATGGCGACGCTGACGCTGAAGCGCATGGCCGACGGCGGCCTCTTCGATCAGCTCGGTGGCGGCTTCGCGCGCTATAGCGTCGATCAGTATTGGATGATCCCGCACTTCGAAAAGATGCTGTACGACAACGGCCAGCTGTTGCGTAACTACGCGAACGCGGCGTTGGCCACCGGCGAGCCGCTGTTCAAGCGCATTGCTGCCGAGACTGCGGATTGGATGATTCGCGACCTGCTGGCCAGCGAAGGCGGTTTTCGCTCGGCACTCGATGCCGATTCCGAAGGTCACGAAGGCAAGTTCTACGTGTGGCAGCCCGAAGAAGTGTCGGACCTGCTCGATGCCGACGACCACGCCGTGTTCACGCGACGCTTCGGCCTCGACCGGGACGCGAACTTCGAAGGCGAAGCCTGGCATCTGCATGTGTTCCGCTCCGAGGACGACATCGCCGAGGAGCTGCACATCAGCGCGGCGGAAGTGGAGCAACGGCTGGCTCGTGCGCGCGGCATTCTGCTCGACGTTCGCAATCGTCGTATTTGGCCGGGCCGCGACGACAAAGTGCTCACGTCTTGGAACGGACTCGCCATCGGCGGTCTCGCAGTCGCCGCCCGCGCGCTCGGACGAGCCAACCTCGCCGATGCCGCATGTAATGCCGTCGACTTCATTCGCCAGCATTGCTGGCGCGACGGTCGCTTACTGGCCGCTTACAAAGATGGGCGCGCACGTTTCCCCGCCTATCTGGACGACTACGCGTTCTTGCTGGACGGTTTGCTGGAACTGCTGCAAACCCGCTGGCGCAGCGCCGATCTGCACTTCGCCACCGAGTTGGCCAATGCCCTGCTGAGCCATTTCGAGGATGCCGACTCGGGCGGCTTCTATTTCACCGCCGACGATCACGAACAGCTGATGCATCGGTCGCGTTCGTTCAGTGACGAAGCCGTGCCGGCCGGCAATGCCATCGCCGCGCAGGCACTCACCCGGCTCGGGTTGTTGTTGGGCGACACGCGTTATCTGGAGGCGACGGCCAAGACGCTACGAGCCGCTTGGCCTGCCTTGCAGCACTACCCACACGCGCACACAGCCCTGCTGATCGCATTGGAAGAGCATCTCGACCCGCCCGAAATCGTCATCGTGCGCGGCCCGAGCAAGGATACGGATCACTGGCGCGACGAACTGGCAAAGGTCTATTCGCCACGGCGCCTGGTGTTCGCGGTGCCAAGCGACGCGACGGCACTGCCCGCCGCAATCGCGGATAAGAAAGTTCTGGCGGAAACCGCGGCCTATGTGTGCCGAGGCATGACGTGCTCGGCGCCGGTGATGTCGCTGTCGGCCTTGGTGGCGCTGACCCGAAGCTGAGGCGCGAGCCGCAGCTTCGCAACTTAACTCAGGTTACTTTTTGGCCTTGTCGCGCTTCTTGGCCTGCTTCATGTGTCGCGAACGCTCGATGCCGGCCATCTGCTTGGCGCGAGCCGATTCGATGGCGGCGTTGAGCGCCCGCTCGCCCCAGACTCGCAGCTGATCGGGGTCATTGACGACCTCCTGCGGCACCTCGTGGTGATCCGTAGTGAGATCGAACGCGTTCGGATACGGCTTGAACTGCGGCATGCCGCGCGCGACGTAATCGTCGAGATTGCTCTTGTCGGTGTGTAGATAGAGCTTCTCGCCCATCACGATAGCCAGCAGCCGCTCGTCGATGAAGACACCGACGCCGCCGAAAATCGCACGACTGGAGCTCCGCCCGAGCGGGGCGAGTTGTTCTGCGACGTAACTAGCTAGGCTCGACTTGACCCGCATATCGAGCGACTCACTCTTCCTGAATGCTTCCGAGCAGCGCACCCGATCGCATGCCCCAAGAGCGGCAGTTTACCTCGCAGCCCCTAGCTGTAAACCCGCAGTCGTTACTAACTGGCGACAGTGTGCGCCAGTCGTAACAACTGCTGTCGAATTAAGTCACGCAGCGGCCCGTGCACCTGTGCGTCGAACGCCGGCGCCTGCTGCCAGTCGTAGCCCCACGGGTTGTTGGTGCGCATGGCCACCGGCTCATCGGTGAAGCGAGGATGCACGTGGGCGTGTAGGGCCGGCTCGACGTTGCCGAAGATGGCGTAGTTGATGCGCAGAGCGCCGGTCGCCGCCAGCACCGCCTCGCCCAGCAGGCCGAGCTCCGAGAGGAACAGATCGCGCTCGGCACTCGCCAGCGCATTCAGATGCGGAACCACCGGATCCGGTAACAGCAGGCAGTAACCTGCCAGCACTTGCCGCTGCCCCATCACCGCCCAACCCGAGCGCAGACGTGCGACCACGGACGGATCGTCGCCGCGACGGCAGTTCTCGACCAGGCGATGAATGGCAGTGCTCATTTTCGAAATACGAAATAAACCGCGCCCAGCATACACAGCGCCGCCCACAGGTAGTCCAGCTTGAGCGGCTGGCGCATGTACAACATCACGAACGGCACGAACACGGTGAGCGTGATGACTTCCTGCAGGATCTTCAGCTGCGGCAGGCTGAGCACGGTGTAACCGATGCGGTTGGCCGGGACCTGCAGCAGATATTCGAATAACGCGATGCCCCAGCTGATCAGCGCCGCCACGATCCAGGGCTTTTGATTCAGCTCCTTCAAGTGC
>NZ_JAEUPY010000464.1 GCF_016790065.1 Steroidobacter sp.
GCAATCTAGTCTTCCTGGGCGCGGCCATTTTCACACTGGTGGTCGCGTTCCTCGCCTGGCAGCGAGACAACCGCGCGGCCGGCTGGTTTTTGATTGCCTGGGGCTTGCTCGAAGGCTTCACCATCGCCACGGCCATTCGGTTGTTGTTCACCGACCCGGAGGGTGCCGAAGGCTTGCTGTACTACGGCCTGCCCTTGTCGATGGTCGCTGCGGCCGTGCTGATCGCCTTGGGCGTCGCTGACCGGCTGCGGGATCAGCGACTCGCGCTGTCGGAAGCTGAACGTCGTGCCCAGACCGATCCGCTCACCGGCGTATTGAATCGCCGCTCGTTCCAGGAGCGCCTGGAAGCCGCCTGCCTGCGGGCACGAGCACGCGGCCTGCCGGTTTCGCTGTTGTTCATCGACTTGGACCACTTCAAGGAGATCAACGACACCCGTGGCCATCAGGCCGGCGATGCCTGTTTGAAAGCCATCATCGACCCCATTCATGCCGAGCTGCGTCAGTCAGATGTCATCGGTCGGTATGGCGGCGAAGAATTCGTGGTCATCCTGAGCAGCGCCGACGTTTCCTCCGCGGGCCCCATCGCCGAGCGCATCCGCAATCGGGTCGCTGACGTGCGTGTCGAGGGCTTCGGCGAGCCGATCCGGGTGACTTGCAGCATCGGCGTGGCCACCAGCGACACCCTCGGCGTTTGGGGCGAACACCTGATCGCTCGCGCGGACGAAGCGGTCTACGACGCCAAAAGGTCAGGTCGGAACCGGGTTCAGATCGCCGGAGCGCTCACCGCGTGAGGATTTGTCTCGCCCCCGACTCAGCAACATGCAGCTGGCCAAAGGCCCGGTCGGCAGGGTACTATTCGCCAGACTTTTTTGGCCTAAGCCTTGGATTTTCCAGGGCCAGCCCCATCTCCAGGCGGCGCCCAGAAGCCCTCCGGACACATCCGGAGCCGCCGGCGCGAGCGAATTGAGTGCCGATCCAGTAACAAATTGAGTCGAATCCGCGGTGAAACCCGCCTCATGGGTCGTCCCAGCGGCCTCGTTTTGGCATACAATCCGCGCCCCGAAAATTCCCTCTGCCTGATCAGCCCAGATTGACCGATCGGCCTCATTGGCGAGCTAACCTTTTGTCTACCCCCCGTAACCAACCCCAGGAAGTGAATGTGGAACAAGCGCAACTTGAGCTGCAGTTGAAAGTTTGGAAAGAGCTTGCGATCAGCAAGCAGATTTTGATGCGGTCTGCGACCGACGCCTTGAAGCTGGATCCCAACTGCTCTCAGGATGAACTCAAAGTAGCGCTTGACGCAGTCATCAAGAAGATTGCCGAAGCCGACTCGAGCGTCGCAGTGGCGCGCCAGGAAGCCAAACAGGCCATCGCCGAGATGGAAAAGAAGCTGCAGCTGGCCGAGAAGGCCCGCACTGTGGCCGAAGCCGCTTCGCAGGACATCCGCGTCGCGCAGGAAAGTGCCACGCGCCAGATCGAAATCGAACGCACCAACTTCACCAAAGAAATGCAGCAGATGAAGGCTGTGGTGCTGGAGAAGGACAAGACCGTCAAAGCCATCAATGCCGCGCTCGCCGACACACCCGAAAACGTGGTGAAGAAGCTCAAGGCGCTGCGCAAGGAGAAGCAGGACGAGGCCGATGGCCGCCGTCAGGCCGAGACCAACATGGGCACGCTGCGCAAGGAAAAGCAGCAGACCGACGAACAGCTCACCAAGGCGAACGACAAGAACGCCAAGCTGCTCACCGCGTACACCGACACGCATACGCTGGCCAGCAAGCTGCACGAACAGCTCAAGCCGTTGCTGACCGACGAGAAGGATCTGCCGGTGCTGCCGGAGCTCGACAAGAGCCTGACCGAAGAAGCCAAAGACGAGCCCACCAAGGGCAAGAACGGTAAGAAGTAACGTCACCGGCGCGTCATTCCCAGTGAATGGCGCGTGTACAGCGACTTCAGAGGCGGCGGCTGGACTTGAGATACAGCCGCGCATCGTTCGCCTAAGCCCGCGTAATCTCAAGCGCTCGTGGCCACTGTCGCCATCGTCCTACGGAAATCCGATTGTAAATTGGTCCGAATGAGGCTTATGGTCGGCATTCGGAACCCGCGGACGGAGAATCGTATGTACGCCACAGCCATCCCGGCAGGAACGTTGACCATTCGAGCTGCCGCCGATAGCACCATGAGCTGCGAGCTGTGGCTCAACGACGACTTCGTCGGTTCGTTTCCTTCCGCCGATGCCGCAGCACAAAGTGTCAGTCATCACGCCAGCGGCTGTGCGTTGATCGACGCCGCCCGCGCCAAAGTGCCTGACAGCATCGATGCCTGGCAGTGGATCAGCGTGTCCTCGCTATCAGCCAATCAACCGGTGTTTCTGATGCGAGGCGCGCAGCCGTCGCTGTGACCCCCACGGAAATCATTTGTTTCTATTCGATCCGCACCTACAACGCTTCACAGCGAACAAACATCGCTGCTTACGACACTTCAGCCAACTCTGAGCGGCGCGCTCGCCTCCGCCCCTTATTGAGAGTTACTGCCGAAATCATCTAGCCTGCGCGCTGGCGTTCTCCAGCGCGGGCTCAAGTGAGCCTGGTAAAGGGTCCAACGACGGACTCGGTAGCCAGAAGCACCCATAATGATGCAGGCATTCCAACAAGAGATCACATCGCTGCGTCGCGCAATTCGTCATTGGCTGGACCGCATCGGTTGGCCGCGTAACGCACAAGCCATGGCTGGCGCCAAACTGGCGCACGATCTGGGATTACCATCGGACTCGGTGAGTCGGATCCTCGATCGAACCGCGGCCGATCTTCGTAAGTTGTCCTCAGCCGATGCAGATGTCATCGATGCGCGACCCATCATCGATCGCGCCGTTCGCGAACTATCCAAACTCGGTTTTCATGTGCGGCCGGTCGAAGAAGCTGCCATCGAACACTATTTGCAGGAACTGCCGGATCGCGACTATCAAATCCTGCGCTATTTCAAGGAAGGCAAGAAACATAACGAAATCGCCGAGCTGATGAGCACCAATGTGGATGCTGTGCGTCGTTCGCTAGTGAAAACTTACGCCGATCTGCGCGTGACCATGACCAGCTTGAGCGATGGCGGTGGCGGCGGCCTGCCGCTAGGTAATCACGTGACTCACGGACGTGACGCAGGCGCAACGCGATTGTCATCTTGAGCTACTAAGTTACGCGGCATCCCAGGCGTGAGCTTGAGTCCGCGATGCCGACCACTGCGTCTCCGTTCGAACTCACCGGGCCGCTATTGCGCGTGCCCGCGGTCGGTCCGCTGATTCTCAACGTTGCCGAACGCGCGCTGGCGTTACAACGGCTCGCGAATATCCATCGCCAGCTCGCCGGTCGCGACCTGGCCCCCGGCCCGTTCGCCCAAGCCGCACTCGAAATATTGCAAGTTCGTTTCGAACTCGATGCTGCCCGCCTGGAATCAATTCCCCGCCACGGGCCGCTGGCCGTCGTGGCCAATCATCCTTATGGCGGGCTCGAAGGCCTGTATCTGATCCAATTGATGTTGAGCCTGCGACCGGACAGCAAGCTCATCGGCAACCAGCTGTTGCAACGGATTCCCGAACTGCGCGACGTCATTATTCCCGTCGACGCATTCGGCGGCCCGCGAGCGGCTAAAACCAATGGCCGCGGCTTGCGAGCAGCACTGCGACATGTCCAGGACGGCGGCTCGATCGTGTTGTTTCCTGCCGGCGCGGTGTCGCATTTGCATTTGTCGGCGGGACGAGTTTGCGATCCACCATGGAGCTCGCAAGCAGCTCGCTTTCTGCGAATGTGCGGCTGCCCGGTGGTACCGATGTATTTCGGCGGCGGTAACAGCTCCATCTTTCAAACACTCGGCCTGCTTCATCCGCGCATGCGTACGGTGCTGCTGTCACACGAGTTCTTGAACAAGCGCAATCATGTGATTCCGGTGACGGTGGGGCGCGCCATCAAGGCCAGCGCACTTCGCGATTAGACCGATGATGTTG
>NZ_JAEUPY010000471.1 GCF_016790065.1 Steroidobacter sp.
CGTTGCATCGCGCGTTGACCATGGCGGAAACCGCCATCGACGACGGCTTGACGGTGCAGATCCTTTGCGATTCCACCTACGCGATCAACTGCATCTCGAAGTGGGCCGCGGGTTGGGAAAAGAAGGGCTGGCGCAAGGCCGACGGCGAGATCAAGAACCTCGAAATCATTCAAGCGGCCTACGAGGTTTACGGCCGCATCCAATCCGAAGTGCACTTGAGTCACGTCGCCGCGCACGTGGGTACGGAAGGCAACGAATTGGCGGATCGCATGGCGATGTACGCCGTCGAGAGCGGCAACGTGGAGTTGACCGAGTACGGCGGCGAAATCGATATTCCGACGATTCTACGCATGCGCGCGGGATGAAATTAGCTGCGATCGGCAGCGACTTCGAGCCCGGCGCGCGGCTGAACGCGCCCCTTCGCATCAAACAAAACCACCCCACTGGCATCAGTCGCTATATCCATCTGCTCCGCAAGCCACGCCTCGATCTGACCGAAAGCATGGCGAGCAGAGGCCGGCGTCATGAAGCCATGCCCATCGTCTGAATATCGAAGCATTCGCGACGGCACGCGATTGAGCCGAAGGATGGAGAACAGCGCCTCGGCGGATAGTGGGTCGAGCCCCGGCCACAGGGATCGACTGCGGTCACCTCCGACGAGGATGAGCGTCGGTGTCTTGCTCTTGTAGCCGTCGAAAAGAAATCCTCCGAGATAGGTCTCCGGACGATCCGCGAGCTTGCCGACGTGGGTCTCCCAGAACATTCTTGACGCGGTGGTCCCGGTTCTGGAGCCGGTCAAGCTGCCAATGAAATCCGGCAGAACCCCCGCACCGATCTGATCGTGGATGATGCCAGCGCGATAGCGTGTGCTGCGAGTCAGGAGCAGATTGACTCGAGCTCCGCCGGCGCTCGAGCCGAGCACGCCGATTCGAGAGGCATCGATGTAAGGATGCTTCGACAGCCACTCCACGCCGGCGTCGACATCGCGCATATCCGCTTCGATGCCGCCAAAATCTCCGTTGCGCTGACGATGACGAGCGGCAGCGACCCCGGGACCGTACTCGCCGGAAGAGCGGTAATCCGGTACGAAGACCACATACCCTTTGGCGGCCCAGGTGTGCCACTCCAGCGGACTACCGGTGGTCACGGCACTGATGGGTCCGAACAAATATAGAAAGCTTCCGGGACCGCCGCCATGCACGTCCACGTACAGCGGGTACTTTTTGCTGGCATCGAAGTCCGGGGGATAGATGACCCACGCGGCAATCTGCACGCCATCGGGCGTTGGAAACTTCACGCGCTCGAAACGTCCCAACTGGTAACGCACCGTCGGGTCGTCCAGCAGCGCGACGCGAGTATCCTGTTTCGTCGCGACAGCCAGCGTGCGCAGTTCGACACGCCCGAGGCCGTCTCTGGCCACATACGCCAGTCGCCTGCCATCGGGCGACAGTTGCAGCTCTCGCTTGTAGGTCGGCGATTCGGTCAGCGCGAGCGAATTGCCGTCGAGATCGACGCTATTGATCTGCGTCCGGCCGCCATCGCGAGTGAGATAGTAGAGCCGGCGTGAATCGGGTCCCCAGCGCACACTCTGGCCGCCGACATATTGGGTACGGGTGAGTCGCCGCACCTGGCCCGTGGCCAGCTCGACGACCAGCAGACTGGTGAAGTCGTCCCACCTCTGCGAATCGATATCGCAGACCACCGACAGCCACCGGCCATCGGGCGAGATGCTCGGCCCAATGCCGTTCATGATGCCGCCGACGCGAAACACATCCTGTGATTTGCCGTCTTTCAGCACGCGCACGACGGTTTCCAGAGGCGCGCCATCGGTGTTCCAGAGCGGCTGTGCCACGTAGTAGAGATCGTTTTGGGCGCCCCATTCCACCGCTTCGAGCCGCCCTGCAAACGGCAATCGACGCGGCGGCTCGGGGCTATCGACGTCGATGATCGTCATCACGCTACTGAAGGCGCCCGCCGCATCACGCGCGTCCGCCTGCGCACCGACATCGACATAACGAACGCCATCATCGGCCGAAACCGTATCCAACGGAGCAGGTTTTGCCCGCGTTTCCTGAATCAGCACGATTCGTCGCGAGTCGCGCGACCAAGCCATGCGACCCAACATACTGTTGCCGTACTCCGCGGGCACGCGAGCCAAAACCCTCCGCGCCCCTTGCGTCTCTCGTACTACCCATTCCTCCTGCTCGCGAGAAACATTCCGTGTTCCGTCAGGAGAGTTTCGTCCCTCCCCAACGGCGAGCACGCGCGATGAACCGCCGCTCAATGTCCACGAGCGCTGCGTGGCCTCATCGCCCACCTTCACATTGGCGGCAATATGAGAAGCATCCGTCCACTGCAACCCCGATACGTCGAGCGACTTCTCAGCGACGAGTCGTTCCGGAGTCAGCGTCGGTAACTTCACCGACGCAACCGCAGGCATGGCACTCAGTATCGGCAATGCCAGCAGCAAGCAGGCGCCGCGTGCAAAAGAAGATATCTTGTTCATGGAAGGTGCTACCAGTCGAAGGACACGCGCGCGCTCACATATCTTCCGCGCCAGCTGCCCTCGGTAAGATCGAAGTAAGGCGCGACGTTCACGAACTGCGGCAACTTGTCTGTGATGTTGACGACGCTCAACATCAGGCGACCGTCACTGGCTCCCACGAGGCCGGCCAACGATCTCAGCGATATGCTGCCGGTCGCATCGAGAGTCCAGATGTTTCCTAGCGCGCGGGGCGTACTGGCGTCACGATAGTGTCCGAGATATCTACCATTGAAGCCGATCGTCCAGCCCGGATTCGATAGACCCAGCGAGACGTTGCCCTTCCACTCCGGCGCCCAGGCGTCGATGTTGCGGTGGCCGAGACGATCCTCGCTGGCTGAGCCGGGAGCGATCGTCACATCGTAGTCGATCGTCTGCGACGCATTCAGTCCGAAGCTCGCCTCGCCGATGGGTGTGCTCCGGCTATACATCGCGCGCCAATCGAGGCCCGAAACATTCAGTCTGCCGAAGTTGACGTAGCTATAGAGCACGCTGGTGATGCGCCCGGGCAGCCCGTCGGAGCTCGGCTCGCGCGTCACGAATCCAGGAAACAAACTTTCGTTGTTGACCACACTCTGCGGATCCATGCGCAGGATGTAGTTCTTGATATCCAGCTCCCACGCGTTGACCGACAAGCGCAGCCCCTCGATGTTCTTCGGCGACCACTCGATGCCAAACACAGTGCCTTCGCCGTCTTCCGGCGCGAGGTTCGGATTGGGCCCGGTGCGGATCAAGCCGCCCGTCACCGCCTCGCCGCCCCGTGCGGGGTCGGTCATTCCAAACAGATCGATGGAGATCGTCGTGACTCCCAGTCCCTGCTGCAGCAGTCCGGGCGGCCGAAACGAAGTTGCCAGAGCAGCACGCATCAGCAAGTCTTCGCGCGGTCTGAACTCGAGGCCGGCTTGATGCGTATCGGCCTTGCCGACGTCGCTGTAATCATCGATTCGCGCAGCCGCGGAAAGCGCCAACCGATCGAATGCGACGCCTGCCGAGTTGGTCCCTGACCACACCGGCAGGCGAGCTTCACCGAAGGCCGCGCGCGAGCTGCGGCTTTTGTCCAGGAAAGAAGTGAGGGTTCGAAACATCAGGTCTTCGTCGAGATACTCGGCGCCGGCCGCGACCTGCAAAGCACCCGCCGGCAAATCGAACAGAGGTCCTCGAACGACCGCCGTATACATCTGCCGGTTGCCGCGAGTGCTGGCGCGTGAGTCTGTCCAGATCGACCGGAGTACGGCATCGCTGGCAGCGACACCCGTCGTAAACGGATTCAAAGCGGTGGCGGGATCCGAGCTCGCCAGTGCTGCCGTCCGGGCCGTGGTATTCACGGTATTGAAATGATCGATGGCTCGATTCTGGTCGCCAGAGGCCACCGCAGCGACCTCGAAGTCCCAGCTGCCAGCCAGATTGCCTTTGATTCCGAGCACCGCGCGCCCGAAATCGCTGTCGCGAACATTTCCCCCTCTCAGATTCTCGGGAGACAGCCGTGTCGTAACGCGGACATCTGTGCCAAACGGATTGAAAGCATTCGAGGCCGGCACCAGCACATTGCTGAGAGCGACAGCGAGACCCGGCGCCGTGACGTCCGCATGGTTGTAAGTCAGCTCGGTGAACGCAGTCAGACTGTCCGTGATGTCGAACGTCCCGGCGCCATGCACCCCCCATGTTTCCGATTGCGGGATCAGCGTCGCGCCTCCTGCTGTTCCGTACGTGCCGCATAGATTCGCGACGCCGGCGTTCGCCGCGAACTCCGCGAGCGTTGGAGAGCTGCCCGCGGCGCTCGTCGGAATCGCCGCGAACGAACTACCGACGCCGTTGAGGTTGCCCGAGACGCTAGTGACAGTGCCGGGCGAGCACGAGCGTGTTCTCGTGTCCGTGCCGCCCAGCGAGCGATAGTCGGCATTGGAGAAGAAGTCCCGCTCGGTCGTCAGCAGCTCACTGGTGCGACTCCATTGAGCCATCGCCAGAAACGAGCCGCGTGAAAAAGTATGCCCGCCCGCGAAGGCAGCCGACGTGTCATCCGTGCCATCGGCGTACCCCTGACGAACTTCGAACGATGCGCCATCGAGGCGATCCTTCAGCACGATGTTGACCACACCGGCCAGCGCATCGCCGCCGTAGACCGCCGAGGATCCCAGCGGCAACACTTCGATGCGCTCGACGATGGACATGGGAATCTGATTCAAATCGACCACCGAAGCGGTGGTCGAGATCGAGCCCGGTTGAACCCGTCGGCCGTTGAGCAGCACCAGCGTCGTGCCCGCTGGCAGCCCGCGCAATTGAATTCCCGACTGGCGGTTGGACCCGCCGCCGGCGAAAGTGGTATCCGAGATGCTGGTCGATACCTCGCTCTGGTTGGCGAGAAATGTAGCGATCGTAGGCTGCCCGCTGCGATCGATGGCGTCGCGCGAGTAAACATTCACCGGCAGCGCACCTTCGCTGGGGACCTGCAGGCGCGAACCGGTGACGACGATCTCTTGCAGCTCGAGCTCCGCATCCAGTCGGGAAGTAGCGTTCGCGGGCGAATCCTTGAGCGGCGAGACCAGCATGACGCCGGTTTCGCTATCGGTGCGAACGCCGAGATGAGTGCCCTTGAGCAACAGGAACACCGCTTCTTTCGGCTCGTAGCTGCCATTCACGCCTTCAGTGTGAATGCCCTTGAGCTGTTCGGCTTGATAGACGAGTTCGATGTCGGCCTGTTTGGCCAGCGCTTCGAGCGCCGTCACCAGATCGCCCGCCGGCACATGGAGAACTCGCGCCGCATCGGCAACCGCGTTTGCGGACAAGGCCAGGCCCGCGAGAATTGCGGCAATAGTGCTACGCACGCGCATCGTCTTCAGCATGTGATCTCCCCGAGTCAGGCTCTGATGGATTGGCCTGGTGCGTACCGAGACGAGCGAGCGGGGAAAGTCCTCAAGTCGAAAATCTATTGCTGTTCGACAGCGCGAGCCGCGGTGAGCACGATTCTGTCGTTCACATGTTCAGCATGGATGGGCAACGCATCTTCGAGAAGACGCACGAAGCCTTCAAAGCTGGTGGGCCGAACTTTACCGCTGAAGCGGATCTCCGCGACGCTGCGGTCTTGGATGAAAATCTGCCGCTCGTTGTAGCGGTTGAACTCCGCAACGGCTTCTGCGAGTGGAATATCGCGGAAGGTCAGAAAGCCCAAGCGCCAGCTCAAATAGTCTTCGACTTCGGGCAGCGGCTTTTCCTGAACGATGACGCCGGAGTCTGCCGCTCGCGTGATGGTTCCGGCAACCAGCAACATCGCATTGCTATCACCGCGCACGGGAGTCGCAGATTGCGCAACGCTGGAGCTACCCTCCTCCAGCCTCACCTTGCCTTCCGTCACGAACACGCGCAGATCGTTGCCGACTCGATGCACTGAGAATTTGGTGCCGACCGCGACGACGCGCTTGTTGCCCGCACTGACGACGAACGGCCTGTTGGGATCTTTCGCGACTTCGAAGAAGACTTCGCCGCGTTCGAGTTCAACTCTACGCTCGGTCTCGGTGACGGCCATGCGTATGGCACTGTCAGTGTTGAGCGTGACTTTGGAACCGTCCTTCATCGGCACCGAAGCGAGACCACCGACAGGCGTGCGGTAGTACGGCCCCAGGCTCGTGAAGTGCCAGATGAGAGCGCCGGCGGCGACGGCCACTAGCACACTCGCAGCCAAAGCTCGGGGAAACCACCATCGGCGCGACGATTCGATGCTTTTCGCCTTTGCATCAGGCGACTGCGAGCGAGTGGAGCCATCGCTCACGAACGGACTGAGTCGCCAACTATCAGGCGACGGCAACGTTCCCGGCGCGCTGTCACCCTTCAATGCCTGCAAGCGTGAAGCGTGTTCCCACGCGCCCTCCTGCCGCAGAAACGCAACCCGGTTTGCAATGGATGCCTCGAGCCACTGCTGGAAGCGTGCCTCGTCCTCGGCGCTCCACTTGCCGCTCTCGCGTTTTGCGAGCCAGCTGCCGGCTCGCACCTCTATGTCATGGCTGCTTTCCATGCTCGCTCTCTCTATCTACGGTTCCTGCACTCAACCCCTCCGGCTCGCGCTCAGCGTCGGTCCGCACACTTTGGCCGAACACCGCGTCCGCCAGCAGCCGCGTGCCCTTGATCACGTGCTTCTCCACACTCGACTCGGTGATCCCCAAGCGGGTTGCGACTTCGTTTTGTGACAACTGATCTACACGCCTCAACCACATCACTTCGCGGCACTTGGGCGGCAAGCGCGCGAAGGCGCGGGCCAACAGATTGAGTTCTTGCCGGGCCTGCACTCGCCGCTCCGGCAGAACGTCGTCTACCAAGACGCCCGCCACGTCCAAATCCGGAACCCCTTCGATGGAAACGATGCGGCTGCGGCGCACGCGGTCGATCAACAAATGCCGTGCCGTCTGGAACAGGAACGTTTTCGGGGACGACGTCGGTCGGGCTCGGGCAGCGGCCTCGTAGACCCGGATGTACACTTCCTGGCGCAGGTCATGGACTTCGCTGCGATTGGGCCAGCGGTTCAGGAAGCGGACGAGCGCGGCCTCATGCACGAGGATTTCGCGCTTGAACCAGGCATCCAGAGTTTCGTCCATGGCGCCGACGATAGCGCCGATGCCGGCTCAAAATACAGCCAGAATTTTTTGCTCGATCGAGTTCAGGATCGGGCCGGTTCGCTCGTCTTGATCAGGTTTGCCAGCGTGCGCGCTTGGACGTCTGGCCGATGCCCGGGTTGAATTGGTTGCAGGGATCGAGAGCTCGATAGAACTCGGCCAGCGCGGGCTTGGCCGGATAAAGATGGCCCACATTATGTTCCGCGGGACACTCCGCGCCGCGCTCATCGAACCAACGCAACAGTCGATGTTCGAGCGCCGGAGCATTCGCGCCCTTGCGCACCAGATAGTCCTGATGAAAGACGTGGCAGAAGAAGTGTCCGTAGTACAGCGCCAGATGAATGCGGTCGCGAATGTCGCTCGGCGGCGCCTCGAACCAGTGCGGATCGTTCCGCCTGAGCGCGACATCGAGCGCAACGATGTCCTCCACTTCCTGGCGATGCATGGCCCGATACCGGATGGCCGCGCCCGCTGCCACGAACCGATGTAGAAAGGCTTTCTCGGCCTCCTCTTCGGTGCATTCGAAAACGTCTCCGGTACTCGAAGGAAACCTGGCGCTCAAGTAGTCGGCCGCTTCCTGAATACCGTCGCCCGCCATCTTCAGAATCAGATGATGCTCGAAGCGATCACGCCAGGCTCTCATTCGCACCGGCAGATGATTCGGGAACAGGCCGCTCAATCGCTGTAGCAAGACATCGCTGGCTCCGCAACCTGCCAGCCCGAGACGCGACACGAGGTCATCGAATCGTCGCTTCAGATTCATCAAGGCGGGCAATCGCCGCGTACCCAGATGATGAATGATCAAGAAGGCGTCTTTGCCATACGTGTCAGCGACGTCGAACATGTCGCGATGCATGTACTCGCCAGCCACGGGCAGATTTTGAAAGCGCGAAAGCATATGCCTTCGAATATCGGTGAGCTCCGCCGGATCCTGGGTGCCGATGTAGAAGACACGCGTGCTGGGTTCTTTTGCAAACGTATCGAGCCGCGCAGCGAAAACCACCACCTTACCGGCACAGCCGGAGGCTTCGAACAATCGCTCGGGGTTGGCATTGAAACGGGCCGGCACATCGGAATCGATTTCTCGCAAGCGACGCGCGTAGTCGCGGTCGGAACCCCAACGATTCGAATCGTGCTCGATATCTTCAGCGTTGAACTCGCCCCGATCCAGCCGTGCCAGCATTTGCTCAGCGTCCTGACCCAAGCTCACCCCAAGGTGATTGACGAGCTGTAGCTCGCCATTCGCAGTCACTCGTGCAAACAGCGCCATTTGTGTGAATGCCGGGCCGCGCTGAAGCAACGCACCGCCAGAGTTGTTACTGATCCCTCCCAGCACCGAAGCGCCGATACAAGACGACCCGATCACCGAGTGCGGCTCGCGGCCGAAAGGCTCGAGCGCCTGTTCGAGTTGATACAGCGTGGTGCCAGGCAGGCAAATCACTTGTCGACCCTGATCGATGACGTAAAGCTTGGCCAGGGACATCGTGTTGACGATCACGACCTCCCGGTCGTAGTCATCGCCGGCCGGCGTGGATCCGCCAGTGAGACCGGTGTTGGCAGCTTGCACGATGACGATCTTGTTGGCCGTCGTGCACGCCTGCAGGACTCTCCATAGTTCGACCAACGAACGCGGGCTGACTACCGCCAGCACAACCCCCGTGCCGTAGCGGAATCCTGTCCGGTAGGGCCGCGTGGCATTGCTATCGGTCAGTACGCGTGCGTTGCCGACGATCAGCTTCAGAGCCGCAACGAAGCTACTCATCTTTCGCCGAATGCCGCGACTCCGCCGCCTCGTACATCCGTCTCGACTGCGAACAGGCCACCAGCGAGCGGCTCTTCGGCCAACCGTTCTGCACTCAGATTTTTACGCGCAGTCGTAATAAAGAGTGTCGTGCCGCTTGGACCGCCAAACGCACATTTGGTCGGATTGCTGATCGGCATGCCGATGCTTGCCAGCATCTCACCGCTCGCGGACAGCCTGACGATCTTTCGGCCGCCCCACAGCGCGCACCAGATGCCTCCTTGCTGGTCGACCGCCATGCCATCCGGATAGCCCTCGCCGGCATCGAACTGGTGAAAGAGCTGCGCTCGCGCGGCGAATCCCTTCTCATTGACGGGCGCGCGATAGATGCGCCGGGCAAGCGTATCTGTGAAGAACACGAGGCTACGCTCAATGTCGAAGGCAGGGCCGTTGGTTATCGGGCATGCGCCCCACATCTCGGCAGTCGAACGCTCGGCGGTGAGGCGATAGAAACGGCCGCTTGGATTGCGCTCGAGCAAATCCATAGTGCCGTACCAGAAGTTTCCCCAGGGATCGCACGCTCCATCATTGGTGCGGAGACCCGGGCCGGTGCCCGCAGCGATGCGCGAACCAACGGTGCGCGCGCTCGTATCGAGTTCGTAAAAGCCCGATGCCGAGGCCGCAACCAGGCGACCGACACCCGCCGGCACCAGACAGGTTGCGGCGAACGGCAAGCACCATTGCCACCGCACCTGCGTCTCCGGATCGAACCGATGCAACAACGCGCGCGCGATATCCACCCAATAGATGGAACGGTCCGCGTCGTGCCACAAGGCACTTTCGCCAAGCTCAGCCTTGGCGTCCCAAACGCAGACCGGTCCCTCAGTGCGAATGTCGGGGAGGGCCTTCGCGCTCGGCGATTCGCTGATAGTTTTTTTCTGTTGCAAGGCCGGCTCCTTCGTCCAGCGGACGAACATATGCGCGATAGATCTCCTGCCAGGGCGTCTGATTGCGCGGATGGCTGGGCGCGGCTCGCGACCGACGCTGAGACAATTCCGCTGCGTCGACCAACAGATCGACGCGGCGCTGGACCAGATCGATACGAATGCGATCGTTGGTTTCGACCAGCGCCAGACCTTCGCCGCTCGCGGATTCCGGCGTGACATGCAGAATGGAAGGACTCGCCGACGTGCCGCTTTGCCGGCCGTCGCCGATGCAGGGAAGGATGTCGACACCGCGACGAATCAAGTAATCCGGCGGCGACATGTTGACCACCTCCGCCGACCCCGGATAACCGATGGGGCCGCAGCCGCGCATCACCAGAATGCAATCCTCGTCGATGGCCAGCGACGGCTCATCGATACGACGGTGATAATCTTCCGGGCCTTCGAACACGATGGCCCGTCCGATGAACGCGCTGTGCCGATCGGGGCCGCCGAAGTAACGTTGCGAGAAGGCTTCGGTAAGCACCGACGCCTTGAACACAGCGGAGCGGAAGATGTTGCTTTCCAGAATCAAAAAGCCCGCGTCGGCGCGAATCGGATTGGCAACCGATCGAATCACGCGCTCGTCAGTACTTTTGTAGTCCGCGTAGAGCTGACCCATGCTGGCGCCGGCAACACTCGGTGTCTGGGTCTCGATCAATCCTGCTCGAATGAGTTCGCCGAGCACAGCGGGCACGCCACCGGCGCGGTAGAAATCTTCACCCAGGTATTCGCCGGCTGGCTGACAATTGACCAGTAGCGGCACGCCGGCTCCGCAGCTGCCCCATTCTTCGAGCTTGAACGGCAGTCCGATGGAGTCGGCAATCGCCTGCACATGAACTGTCGCGTTGGTCGAACCGCCAAGCGCGGCACAAACGCGAATGGCGTTTCGGAACGCAGCCGCGGTCAGGATCTTGGAAGGCCGCAGATCCTCATGCACCATCTCGACGATGCGGCGACCGGTGGCATAAGCCATCTGCGCTCGCTCGCGGTAAGGTGCGGGAATCGCGGCACATCCAGGCAACGACATGCCGAGCGCTTCGGCAAGACTGTTCATGGTCAACGCCGTGCCCATGGTATTGCAATGACCGATGCTCGGTGAGGACGCGAGCACTTCGCGCATGAAGCCTTCGAAATCGATCTCACCCGTCTTCAGGCGATCGCGCGCACGCCAGATGATGGAGCCAGAGCCGATGCGCGCTTCTCCGGCCCAGCCATTGAGCATCGGGCCGCCCGATAGAACGATCGCGGGAATATCGACGGCCGCCGCAGCCATCAGAGTCGCCGGCGTGGTCTTGTCGCACCCGGTTGTAAGGACAACCGCGTCGAGCGGATAGCCGTACAGAATCTCGATGAGCCCGAGATAGGCGAGATTCCGGTCGAGCGCGGCCGTCGGACGTTTGCCCATCTCATGAATGGCATGCACTGGAAACTCGAACGGCACGCCGCCAGCGTCACGAATTCCGTCTCGCACGCGCGTGGCCAGTGCGAGGTGATGTCGATTGCAAGGAGCAAGATCGCTGCCGGTCTGCGCGATACCGATGATGGGACGACCCGACCTGAGTTCATCGCCGGTCAAGCCGTAGTTCAGATACCGCTCCAGATAAATGGCGGTTTCGACCGGATGCCCGGGATCGTCGAACCACGCACGGCTGCGAAGTTTCCGGGACGGATCGCTCATGTCTTCCCTTGTG
>NZ_JAEUPY010000547.1 GCF_016790065.1 Steroidobacter sp.
CCTCATGGCCATCCATGACGGCCGCACCACGCTGCCGGGCCTCGCGTTCTGTCGCAACTGGTTAGGCAAGCAAGGTTTGGAAGCAAGACATCTGGCGGGCTTGCAGGCACGCGGCAATAGCATGGAACCCACCATCCGCAATGCCGAGAGCATTCTGGTCGACTTGGAACAACGAGAAATCATCGACGGCGAGATATACGTGATCCAGGACGACAACAGCTTCTTGATCAAACGACTGCAGCGTCAACTCTCCGGCAAGCTGCGCATGCTGTGCGACAACCCAATGTATCCCGTCATCGAATGCCCCGAGGCCGAGATCAAAGTCGTCGGCAGAGTCGTGTGGCGCGGTAGCTTGCTCTGAGCGAATTCGGAGCATTGCTCCCCACCCTATACTCGTTTCGGCGCTGCCCCTACGCCATGCGGGCGCGGCTGGCACTCGACGTAAGTTCGCAAGGTTTTCGCGTAGTAGAAGTCGCGTTACGCGACAAGCCAGCCGAGATGTTGCGAGCATCACCGAAGGGCACGGTGCCGGTACTGATCGACACCGATGGCACGGTGATCGACGAGAGCCTCGACATCATGCTCTGGGCCCTGCGCCGTAGCGACCCCGAGCAATGGTTGGCACCGGAGCTCGACGACTTGGCAACCATGCGCTCGCTGATCCGCCATTTCGACGAGCACTTCAAAGGGCATCTCGATCGATACAAGTATCCGAATCGATTCGTCGACGCGGATGCGAAGCTCAGCCGCAGCGAAGCGGTGATCAGCCTGCAGTTGCTGGAGTCGCGGCTGCAATCATCGAGCTATCTGTTCGGGAATCGAGTCGCCCTGGCGGACATGGCGATCGCGCCCTTCGTCCGCCAGTTTTCCAAAGTCGATCCGCCGTGGTTCGCGAGCCTGCCACTGCCCAACACGTCGCGCTGGCTAGCAGCGATCCTGGACTCGCCTCGCTTCGTTCGGATCATGCAGCCGAACGCGGCGTGACTGGCCTCGCTCGTCTCAACGATGACTGAAAGTCTTGCTGACGATTTTCCAGTCGCCGTCGACTTTCAGTAAATGGAAATAGTTGGTGAAGTGCATGCCGAGGTACGGACCTTCATCGACGGTCACGCTCGCCGCCGGCCCGGCAATCTCGAGCTTGCTCAGCTTGGCTTCATACGGCTCGCCAGATTTCACCGGCGACGGAGCATTGCTGACCGCATCGTAAAATGGCTCAGGGCCACCGACTAGCAACCGCCCCTGCAGGTAACCGCACATCTTCGCCTCGGGATGAAAGGTCTGCTTCACCAACTCCAGATTGCCGGTGCGTGTACCGTCCAGATATCGCTGAATCGTCGCGCGGACGGCATCGGCTTCAAGCTGCGTCATGAGTTCTGCCCCGTTCAGTTTTTCAAAGTGCGTCGTACCTGTCGCGCGACTGCTGCACCGGACTCAATCGCGCCGTCAACGAAACCTCGCCAACCATTGGTGATCCGCGCCGGCGAAGAAGATGTTTCTTCGAGTCGCTGCCTGCAGCAACTCACTGCTCGGTGGCCTTAAGTTCGACAAGCCACCAATCAACCAGCTCCCGAGCATCCGCGACGGCTTGTCGAGCCTCACCGCCACATGAGTCATACGGGTCTTCTGCCACCATAGTCCCAGAGGTCTCTCTGATCATTGACAAGAACTCGGGATTAATCTTGCCGCGGAGTGCTTTCGTGAAAGCACCAAGGTCTCGCTCAAGAACTTCGCTTTCTGCGCGGGACAAAATAGAACAACGCTTGTTTATCTCGACTCCGGCAGACACTCCGGCGTAATCCTCTGTAACTTTATTCACCCACTCTTCGCGACCAGGGGCATCGGCAGAGGCGCTGACCCCAGCAATAAAGATACTAAGCAATATTAGAAGCCTTCTCGAACCGCGCAAAGAACTACCTCTCCTGATTGAGCTAATGCCGTAGCTAAATCTACATTTCCTACGATAAGACCTTCGGCGGAAGATAGATGGTGAACTCGTTGATCGGCTCCACAAGAACGCTGTGCGGAACCTGCTGCTCGGCTTCGTTGACCAAGCCCATCCTATCGAGAAGACCGAAGCGTGCCGACACGAGCTCTGCCGGACGCACCGCCAACTGCTTGTGCCAGACCCTGTAAGTCCCCAGCTTGCCATCGCGGCGGTGATAGAAGCCAGCGAGGGGGTGTGTCAAGAAGACCAGACCGGTTTCGATGTCCGGAAACCCAGGAAACCGAAGCTTCGCATCGGCAGCCTGCTTCAGCTCTACTGCGGCGGCTGCCCAGCGGGCCTGAGTACTCATCTTGTATTTCTTGTAGATGCCCTGGGCGGAATCGAAGTCGCATTCAAAAGAAACCTTTCCGGAATACCACGGCAGGTTCCAAAGAAGGCGAGGTACCGCCAGGGTCCAGGAATCGAGAGTGGTTCCTAGAAACCAGACGCACCGCTCTCCCGTCTGCCGGTCGACGATATAGATGCGGTAGTTCGTTTGCCCCATGGTGAACTTGGGGAATGGGTAGACCGCCGAAGTGAAGTCAACGTCGATAAATGGCACGACGGAAATCAGCGCTTTCTCGCAACCCTCGATCTCAATCGTATCGAGTGCGAATCGCTCCGGCATCAAGCCAGCGAAACGCCGCCGATCGACGGCATAGGTGATGATCGCAAAGTGCTGAAGCTTACAAAGAACGTCCATACCAGATGGCGAAGGACGGTCGTGCGAGTAGTCGCTCATCTTGAGCGGCGGCAGAACAGGCATAGTGGAACTCAGGAAACGCGGCAATCCATCCCGCGCTTTCAAGATAGTGCCGCATCCTTACTAGCGTCAATCCGGCGGCCATCCAGTAAGATACCCCGCGACTCACCACCGGGCGGAGAATCGATGGCTGCCAGCAAGATCGAGACAATGACAACGTCCGCACGCCCGGCGTTAGGCCTGGCACTCGCGTTGATGGGTACGATGAGCATCGCCTCGGCACAGAACGCAGTGCCAGCGCCGGCCAACCAGCCCAGTCCATGGTGTACCTCACAGCCCGAAGCGGCCTTTTGTCAGGCCACGCGCGGTGTGCGAGCGAGCGGTTGGGA
>NZ_JAEUPY010000559.1 GCF_016790065.1 Steroidobacter sp.
ATTCCACACATGGTGATCATCGGTCGCGACGGCAAGATCGCAGCCATCCACCGTGGCTACTCCGAAGCGATGCTCGACGGCCTGATCGAAGAGATCAACACGCTTTGGCAGCAGGGCGAAGAGCCGGCCACTGTCGAGCAGCCGGAAACAACCTAACTCTGATTCGATGAAGCGAAGGATCGCGCTACTCGAATGCCCTGGCCTCCACGAAGTTGCGCGTGCCGTCATGTTGAGACGACATGGCACCCTCGCCGAGGGCGTTGCGGGGCGAGCCCATCGTCGGCAGGTCTCGCAGCGGCTCTAAAGCATGCTCGAGCTTGGACACATAGTCCGTCGCAATGGACTCGGCCGAATCGAACGCGATATAGACGTAGACCTCGGCAATGTCGTTCAGCGCCGTTTCGGTGATCCGGAGCGAGTAGCTAATAATTTTCTCCCGCGCGCAATGGCTTCGTCGGCGCTGAAGTCGCGAACGCGGCCGGCTTTAAGATCAGCCAGGCCATGCTCAATGTCTCTCTTGAGCGCCGCCAATTCCCCTTGCTGCCGCTTCGCTGTCCATTCACGCAGCGCTTCACGCACGACCTCACTGGTTGAGGCGTATTGACCCGCCGCAACGGCCGACTTCAGCACGTCAGCCATCTCGGAAGGCAAAGCGATTGTCATGCGTTCAATGGCCATAGCGAATATCCGATCACACCACGGGAGCATACTTATTCATACTTTATCATACTGGTGGCGGAACCGAAGAACGGGCCCTCAGGTGCAGAACTAGCGCCCGCGCTCTGGCAAAAACGCGGCGTGGTTGAGGCAACGCGAACAGACCGACCCCGTGTGGATCGGTAATCGATGGCAAGTGGCCCTTTTGAACTGGCGCGAAGTGCGCGAGTAAAAAATTAGACAGGGCTGGCGATATTAGACAGGACGGCGCCTGAAGCGCATGCAAGTCATTGATTGAATGGTGGCCGGGGTCGGAATCGAACCAACGACACGCGGATTTTCAGTCCGCTGCTCTACCAACTGAGCTACCCGGCCATCAGGGTGTGGCCGGCGACGAGGTCGGGGCCTGGTGAGGCGCTACGGCGGCATGCGCCGGAGCGGGCGCGTATTAGAGCGGGGGGCCGGCGAGGCGTCAAGAAAAAACCGCACGCAAATGGCGGCGCGAGCTGTCAGGTTTACGGTTCTATACTCCACCCCTCGGGCTAGTGCGGGGCCCAGGCCGGCTCCAGATCGGGGTCGGCTACGCAGCTAACCCCGCGGTTTACATGGATTTGCAACTTTTCGGTGTGGCCGGGCGTTACGGCCCCATCCCGGCATCCGTCCAGGCCACACTTAATTAGGAGTCCCTTCATGGCAGCGGTACAGCCGGCAGCCACTCCCCTCGCCGATCGCTCACACGAACCCCTGGCCTGCCGCTATACCCGCATCCGCGAGGCGTCGCTGGCCATCTGTAGTCCGCTGGAAGTCGAGGACTACGTGGTCCAGAGCATGCCGGACGCGAGCCCGGCCAAGTGGCATCTGGCGCACACCAGTTGGTTTTTCGAGCAGTTCCTGTTGCGGCCGCTGCTGTCTGGCTATCAGCCGTTCCAGGCGGGCTTCGAGTTCCTGTTCAACTCGTATTACCAGGCCGTCGGGCCGATGCATCAGCGCCCGGAGCGCGGCTTGCTGACGCGGCCCACGGTCAAAGAGGTGTTCGCGTATCGCAAGCACGTCGACGACCACATCCTCAAGCTGCTCGATTCGCGCGACGAGGACGACGATCAGCTCAACCCGCTGGTGCAGCTGGGCTTGAACCACGAGCAGCAGCACCAAGAGCTGATGTTCACCGACTTGAAGCACCTGCTGTCGCGTAACCCGCTGCTGCCCGCCTACTCGCGCAAGCCGCAGCCGGCCACCGAAGTGCGCGCCTCCGGCCAGATGCAGTTCCTGACCTTCGAAGGCGGCGTGCGCGAGATCGGTGCAACCGGCAAGCACTTTTGTTTCGACAATGAGACCCCACGTCATCGCACTCTGGTGGAACCGTATGCGCTCGGCGACCGCTTGGTCACTAACGGCGAGTATCTGGAGTTCATGCGCGACGGCGGTTATCGCCGCGCCGAGTTCTGGTTGTCGGACGGTTGGAGCACAGTGACTCAGGAAGGCTGGAGCCGGCCGTTCTACTGGACGCCCGCGTTGGATGCGGAATTCACCTTGCGAGGTCTGCAGTCTTTGGACACCGCCGCGCCGGTCTGTCATTTGAGCTACTACGAAGCCGATGCGTTCGCGCGTTGGGCCGGCGCGCGCTTGCCGACCGAAGCGGAGTGGGAACTGGCAGCAGAATCGTTACCGGTGCGTGGCAACTTGCTGAAGACCGACATGCTCAAGCCGCTGCCGGCGGGCGATCAGCCGGGCTTGAAACAAATGTTCGGCGACGTGTGGGAATGGACCGCGTCGCCCTACAGCGCCTATCCCGGCTATCGACCGCTGTCCGGCGCGCTCGGCGAATACAACGGCAAGTTCATGTGTAGCCAAGTGGTGTTACGCGGCGGCTCGTGCGTGACGCCGGCGGATCACGTGCGTGCCACGTATCGAAATTTCTTTTATCCCCAGGCTCGTTGGCAATTCATGGGTGTGCGCCTGGCGCGCGACCTGTAAGCGAAGGAAGCACGATGGCAAAACATCCGAGTACCGTTCCCGCCAAGTCGACCCATGACGCGCTCACCGAAGATGTATTGGACGGCCTGAAAAAACAGCCCAAGCAATTGTCGCCGGTGTGGTTCTACGACGAGCTCGGCTCGTTCCTGTTCGACAACATTTGTGAACTGCCCGAGTACTACATCACTCGCACCGAGCTGCAGATCATGCACGGCCATGCGGCCGAGATGGCCCAACACATCGGGCCGGAAGCGGCCATGATCGAATTCGGCAGCGGCACCAGTTTGAAGACGCGCTTGCTGCTGGATCAGTTGGAAAATCCGCTGGCCTACGTGCCGGTGGATATTTCTCGCGAACATTTGTTTTCGGCCGCGGGTGCGTTGGCGAAAGACTATCCGAATCTGCACATCTTGCCGGTGTGCGCCGACTTCACGCAGAACTTCGAGTTGCCGCAATTCATCCGCACGGCGCCACGTCGCATCGTGTACTTCCCAGGGTCGACCTTGGGCAATTTTGAACAGTCGCAGGCGCGCCAGTTGCTGGCTCGCATGCGCGAGTTGGTGGGCCAGAACGGCGCAGTTCTGATCGGCATCGATCTGCGCAAAGATCCGCGCGTGCTGGAGCGAGCCTATGACGATGCGGCCGGCGTCACCGCTGAATTCAATATCAACGCCCTGCGCCACGTGAATCGTGAGCTCGGCGCAGATTTCGACCTCGACGCGTTCGATCATCTGGCCGTGTGGGTCGAGAACGAAAGCCGCATCGAGATGCATCTGGTGAGCAAACGCGAGCAGGTAGTGCACTTGGGCGGCGAAAAAGTACGCATCAGTCGCGGCGAACATTTGCGTACCGAGTACTGCCACAAGTACACACTCGACAGCTTCGCTGAGTTGGCGGCAACCGCTGGGCTGGCCGTCAAACGCGTGTGGATGGATCCCAACAAGCAGTTCAGCGTACAGCTGCTCGAGCCGGCGCGCTTGCAGTAGGACTCATGTCGGATTCTGCGGCTCACAATAGTCCGGGGTGGGCACTGTTCCTGGATGTCGACGGCACGTTGCTGGAGCTTGCCGAGACACCGCAGGGAGTGCATGTGCCCACCGGTCTCAAACAATTACTCGATGAAGTGCGCTGGCGCCTCGACGGGGCGCTGGCGCTCGTCAGCGGTCGTAGCCTGGCCAATCTCGATCAGCTGTTCTCGCCGTTGCGTTTCATCGCATCCGGCGTGCATGGCTGCGAGCGACGCACAGCCGAGCATCATGTGTTACGACCTGAAGTCGACGCGGCGGCCATCGCGCACGTGCGCAACCGGCTCGCCGAGTTCGTGCGCAGTCATGAAGGCTTGTTGTTGGAAGACAAACATTACGCGGTCGCCATGCACTTCCGACGCGCGCCGGAAATGCAAGACGAGGTGTACAAGGTCATGAACGAGGTGCTGGTGCATCTCGGCCCAACCTTCGCTTTGCAGGCAGGCAAAAGCGTGCTGGAGCTGCGTCCTGGTGCGTGGACCAAAGGCAGCTCGATCACCTCATTCATGCAAGAACAGCCTTTCATCGGCCGCACGCCGGTGTTCATTGGCGATGACGTCACCGACGAAGATGCCTTCGAGGTGGTGAATGAGATGAACGGCGTGTCGATTCGAGTCGGCCCAGCGGCCGCGACGCTGGCTCGTCATCGGTTGAACGGGGTCAGTGACGTGCTGCGCTGGTTGCAGACCGTGCCGCCCGTCATTCCGCCGCAGCATCCGCCTCAATAACTCATGGCGTCATTCGAGCATTCCTTCGGCATCGAAGAAGAGTTCTTTCTGGTCGATGCCGCCAGCGGCGCGCTCGGCACGCCGGCCTTGGACCAGCTGATGAGCGACGCGAGAGCCAAACTCGGCGACATCGTCACGTCCGAGCTGTTGCAATCACAGATCGAGATTGCCTCCCCGATTCTGCATAGTCACGACCAGGCGCGCGAAGTCATGTCGCGCACTCGGCGTGAGCTGAGTGAAGTGGTTGCCGGCCATGACTTACAGCTCATCGCCGCGAGCACGCACCCGCTCGGCGTGTGGCAGGAACAATTGATCACGGAAAAGCGCCGCTACGACAAGCTGATCGCTGACTTCCGTATCGTCACTCAGCGCAATCTGGTGTGCGGGCTACACATTCATGTGGCCATTCCGGAGCACGTCGACCGCGTCGATGTGATGAACCGAGCCATGCATTGGCTGCCGGTATTTCTGGCGCTGAGCACGTCGTCGCCGTTCTGGAATCATCGCGTCACCGGGCTGCTGAGTTATCGGCAAGCGCTGTACGATGAATGGCCTCGTAGCGGCATTCCCGATTTCTTTCGCGATGAAGCAGACTATCAAGCGTTCGCGAGTCGCATGCAGGCCGCTGGCGCGATCACCGATTCGAGCCAGCTGTGGTGGGCGATTCGCCCGGCGCTGAGGTTTCCGACCTTGGAGATGCGGATCGCGGATGTTTGCACGCGACTGGACGATGCGCTGGCCATAGCGGCGTTGTATCGGTGCCTGGTGGCGACATTGGTGGCGAATCCAGACATGGGCAAGGTACACAGCACGCACACGCGGCGACTCATCGATGAGAATCGCTGGCGCGCCAAGCGCGATGGCACCAAAGCCGAGTTCATTCTGGAAACATCCAACGAAGTCGTGCCGGTCGCGACGGTGGTGAAGGATCTGCTGAGTGCCTGTGCCGATCAAATCGATCGGCTCGACTGCACGACGGCACTCAAGCCGATAGAGCGCATCCTCAACGAAGGCACGAGTGCGCACCAGCAGTTGAAGATCTATAACGACAGCCGCGCGGCCGGCGATGAAGGCTTAGCGGCGTTGTCCAAAGTGATCGATTGGTTGAGAGCGACAACGCTGGAAGTCGCGAGCTAGCTGAGCGCAGCCGCGGCCGCCTGCGCGATGGCGAGTTCTTCGTCGGCGCGGACGGCGAGCAGCTGCACCTTCGACGCGCTGACATTCAATATCGCGACCGGCTGATCGCTAGTGAGCTTCACGGCCTCGTTCCGAGTTACATCGAGCAACGCACCGATAAACTCCAACCGCTCCAGGCACCGGCGCCGAATCAGCGCACTGTGTTCGCCAACGCCGGCTGTGAATGCAATGACATCCACGCCACCCATGCTGGCGGCATACGCCCCGATGTACTTCCGAATCCGATGCACATACACCGCGATGGCCAGCGCGCAGTCTTGATCTCCCGCACTGGCCCGGCGCTCGATCTCGCGCATATCGTTGGTGCCAGCCAGTCCCTTCAAGCCGGAACGTTTGTTCAACAACTCATCCAGCTCGTCAGCGTCGAGATGTCCGGCGCGGCGCAGTTGTAACAACACCCCGGGATCCACATCGCCGGCGCGCGTGCCCATCACCAAACCTTCGAGCGGCGTCATGCCCATGCTGGTGTCGACGCTACGGCCCTGCTCTATCGCGGTGACACTCGCACCGTTGCCGAGATGGCAGGAGATGATGCGCAGTTTCGTCACATCGATCTGCAAATGAGCCGAGACGCTTTGAGCAACATGGCTGTGATTGATGCCATGGAAACCAAAGCGCCGAATGCCGAACCGCTGACGAACATCTGCCGGCAACGCGTACTCTCGCGCGTGATCGGGCAGCGTCGCGTGGAAAGCTGTATCGAACACGGCAAAGTGAGGCGCGTCCGGCAGCACTGAGCGAGCGCGACGAATAGCGGCCAGCGCCGGCGGATTGTGCAGCGGCGCCAAATGATTCAGCTGCTCGATCTCGCTCAACACCGCATCGTCCAGGCGCGTCGGCTCGACAAACTTTTCGCCGCCATGGACGACACGATGAGCTACTGCCTCGATGGGCGCCGACGTTCGATATGTCACTAACAACTCAGCCACCGCGGCCTGGAAATCGGCACCGGCAACCACTTCCACGTGCAGTTCTTGCACGCGCCGCCCCAACGCCGTATCGATCAGGGCGCTTTTCACCGAGGAGCTGCCGCAATTCAGGGCCAGAACACGCATGCTGGAAAAATACCACCGCTGGGGCTGGGCTTGTACACTGCGCCGAGCTCAACGGAGGTCCGCATGCATCGTTCCGCCCGCACTAAAAACATTCGTTCAGTCCTGGCCGGCGGCGCGCTGGCACTCGCGATACCGATGATTTCCAGTGCCGACACCTCGGCCATCGACGCAGCCGCCAAGGCCGTCGAGCCGCACGTGATCGAATGGCGGCGTCACCTGCACGCCAATCCGGAACTGAGCAATCGCGAACTGAAGACGGCGGATTTCGTTGCCAAACGGCTCAAGGCGCTGGGGCTGGAAGTGAAAACCCAGGTCGGTCTCACTGGCGTGGTCGCGCTGCTGAAGGGCGGCAAGCCGGGCCGCACCGTGGCGTTGCGTGCTGACATGGACGCGCTGCCGGTCACCGAACAAAACGATCTGCCGTTCAAGTCCAAGGTCACCGCCGAATTCCGCGGTGAGAAAGTCGGCGTGATGCACGCCTGCGGTCATGACGCGCATGTCGCGATTCTGCTCGGCGTCGCCGAAGCATTGACCAAGATGAAAGATTCGCTCACCGGCCAGGTGCTGTTCGTATTCCAGCCGGCCGAGGAAGGTCCGCCCGAAGGCGAACGCGGCGGCGCGCGGCTGATGCTGGAACAAGGCGTGTTCGATCTCGCCAAGCCCGACGCGATGATCGGCTTGCACGTGATGGCCTCGCTCAACAGCGGCACCATCGGTTACAAGCCTGGCCCGCTCATGGCCGGCTCCGACGCTTTCTCGATCGTGGTCACCGGCAGCCAGACGCACGGCTCGCGGCCCTGGGCCGGCGTCGATCCGATCACGGTGTCGGGGCAGATCATCACCGGTCTGCAGACCATCGTCTCGCGTCAGATCGACATCACTCAGTTGCCGGCCGTGATCACGGTGGGCGCCATCAAGGGTGGCATCCGTTTCAACATCATTCCCGATTCGGTGGAAATGATCGGCACCATCCGCACCTTCGATACCGGCATGCGCGACGACATCGTCAAGCGCATGCAGACCACCGCCGGCAAGATCGCTGAGGCCAGTGGCGCCAAGGCCGAGGTCAAGACGCGCACCGAAGTGTCCCTGCCGCCGGTGGTCAATGACGCGGAGCTGACCAACCGCGCGCTGCCCTTGTTCGAACAACTGGTGGGCAAGGACAAGGTGAAGTTGATCGGCTTGCAGACCGTGGCCGACGACTTCTCGTTCTTCGGCACCCAGGTGCCGTCGATCTACTTCTGGATCGGCGTCACGCCGCCGGGCAAGGATGCCGCCACGGCGCCCTTCAATCATTCGCCACTGTTCTATCTGGACGAGGCCGGGATGAACACCGGCGTGCGGGCCATGCTGACCCTGACCAAGGACTTCCTGGCCAAATAGCGGCTGGATAAGTCAACCAGATCTACCCTCAAGTGGGGTCGCTGAGGCTGCTCCTCAGTGACCCAGAGTGGGAGTCGCGTCACAAATCCGCATCGCCGCAGCGACGATCGGTCATAACGCGACGGCGGTACTTGCCGCAATTCTTCGCACTGCATGTACTGCGCCCCTCGGGAGGACGCATCGCTTGGAGTGGCGATGAAACAATCAAGAAACCTACTCGCAGTCATTGCCGGACAAAGCTCGGTCGTCGCCATTCTGGTGCTGGTCCTGGTGTTGTCGGTGGCCGGCGCACCGTTCCTGCAACAAAAGCAGGTGGCGGCCCAGAACATTGGCAGCGAAGTGGCCATTACCAAGGCGTATGCGCTCAGCGAAGCCTTGTTGGCGCATCGAGATCAGGCGCAAGCACTGGACACCTTCACTCAGGCGTTCAACGCCCGCCATTTCCCGGGCGTGTTGAATGGCACCCAGGCTGAGCCCAACGACAGCATCGGCGCCGCTGCGGTGGCCGAGCTACGCACTCGTACCAAACAACCCTATGTCCATTTCCAGGACGTAGCCGGTACGCCGCATCTGTTCTATGCGGTGCCCGACCGCGCCGGCGGTGCACTGTTGATCGACCTGTCGATGGAACGCGAGGTCGCGACCATCAATCGTTTCTTCGGCCAATCGTATCTGTCGGCGAGCGCGCTGGGTTACATCCTGGTGGGCCTGTTGCTATTGGGCGTGTTCGGGCTGCGCTATTACTTGCGCTCGCTGATTGCGCTGCCTGAGGAAGAGCGGCGCCAGTTGCTGTCCCAAGGGATGGATGGCGTATCGACCGATCGTCGCAACTTGTTGCCCTGGCTGTTCGCGATCTGCGCGTTGGTGTTCGCTGCGGACCTGGTCAATGTGCAGGATTCGGTCATCGGCATCGGCTATGTGCTGGCGGTGATCCTGGCGCTGTCGTCCAATCGACATTGGCATGTCAGCGTCATCGGTTTCGTCAGCGCGGTGTGCTTGCTGATCTCGCCGATCATCTCGCCCTATCACGGCGGTTGGTGGGCTTATCTGGAAAGCCATGCGGTGGCGGTGTTTGCCATCTTCGTTACGGCCTTCTTCGGCTCCGCCAATCTCCGTAAGACGCAAGCGGAAACGATGGCACTCGCCGAAGCCATGCGTTCGCGCAATGAAACGGCCGAGCTGCGCACGGCACTGGAACGTGCCGAAGCCGCGGAGAGCATCAATCGCCGCATGGTCGACCGCATGCGCATGGCGAACGAATCCGCCGGCCTGTCGGTGTGGGAATGGAACATCGCCGAGGACAAGCTGGTCATCGACGAAGGCTGTCCGATGGTCCGCCGCGTCGGCGGCAGCTGCGCCCTCACTGGCCAGGAATTCGCCCGCAAGTTCGTGCATCCCGACGAACAGGCCACCTGGCAGGAAATGTTTCGCCAGGCCATTCTCAGCCAGCGAACCGTGCTGGCCCAGCGCTACCGCATGGTCGACGCCAAGGGCAAGACACGCAACATCCAATTCCACGCCAGCATCCTGCGCGACCCGCAGGGGCAGGCAGTCAGCGTGCTCGGTATCGACTGGGACGTCACCAAGGAAGAGCAGGCCAAGGAAGAAATCTCACGCCAGGCCACCGAGATCAAGGAAGCGCAGGAACGGTTCCAGCGCGCCGTCTCCGGTACTCAAGACGCGCTGTTCGAATTCAATTTGATGAGCGGTGAAATCTGGCACTCGCCGCGCTTCCGCCTGATGCTCGGCTACGACGGTACCGAAAGCAACGATGAAGGCCGGCCGGAAGCCTTCGTGCATCCCGATGACGGCGCCATCGTCGGCAAGGCGATGAGCGATCACTTGCAACATCGCGTGCCGTACGACATCGAATATCGACTGCGTAAGAAAGACGGCGATTGGTTGTGGGTGCGTTCGCGCGCCAGCTCCGAACGCGACGCTGACGATCGGCCGCTGTGGCTGGCCGGTTCGATTCACGACATCTCGCATGAGCGCGCCGCTCGCGTCGCCATGGAACGTGCGGCCGAGGAAGCCGAAGAAGCCAGCCGCGCCAAGAGCTCGTTCCTGGCCACCATGAGCCATGAGATTCGCACGCCGATGAACGGCATCATCGGCATGACCGGCTTGTTGCTGGACACCGGCATGGACCGCGTACAACGCGATTATGCCGAGACCATTCGCGCCAGCGCCGACTCGCTGCTGACCATCCTCAACGACATCCTGGATTTTTCCAAGATCGAAGCCGGCAAGCTGGACATCGAAAACATCGAGCTGGACATGCGCTCCAACGTGGACGACGTGGGCTCCATCATGGCGTTCCAGGCAGCGGCCAAGAGCTTGGAGCTGGTGGTCAACGTGCGGCCGGAAGTCCCGGAACGCGTGCTCGGCGATCCGCAGCGCATCCGCCAGTGTTTGCTCAACCTGGTGGGCAACGCCATCAAGTTCACCCAGAGCGGCGAAGTCGTGCTGGAAGTTTGTTTGCTCGGCCGCCAGAACGGCCGCGCACTGGTGCACTTCGAAGTGCGCGACACCGGCATCGGCATTCCCCAAGAATCCTTGGACAAGTTGTTCCAGCCCTTCATCCAAGCGGACTCGTCGACCACGCGTCGCTTCGGCGGCACCGGCCTCGGCCTGTCCATCGTGCGCAAGCTGGTCGAGATGATGGGCGGACAAACCGGCGCCCAAAGCGAAGTCGGTCAGGGCTCGACGTTCTGGTTCACGCTGCCGCTGGAAGAACCCGCCAGCATGATCGACACGGCACCGATGGCGGCGCCGCTTCAGCAGGGCCGTCGTATTCTGCTGGTCGACGACAACGAGACCAATCGTCGCGTGTTGTCGAGTCAGATGGTGCACGCAGGCTACGAAGTCGTCACGGCTGCGCATGCCAATGAAGCATTGCAGGCATTGCGATCCGGCCACGGCGCATTCGATGCTGTCGTGCTCGATTATCAAATGCCCGACATGGACGGCGCGATGCTCGGCGAGCAAATCATGAAGTCGCCCGACATTGCGCCCACGCGCTTGATGCTGCTGACTTCGCTGGATCGTTCCGGCGACATGCAACGCTTTGCCGACATCGGCTTCTCCGCGTACCTCACCAAGCCGGTGCGCACGCGCGAGCTGTTGGATTGTTTGAATCGTGCTCTGTCGCGCGAGGCCGAGGACTGGCACATGCACAGCCAGCCCATCATCACTCGCGGCACTTTGGTCGCGAACGAGGTCAAGCGCGTCTACTCAGGTCGAGTGCTGCTGGTGGAAGACAACGCCATCAATCAGCGCGTGGCGCGCCGCTTCCTGGAACGGTTGGGCTGCGAAGTGCATGTGGTCGGCGACGGCAAACAAGCCGTCGATGCCTACGAACGCAACAACTACGGCTTCGTGTTGATGGACATGCAGATGCCGGTGATGGACGGTCTGGAAGCTACGCGGCTGATTCGCCAGACCGAAGGCGACGGTCGCCGCACACCCATCGTAGCGCTGACGGCAAACGCAATGATGGGCACGCTGGAGCGCTGTCTGGAAGCGGGCATGGATGACTATCTCACCAAGCCGCTCGATATATCGCGCCTGCAGGACGTGCTCGACCGATTCATGAGCGGCTCGAATGCGGACATGGAGCCGACCGTGATCGCGCCGCTGAGCCGCCACTTCGACGAAGCGCTCAAGGCGCGGCTACAGGAAGTGGTCGGCGACGATCAGGAATTCGCCGCCGAGCTGGTCGGTGCATTCATCATGGGTGGCGAAGAAGCGATCCTGGAAATGCGCGCCGCGGTGCATCGCCAGGACGCGGATCAGTTGGCGCGAGCGGCTCACAAACTCAAAGGCGCCGCCAACAACATGCACGTGGATCGACTCGGCTTGTTGACCGCGGACGTGGAAACGCGAGCCCGGGCTGGCGGTCGCAATGATTGGAACGAAGAGCTGAGAACCATTTCAGCCGAGTTCGAGCGCGTAGCCGAGCAACTGCGGACGCTGGTCGATACTCACTGGCAGCGCAAAGCCAGTTAGTCCTCTTTGGGCGTGAATTCCTGCGGCTTGTCCGAACCGCCGCCGAAAAAGAATTTTTCCATTTCGGCAACCAGGAATTTACGCGCCTTGGGCTCGATGGGCGTGAGCCGGTATTCGTTGAGCAGCATGGTCTGGTGCTTCAACCAGCGCTGCCACGCTTCCTTGGAAACGTTCTCATAAATGCGCTGCCCCAGCTCGCCAGGATACGGCGCGTAGTCGAGCCCTTCGGCGTCGACTCCCAACAACACACACTTGACCATTCTCGCCATGACCCGACTCCGCCGCGTTGATCGCGGCAAATTATAACTGTTCAGTCGCCGTGCTCGGCGAGGCTGCGAAGCAAATCCACCGCCGGCTTGGCAAGCCCGATCTTGGCCGGTTGGCGCACGTCGTACCAACAATAACGCTCGGCGTCGGCAACGACTGACTGCTCGCGCGCATTGCGAACCAGAATGGGTTCCAAGTGCAGCTCGAAGTGAGTGAACGAATGTGAGTACGTCGGCAACGCCTGCGTCGTCAGCGACCCATCGCCGGTGTGCTGTTCCATCCACGTCAACGCAGCTTCGCGCTCATCGAACTGCGGAAACGTCCACAGACCGCCCCAAATG
>NZ_JAEUPY010000422.1 GCF_016790065.1 Steroidobacter sp.
TGAGGGTTGGGGTGGCTGAGCAGGATAGCGGAGGGGATGGGGCTGTAAATGAAGTTTACGTCACGGCTAGGGATTGCCACTTTCTTACAGAAGTGCCTCAATTCGTCGCCATATCTCTCCACTCAGCGCCAGTTTTGATTGCGACTTCGTCGCTGCCTTTTTCGGAGAGCAGCTTCTTATTCGACCGGCGCCGCCAGCCAGGCTATTTCTTCGTGTATGCGCGGAGGTGGGAAAAAGTATGGCCATGTTGATATTAGAGGTGAGATTCGTGGAGTTCTTAGCAGCAAAAGTTAGAATTTTTAATCGATGCTGCTGGGAAGGGCGGTGGTGCCGGAGCTTGGTCCGGCCGGATTGGGTTATGACAGCTCCTGAACTGTCATGGAGCTTTCACCGCTCAACCCGCTGAACCGTCTCAGAAACTTCCCGCCTTTGTCATTTACCGGTCATGTCCCGGGCCGAGTCTGCGCGCACCGCAGAACCTCGCCGCAGGAGGTGACCCATGAGCCCGACTCCGAATAGTCAGCCGGTCTTCCGCTTCCGAAGCATCTTCATCTCCGACGTCCACCTGGGCTTCCGGGGCTGTAGCGCGGACTATCTGTTGGACTTCCTGCACTCGGTGGAAGCCGACACCCTCTACCTGGTCGGCGACATCATCGACCTGTGGAGCCTGAAGCGCTCCTTCTTCTGGCCACAGGCCCACAACAACGTCATCCGCACCATCCTGGGCAAAGCCAAAGCCGGCACCCGGGTGATCTACATCCCTGGCAATCACGACAGCGTGTTTCGTGAGTACGCCGGCATGGTGTTCGGCAACGTCGAGATCCATCGCGAGATCGTCCACGAGAACGCCGACGGTCGTCGTTTCCTCGTCCTGCACGGCGATGAGTTCGACAGCGTCATCAAGGCAAGCCCGCTGCTCGAAGCGCTGGGCAATCGCGCATATGCCTTCATCTTGCAGTTGAATCGCTATGTGAATTTCTTCCGTCGCCGCTTCGGCGCGCCGTACTGGTCGCTCGCCGCGTTCCTCAAACACAAAGTGAAGAACGCGGTGAAATACATCGCCAACTTCGAACGCGCGCTCGCCGATGAAGCCAAGCGTCGCAATCTCGACGGCGTCATCTGCGGCCACATTCACCGCGCCGAAATCACCGAGATCGACGGCATCACTTATTGCAACGACGGCGACTGGGTCGAGAGCTGCACCGTGCTGACCGAAGACTTCGAAGGTCGCATGTCACTGCTGCGCTGGACCGAACAGAAACAAGTGATGGCCCACACCGGCGTCGTCGCCACCCTGCCGATCGGACAGGCCGCGTGAAGATTGCGATCGTCACCGATGCATGGCGCCCGCAAACCAATGGAGTGGTCAAGACGCTGAGCACCACAGCCGATGGCCTGCGCACGCTGGGACACGACGTGCGCATCATCGAGCCCAACCAATTCACGACGTTTCCTTGCCCGACTTATCCCGAGATCCGTTTGGCATGGTTGCCCTACGGGCGCGTATCGTCACTGCTCGAAGAATTCGGACCCGACGCGATTCATATTGCAACGGAAGGAACATTAGGCGCTGCCGCCCGCAAATGGTGTTTGCGCCATCGCTTTCCGTTCACCACGTCTTATCACACGCAGTTTCCCGAATACGTTCGCGCGCGAGTGCCAATTCCATTGGCGGTGAGCTATGCGCATCTCCGGCGCTTCCATTCGGCCGCGGCCAGAACGATGGTGGCCACGCCAGCCATGCAGCAGCTACTCGAGTCGCGAGGCTTCAAGAACATCGTGCGGTGGACGCGAGGTGTGGATGTTTCTTTGTTCAAGCCTCGCGATAAAAGTTTCTTAGGGTTTCCGCGACCCATCGCGACTTATGTGGGGAGAGTTGCCGTCGAGAAAAATATCGAAGCGTTTTTAGCGCTCGACCTCCCCGGCACCAAACTCATCATCGGCGACGGCCCCGCCCGCGCCGAGCTGCAAAGTAAATATCCGAACGCGAAGTTCATCGGCTTCAAATACGGCGAAGAACTGGCGTCGCATGTTGCTGCCTCCGATGTTTTTGTGTTCCCGAGCCGAACCGATACGTTTGGCTTGGTGCTGCTCGAAGCTATGGCCTGCGGAGTGCCGGTCGCTGCTTATCCGGTGACGGGTCCGATCGACGTCGTCACTCAGGGTGTGACTGGCGTGCTCAACCAAGATTTGAGAGCAGCAGCTCTCGATGCGCTCAAGCTGGATCCGAATGAGTGTCGCGCGTATGCGTTAGCAAACACCTGGGAAACAGCTACACGCCAATTTCTTTCCCACCTGGCACCGCGAGCAATGACAGCGACGGCGACCGCTGAATCGGCAATCGACCCCGCATAACGCAGCAGCGAGAGGGATTTTCAAACTTCGCCTGGCTCGGAATATTCGCTGAACAAAACAGCTCGCGGCTGCGCCGCGTTGCCCGCACGATCCACTGCCGGCGCCTTCTCTTGCTCAGTGAATATGCATTTGTGACATCGAGCAGTGGCAGGGTGGGGTGTCTCCTCCCCGGCGCATAAAACGATCAGGGATGTCGTTTTCTGAGCGCCACAAGGACGTGAAGCAACGGCCCCGTGAGCGGGGAGAAGGGCTATGCGCGTCGCCGGGGAGGAGACACCCCACCCTGACGCTGCTAAGCCACCAACGCAAACTCCTAGCGAGCCGCCCCCAACATATCCAACGCGCCATGCAAAAGCGCAGTAGCGCCAGCCAACTCAGGCACGATAACCAAGTGAGCGCCAGCGGCGCGTAAAGCAGGCTCATTAACAGACTGCTCAGCCCGAGCAGCAATAACAACCGAAGGATTCAACTCCCGCAGTTGATTAATCGCAGCCCGAGCCGGCGCGAAGTCAGGCAAAGCGACAACCGCCAGTCGGGCATTAGCGACATGAGCAGCTTCCAAAACAGTAGGCGAGAATGCGTTGCCATAAATCGCCGGCAAGCCATCCGCCACACCATCCCTCACTCGTGACAATCGGGAATCGATGACCGCGACGCTAATCCCCGCGTCTCTCAACCCACGCGCCACACTCTGCCCGACGCGGCCGTAACCGATGACGATGGCATGTGCTTCCAGCTGCGCACCTTCGCCGCTAGCCCCCGTCCCAGTATCGAACCAATGACGCAAGAAACGATTGTGCAGAATGAACTCGCCCAGCCGGGGCGCAACCGAGAACGCCGAAGGCGTCAACACGATGGTCACCAACGCCGAAGTCAGAATCAGATTGTAGAGCTGCGGCGAAAGAGCCTGAGTCTGTAAGCCGATTTGCGCCAGGACAAAGTTGAGCTCACCCACCGGAATCATGCCCAGCGCCGTGAACGCCGCCGTTCGGGCCGTCAGGCGGAAAGGGATGATGCCGATCGCTGTAGTGACAAATTTGAGCAGCAGCGTGAACCCCGCCACCGCCAGCACCGCCGGCCAGTTCTCCACGATGAAGTTGAGATCGATCAGCATGCCCACCGACACGAAAAACAGGGTCGCGAACAAATCTCGCACCGGCACGACTTCCGAGATCACTCGATGATCGAACTCGCTTTCCGACAGCAGCAGCCCGGCGACGAACGCGCCGAGCGCCGGCGACAAGCCGAGCAATGTGCTGACACTGGCAGCACCCAGCGCCAGCACCGCCGCCGTCACGATGAACAATTCCGACGAGCGCATTCTCGACACATGGCCCATCAGCCACGGCACCGCTCGCAAGCCGATGGCCAGCGACACGCCGATGAACACGGTGGCCTTCAGAATCGTGATGCCGACTTCTTTGGCCACTTCGACCGGCGAGCCGCCCGCTTGAATGGACACCAACTGCGGCAAGACCACGATCAACACCACGATGATCAGATCCTGCACGATGGCCATCGACAACAGCAGCCGGCCATGACTGGACGCAATTTCGCCTCGGTCCAGCAGTGTTTTCAAAATCACCATGGAACTGCTGGCCGCCAGCGCGATACCCAACACCGTGCCGGGCAAGGCACCCCAGCCCATGACGATGCCCGCCACGGTGCCGCCGGCAATGGTCAATACCACCTGCACCGTGGTGCCGATGGTCGCGGTGGCACGCACTCGTGCCAGGTCTTTGAGCGAGAACGCCACGCCCAGGCCGAACATCAGAAAGATGACGCCTACATCGGCCAGCAGCGCGATCTGCTCGCGGTTGCCGGCGAACCCCGGAGTGAACGGTCCAATGAACACGCCGGCCAGCAGGTAGCCGAAGATCGGCGACTGGCGCAGCCAGCTGGCCAGAAAGCCGCCGGCGACGGCGATGGCCAGCGCCACCGCAACGTTCAGGACCAGGGGTATTTCATGATTCATGCATGATGCTGGCGGGCGGGACGAAGCGGGGAGGGCCTCGGCAATGTAGCATGCGTCGCCCGGCGCGCGGCTTGGCCGAGCGCACAAGTTGCCATCGGTTTGCCCGAATTCCGCCGCAAGCTGCGCAGCGGACCTGAAGTGGATGACATTGTTTCGAGATGCGAGCACTGAAAAAATATCGTAAGCAGATTTTCGCCGGCGTGGCCCTGGCGCTGGGCGTCTTCGCCATCGTGTTCACGGTCTGGGTGTTTACGCTCGACCGGAAGATCACCAGTCAATTCGAAGGCCGTCGCTGGACCTTGCCGGCGCAGGTGTATGCCGAACCCACCGAGCTGTACGCCGGTCAGGCGTTCAGCGCCGACACGCTCGAGCAAGAGTTGCAGCGGCTCGGTTATCAGCGCGTCGATAAGCCGCAGCATCCCGGCAGTTACAGCCGTCAGGGCACGCGGGTCGATTTGATCAATCGGCGCTTCCAATTCTGGGATGTGCTGCAAGAACCGCAATTGTTGACCATCAACACTCGCGGCGCCGCCATCGAAGACATGCGCAATGGTCGCAATGAGGAAGTGCCGATCTTTCGGCTCGACCCGCTGCTGATCGGCAGCATCTTTCCGATTCACGGCGAAGACCGCGTCGTGGTTACGCCGGAAGAAGTGTCGACGCTGTTGCCCTCGGCGCTCAAGGTGGTCGAAGACCGCAAATTCGATACACACATGGGCGTGAACTTCTCAGCCATCACCCGCGCCGCGTGGGTGAATCTGCGCGCCGGTCAGATCGAGCAGGGCGGCTCGACGCTGACTCAGCAATTGGTGAAGAGTTATTTCCTCGACAATCGCCGCACGCTGAGCCGCAAGATCGAAGAAGCCATCATGGCCATGTTGCTGGAAGTGCATTTCAGCAAACAGGACTTGATGAACGCCTACATCAACGAGATTTATCTGGGCCAGGACGGGCGGCGGGCCATCCATGGCTTCGGTCTGGCCAGCCAGTTTTATTTCGGCAAACCGTTGGCCGAATTGCAGCTGCATGAAGTGGCGTTGTTGGTGGCCATCGTTCGCGGTCCTTCCTACTACGATCCACGTCGTCATCCGAAACGAGCGCGTGAACGACGCGACATGGTGTTGAAGCTGATGGCCGAGCACGGCGTCATCGCGCCAGAGATGGCGAAGAAGGCGGCACGTCGCGAGCTCGGTATCGTCAGCGCCGGCTCGCAGGTCGGCGGCGGTTATTACCCGGCATTTCTCGACTTGGTCCGCCGCACTTTGCGACGTGACTATCGCGAAGAAGATCTCACCGAAGCCGGGCTGCGCATTTTCTCCACGCTCAATCCGATGGTGCAGACCCAAGCCGAGAAGGCGCTGACCCAGGAGCTGGATCGACTCGAGAAAATGCCGCGCAAGACCAAATCCAAATCGCCGTTGGAAGGCGTGGTGGTGGTCACTGCACCTCAAAACGGGGAAGTGGTGGCGATGGTCGGCGGTCGTCAGGCTTCATTCGCCGGCTTCAATCGTGCGTTGGATGCCAAACGTTCCATCGGCTCGCTGGTGAAGCCGGTGATTTATCTGGCCGCGGTCGAGAGCGGCAATTACCACGCCGCGTCCATCATCGAAGACGGGCCGGTGTCGGTGAAGTTACAGAACGGCCAGCTCTGGGAGCCCAAGAATATTTCCAAGGAATTTTACGGGCCGGTGCCGCTGGTGCGTGCGCTGGCGCAGTCGATGAATCTCGCGACGGTGAATCTGGGCTTGGCCGTCGGGCTGCCGAAAGTGACGCGTGAGTTCGTCGCACTAGGCCTTGAGAAGGAACCGCCGCAGTTGCCATCCGTGTTACTCGGCTCGCTCGATGTTTCTCCGCTGGACGTGGCGCAGCTCTACAACGCGTTCGCGAACGGCGGCTTTAGTACGCCGCTGCGGGCCGTGCGCTCGGTGCTCGATGCGGACGGTGAGTCGTTGAAATCGTTTGCGCTCGAAGTGACGCCGGTGGCCAGTCCGGAAGCCGTGTATCAGGTCAATCGCATGATGGTCGAAGTCATCGAGCATGGCAGCGGTCGCAGCGCTCGGGCGACGATTCCGCCGACCCTGACGGTGGCGGGCAAGTCGGGCACGTCCTCGGACTATCGCGATAGTTGGTTTGCCGGGTTCTCGGGCGGGCATCTGGCCGTGGTTTGGATTGGCCACGACGACAACACCTCGACCGGGCTCACCGGCTCGTCCGGCTCGCTGGCGGTCTGGTCGCGGCTGATGGCCAACCTGGGAACAACTTCATGGAGCGCGCCGTTGCCCGAAAGCCTGGAGGAAACCTGGATAGAATTCCCCACCGGCCTGGGTGCGCGGCCGGACTGCGGCGAGCAACCGATCGCCATCGCTGTGCCCAAGGGCACGCAGCTGCCGATGCAGCCGTCGTGTTCGACCAATGTGTTCGGCGAGTTCGGCGAGAAAGCCAAGGAATGGTGGCGCGGGGTCACGCGACAGCAGTAAGGCTGAATGGGTTCAGACTGCACTTATTCAGGCTGAGTCTGTTCAAATAGACGCGACCCACACTTTTTGCCACATTTTTGATTGGATGACGGTCTAATAATTCGTGATCACCTGGCAGCGACATCTTCCCTCGCTCGTGGCCGTGCTGGCCTTGTCGGCGTGCGCCATTCCCGAGCCGTATCGTGCTCCTTCGCCTCCGGCGCCTGTGCCTCCGCCCACGCAACCGCCGGTCGAAACGCGGCCTGCACCGCCGCCCCAGCAGCCCGCTGAGCAACCTCAGCCTCTGCCAGCGCCGGTGGTTCGCGAGCCGACCTTGAGCGCCGCATCGCGAGCGCTGGTGAATCAGGCTCAGGTACAGCTGCAATCCAAGAACTATCCGGTAGCCGCGTCCTCGATCGAGCGCGCGTTGCGGATCGAGCCGGACAATCCGCTGCTCTGGATCGAGCTGGGCAAAGTGCGGCAGGCGGAAGGGAATTACGTGCAGGCGGAGAACATGGGCCGCAAGGCGGCGTCCATGTCGGTCAATGCGCCCAAAGCAAACTCCTCGGCCTGGAGTTTGATTGCCGAGTCGCTACGCGCTCGCGGCAAGAATCAGGAAGCGCGCGAAGCGCAATTGCGAGCCCAAGGCGTTCGCTGAGTTATCAGCGGCGCCAGAACGAGGGCGTCGCGATGACCAGCAACGGGAAGATTTCCAACCGGCCGAGCAGCATCGCGATCACACACAGCCATTTGCCGGGTTCGGAAATGGCGGTGAAGTTCGATGACACTTCGCCCAAGCCCACGCCGTAGTTGTTGATACAAGCGGCAATCGCCGAGAACGCCGTGACGTGGTCGGCGCCGGCGATCATCATCAACACCATCAGCAGCGCGAACAGAATCATGTACGCCGCGAAGAAACCCCACACCGAATCGATGATGCGCCAGTCCACCGGCTTACTGCCGATGCGCACTGGAATCTCGGCGCTGGGATGGATCAGTCGCTGCACTTCGCGTTGACCTTGTTTCCAGATCAGCAACCAGCGAATCACTTTCATACCGCCGGAAGTCGAGCCTGCCGAGCCACTGATGAAGGTGGCGAGCAGCAGGATGACGGGGATCGCGCCGGGCCACACGGAATAGTCGGCGGTGAAGAAGCCAGTACCGGTCTGCGCTGAGATAGCCACGAACACGGCATTGCGTGCCGCCATTTCGGTGGAAAAGACGTTGCCGGCGATCAGCATGCCGAACGTCAGCAGCGACAAACACGCGACCAGCGTCAGGAACGCGCGAAATTCCGGATCGCGAAGGTAGTCGCTCGGCCGTCGGTAACGCAGTACGAAGAAGTGCAGCGCGAAGTTCACCGCGCCGAGGAACATGAAGATCGAGGCCACGATCTCGACCGCCGCGTTATCGAAGTAGCCGAGGCTCTTGTCGTGCGTCGAGTGGCCGCCGGTCGAGACTGTCGAGAAGCTGTGCGCGATGGCGTCGAACGGCGTCATGCCAGCCATCCAATAGCAGGCGGCACACAGCGCCGTCAGCATCACGTAAATCACCCACAGCGCTTTGGCCGTTTCGGTGATGCGCGGAGTGAGTCGCACATCTTTGGCCGGGCGCGGGCTTTCCGCTTTCAACAATTGCATGCCACCGACGCCCAGCATGGGCAACAGCGCGACGGCCAACACGACGATACCGATGCCGCCCAGCCATTGAATCTGTTGCCGGAAGTACAGAATGGAAATAGGCAGCTCTTCCAGGCCGACCAGCACAGTGGCGCCGGTGGTGGTGAAGCCCGAGACCGCTTCGAACACGGCGTCAGTGAGCGTTAGATCCGGACGGTCGGAAATCAGCAGCGGCACCGCGCCGGCCAAGCCGAGCACGATCCAGAACATCGACACCACCAAGAAGCCGTCGCGCACTCGTAGCTCACGAACCGCCTTCCGGGCTGGCCACCAAATGAGCGCGCCCACGGCCAACATGCCGACGAACGAGTCGAGGAACGGTTGCCAATGGCCATCACCGTAGTACAGCGCCACGCCCACGGGCGGCAGCATGGTCACGCTGAAAATCATCAGCAACAGACCCAGGATGCGCTGGACGGTGAGGAAGTTCATCGCGCGGGGTTATCTAGCGTGACGGCGAGGCACATCGAACAGCCGCTCGACCGCTTCGACGTGGCGGCGATCGGTGAGGAACAGAATCACGTGATCGTCGCGCTGGATCATAGTGTCGTGGTGCGCGATCAATACTTGATCGCCGCGCGCGATGGCGGCGATGGTGGTCCCCTCGGGCAGCGGAATATTTTCGATGCGTTTACCGATGACTCGGCCTTCGCCTTGCACACCGTGCACGATGACTTCCAGCGCTTCGGCCGCGCCACGTCGCAGCGAGTGCACGCGAACCACGTCGCCGCGACGCACGTGAGCCAGCAGCGAGCCGATGGTCACTTGCTGAGGCGATAGGGCGATATCGATCGAGCCACTCTGCATCAGCTCGGCGTAAGCAGGTCGATTGATCAGCGCCATCACCTTGTGACAGCCCAATCGCTTGGCCAGCATGGCCGACAGGATGTTGGCTTCTTCGGCGTTGGTGACGGCGACGAACACGTCGGCGCTGTCGATGTTTTCTTCCAGCAGCAACTCTTCGTCGGCGGCATCGCCGCTCAGCACGATGGTGTTGCTCAGTTGCTCCGACACGCGACGCGCACGCCGAGGGTCGCGCTCGATCAGTTTGACCTGATGATTCACTTCCAGCGTCTGCGCCAGCCGGAAGCCGATATTGCCGCCGCCGGCAATGACCACGCGGCGCACCGGATCTTCCAGCTTCTGCATCTCGTTCATCACCAGCCGGATGTCTTCGCGCGCGGCGATGAAGAAGACTTCGTCGCCGTGCTCGATCACAGTGTCGCCTTCAGGCTTGATGCTCTGGCCGCCGCGATAGATGGCGGCGACCCGGGCGTCGCGACCCTCGATGTGCGTCGGCAGTTGTTTCAATTGCTGACCGACCAGCGCGCCACCGCTCAAGGCCTTCACGCCGACCAGTCGAATGCGACCATCGGCGAAATCCAGCACCTGCAGTGCGCCGGGATACTTGATCAGGTGGACCACGTGCTCGGTCACCAGCTGCTCGGGGCTGATCGGTACGTCCACCGCGAAGGCGCGATCTTCGTTGGAGAACAGCTTGGTGTGCTTGGTGAAGTCAGCCGAGCGAATGCGCGCGATGCGCGTCGCATCCTTGTTGAACAGGCTCCAGGCGATCTGGCAGGCCACCATGTTCACTTCGTCGCTGTTGGTCAGCGCAATGAAAATATCGGCGTCGCGAGCGCCGGCGGCCTCGAGCACACCGGGCTGGGTGCCACTGCCGACCAGCGTGCGAATGTCGAGACGATCCTGCAGATCGCGCAACAGCTCGTCGTTCACATCGACGACCGTGACTTCGTTGGCTGCTTCGCGCGCCAGATGATTGGCGGCGGTGCGGCCCACCTGTCCGGCGCCGAGAATGATTATTTTCATACCGGTTCCAGGTTCGCGTACGCCAGCATCAGCCACTTGGTGCCCTGGCGCTCGAAATTCACTTGCACGCGCGCGTGGCTACCCTGGCCTTCGAGTTCGAGCACTGTACCTTCGCCAAACTTGCCGTGGCGTACGCGTTGGCCGAGACGGACGCCGCCGGTATTGACCGGATCTTCGTGCACGCCACCGCCCATACCGCTACGCCGCGGCGTATAAACCGGGCGCGAAATCTGAATGCGCGGCCGGATCTCTTCCAACAGCTCGGCAGGAATTTCACGAATGAAGCGGGACGGCGTGCCATAGCTGTCCACGCCATGCAGACGGCGCTGCTCGGCGTAGGTGAGATACAGCTGCTTCATGGCTCGCGTCGTACCCACGTAACACAGGCGGCGTTCCTCTTCGAGCCCATCCATGTCGCTGATCGAGCGCTGATGGGGGAACAAGCCGTCTTCCATGCCGCACAGGAACACCACGGGGAATTCCAAACCCTTGGCCGAATGCAGCGTCATCATCTGCACGGCGTCTTCGCCCGCGCCGGCTTGTTCTTCGCCGGATTCCAGCACCGCGTGCGAAAGGAAATTGGCGAGCGGGGAAATCTCCGCGTCGCCATCGGGCTCGTAGCCACGAGCCGCGGAAACCAATTCGTTCAAGTTGTCGACGCGCGCTTCGCCGCGATCGCCTTTCTCTTGCTGATAGTGCGCGACCAGGCCGCTCGCATGGATGACATGATCCACTTGTTCGTGCAGCGGAAGCGCGCGGGTGTGTTCGGTCAATTGATCGATCAGCAACATGAAGGCATGCAGCGCTTGGCCGCCGCGTGCGCCGACTTCCTTGATGCTGGCGCCGGCCGCTTCCCACATCGACGTCGCGTTGGCGCGGGCGTAGTTACGCACCAGGTCGAGCGTCTTGTTGCCGATGCCGCGAGTCGGCAGGTTCACGATGCGTTCGAACGACGCGTCGTCGGTGCGGTTGAACATCAACCGCAAGTAACCGAGCGCGTCTTTGATTTCGGCGCGTTCGAAGAATCGCAGGCCGCCGTACACGCGATACGGAATGCGATGCGACAGTAACGCTTCTTCGAACGTTCGCGATTGTGCGTTGGAGCGATAGAGAATCGCGCACTCGCTGCGTAGGCCGCCCTTCATCACGTATTCGCGAATGCGGTTGATGACGAAGTCGGCTTCGTCGCGCTCGTTGAACGCCGAGTACAGCTTGACCGCGTCGCCTTGCTCGCCGCTGGTCCAGAGATTCTTGCCGAGTCGACCGCTGTTGTTGGAGATCAGCGCGTTGGCGGCGGCGAGAATATTGCCGGTGGAGCGATAGTTCTGCTCCAGGCGGAATAGCTGCACCGTCGGATAGTCGCGTCGGTACTGCTGCAGGTTCTCGACCCGCGCTCCGCGCCAGCGATAGATCGACTGGTCGTCGTCACCGACCGCGAACGGCAGGCCGTCGGGACCGGCCAGCAGCTTCAGCCACGAATACTGAATCGTGTTGGTGTCTTGGAACTCGTCGATCAACACATGCCGAAAGCGCTGGCGATAGTGGGCCAGCAGGTCCGGCCGGTCGCGGAACAGTTCATAAGCGCGCAACAGCAGCTCGGCGAAATCCACCACGCCGGCGCGGTCGCATTGTTCCTGATACAACTCATACAACTTGATGAATTGGCGGCGTGTCGGATCGCCGTCGTCCTTGATCTGCTTGGCGCGCAGTCCTTCATCCTTGCGCGCATTGATGAACCACATGATTTCTTTCGGGACCCAGCGCTCCTCATCGAGGCTGTGCGCTTTCAGCAGCCGCCGGATGGCGCGCAGCTGATCGTCAGAGTCCATGATCTGAAAGCTTTGCGGCAGGTTGGTGTCGCGCCAATGGATGCGCAACAAGCGATGCGCGATACCGTGGAAAGTGCCGATCCACAGCGGCGCGCTAGGCACGCCGAGCATGGACTCGATGCGCGCGCGCATTTCACCCGCGGCTTTGTTGGTGAAGGTAACTGCCAGGATGCCGTGAGGCGAAGAGCCTTCGACCTGTACCAGCCAGGCGACACGGTGGGTGAGCACGCGCGTCTTGCCGCTGCCGGCACCGGCCAGGACCAACGTTGGTGTCAGCGGAGCCGCGACCGCGGAGCGCTGCGCGTCGTTAAGTCCTTCAAGTAAATCAGAAACGTCCAGGGTGAATCCTCTCGACGGGCGGCCGCCCTGGATTGGGGCGAAGGCCGTAAACCAAGCGGCGCATTCTAGCAGGCCGGCCGATTCTATATGCTGTGTGACTAGGGTCGTTCGCCGGGAGGCGTGCATGCGTGTTTGGCGCGGGATGTTACTTTCCCCTTGCGCGGTTTTGCTGACGTTGGCGGGTTGCTCCAAAGCGCCGGAGGCGACGGTTCCAACCGTGCCCGCGGCAGTGGATAGCTCATCGAGCGTTCCCGACACATCGTTGCCCAGCACCGGGGCAGCCGCGTCCGAGCCGCCGGCGGAATCCGGCTTGGCCATCAAGCGCGGCATCTTCACGTCGGCAGCCGGGCGAAGCACGTTTCGTCCGTGCGGGGAGCAAGTTGACCTACTGATCGTCGACCAAACCGATGGCGTGCTTCCTCGCACGTTCGCCGGCGAGAAGGACGACAACGGCGCAGAAAAGCCCTTGAAGCTTTACATCGAGGCTTATGGTGAACGCGCCACCGATCAGCCCGCGCCGGAAGGTTTCGCCGGCACGCTGCTGCTCGAAGAAGCGCTCTACGCAGCGCCGGACGGGCAGACGCGCGGCTGCGACTCGCCGCGGCAGGACTACATCGTCGCCGCGCGCGGTAACGAGCCGTTCTGGGCTGTCGAAGTCACCGAGGCGGCTTTGCTTTGGCGTCAGCCCGACGAGCCCAAGGAAATTTCCATCGCCGCGCCTCAGACCCAAGACACTGAAGGCGCGGTGAGCTACATCGCCGCCAACAACGATCACAAAATCGAACTGTCGGTCGAAGCGCAGGCCTGTCGCGACGACATGTCGGGCGAGTACTTTGCCTATGCCGCCAAAGCCACGCTCGACGGCAAACGCTTCATGGGTTGCGCGCGCGTCGGCGAGTAAAGCTCAGCGCAAAGAAAGATCGCTGGCCGCGCCACCCGACAGGCGGCGTGGTCGCTGGTGCCGATACAAGGAACGAAAAATCAGGCCGACCGTGAGCGCCAGCAGCGGATCGGTGATGGATGCGTGTTCTCCGGGCAGCCAGATTTGCAGCACCTCGACCACGGTGGCGACGGTGAGCATCACGCCGAATGCGAAATCGGCGGAAGCACCCCATTCGCGCACCACCCACAGCAGCGCGCCGTAAAGAAACAATTTGCCGAACAGTTGCACCCAGTCGATGGCGCTCAAGTCCCAGCCGCTCTCGACCAGGGCCAGGAACGGCCAGAAGTCGAACTGCGCCACTTGATGGGAAAAATTGAATGGCGCCAACTCTTCGATGATGAGCAAGGCGACCACTGCCAACACCAAGGTGGCTCGGCGCGGGCGAGGGCGCATCCGATGCATCAACACCACCATCGGTAGCAGCAACAGCAACGCCAGCAGCTCGGCGGGCACGAAAGTCTGGCTCGACACCAGCAAGCGGCCGATCAATACCGCCGCCATCAACAACAGCAATGTTTCCAAGCGCCGCGACCGGCTCACCAGTGCCGCCACCGCTTGATTCACCACCAGCCAGCAGGTGAGAAAGATCAGCACGCTGACGAAGTCGAAGGTGGGATTGAACAGCGGGCGCAATGCCGCCTTCAATTTGCCCAAGTCGAATTGCGGTACGAACGGCGCGAACCGCCATGCTAGCCACAAGCCGATCAGCAGCGCAGCGCCAGGATCTCGAGTTTGTTTCTCGGCACGCGATGGCAAATGCATCAGATGACTGAGCGCGGTCCAGGCGACGCCACCCACCGCGCCTAGCAGAGTGCCGCCCGCGTTCAGCACCAGATCGGTGAGGCTCGGCACTCGGCTCGATACGTAGACCTGCGCGACTTCGATACCTAGCGACAGCAGCGAGCCGAGCAGCGTCGCAAGCGTGACTGACAGACCTCGCTGCAGTCGCTCGTTCAGCCACAAGTACAAACAAAAGCCGAGCGGCAGATAGAGCAGGACGTTGGAGATGCGATCGCCACGGCCAGCCCGCGCCCACGACAGCTGATTCAGCGCCGCCAGCAGATCGCTCTGCGCATCCGGTTTGAAATTGAATGGATACAGCGAGCCGTAGGCGATCAGGCCGATCACCGCAGCCGTGAGCCAGGGAATGGAACTTCGTGGTGTGCGCGCCGGAGCCACGATGCGAGCGGCGGGCTAAGTCAGCCGGATGACCAGGTAATGATCGATCAGCAACGCAGCGAATAGCAGTGCCAGGTAGGTGATCGAAAAACCGAAGGTCTGCATCGGCAGACGCGCGTCCTTGAGCACTTTGAGCTGCAAGGCGCGGAATAGAAATACGCCGCCGAGGATCAGCGCCGCGAGTAGATAGATCAAACCGCTCATGCCGGTGAGATACGGCAGCAAGGTCACGATCACCAACAGGATCGTGTACAGCAGGATGTGCAGACGAGTGAAGTCGTTGCTGTAGGCCACCGGCAGCATCGGAATGCCGGCCTTGGCATATTCATCGCGCCGAGCGATGGCCAGCGCCCAGAAGTGCGGCGGCGTCCAGGTGAAGATGATCAGGAACAGCAACAGCGCGTAGGGATCCACTGAACCGGTGACCGCGGTCCAGCCCAGCACAGGGGGCGCGGCGCCGGCCGCTCCGCCGATCACGATGTTTTGCGGAGTCGCGTGCTTGAGCCACACCGTGTAGATCACGGCGTAACCGATCAGCGAACAGAAGGTGAGTACGGCTGTCAGCGCATTCACACAGCCCCACAACAGCACCATCGAGATCACCGCCAGTACCAGCGCATAGCTCAGCGCTTGACGCTCGGTGACGTGGCCGGTGGGCAGCGGTCGATTGCGAGTGCGCGCCATCTGCTCGTCGAAGCGACGGTCCAGCACATGATTGATGGCGGCCGCGGACGACGCAGCCAGCGCGATACCCAGCGTGCCGAAGATCAGCGCATTCGCCGGCGGGAAGCCGGGCGCGGCCAGGAACATGCCGGCAATGGCCGTGAACATGATCAGCATTACCACGCGGGGCTTGCCCAGCTCGTAGTAATCGCGCCAGGAGGCGGCAGGCTGAAATGAAGAAGTTTCCACGGCGGACATAGGCGAGACGGCAGTGACCAACGCGGGATTCTACAGTAATCGGCCCAAAGCGATCGTTTGGCGCCGGATGTCGGTCACCGTAACAGTCGATTCATCCGCACCGTCGCCAGCAACAGCAGTGCCGCCACGCCGTTATGTGCAGTGGCCAAGGCCAGCGGCAGCGCTCGCATGACCATCACCGGTCCCAGGATCAGCTGTGCGATCAACACCAACCCGAGTAATAGCCCGCCGGTCCTGACTGCCGGCGTGGCGCCTCGTCGCCAGGCGAACACGCTCAGCAAGCCCAGGATGATGGCCGCCGCGATGGCGCCCAGGCGGTGAACGAAATGGATGGCGACGCGCGCCGGATGGTCGAGCACGCCGCCTTCGTAGTCGATGCCCAGGCCTCGCCACAATACGAACGCGTCTTTCACGTCCATGTGCGGCCAGTAGCTGTTCTGGCAGGTTGGAAAGTCCGGGCAGGCGAGCGCCGCGTAGTTACTGCTGGTCCAGCCGCCGAGCACGATCTGCAGAATCAGGACCGCGAGGCCCACGCCGGCCAGCTTGCGCAGCCCGGAGTTGCCCGGCAACGAGCGCTCGACCGGTTCACTCGGCCGCATCGCCAGCCAGGCCAGCAGCGACAGCGTCGACAAGCCGCCGATCAAATGCAGTACCACGATGAGCGGTTTGAGCAGCAGGGTCACGGTCCACATGCCGAGCAGGCCTTGGAAGATGACCAACCCCACCAAGGCGATCGGCAGCGCCAACGGCTGCTGCGGATCCTTACGATTGGCGATGGCCAGGCCGGCCAGCACCAGAATCAGCACGCCCAGGCCCGAGGCGAAGTATCGATGCACCATCTCCTTGATGGCCTTGTGATACTCGAACGGCCGGTGCGGGAACGCTTCGTTGACGGCCTCGACGTTCTGCGCGGCGCTACCAGCACTGAGGTGGCCGTAGCAACCCGGCCAGTCCGGGCAACCCAGACCCGCGGCACTCAGGCGCACCCAGGCGCCGAGCACGACCACGACCAGCGTGAGCAACACGCCGGCCAGCGCCAGGCGGCGAAACAACAGCAACCGTGGAGTCATGAAAAGCTAGCGACAGGCGACTTTGGGCGGGGCGCAATCATAATCGCCCCGGCGCTGTTTGGGGCGGGCTGAGACGATTTGCCCGCGCGGCCTGGCTATTTGACGAATGAGGCCAGCCGGGTCAGGAAGGTGTAGTCCCCTTCAATCGCCATCAAGCCAATCAACACCAGTAGCGTTAATGGCGGCACCAGGATCGCCAGCTTCAGTGCCAGCCGTTCCCACGCCATGTGCATGAACACCGCGACGATGAAACTGGCCTTCAAGAACATGAACAGCAGGATCAAGGTCCAGCGCAACGCGCCCTGCAACTGGAAATAATCCACCATGTAGGAGAAGGCGCTGAACACGAACAACAACACCCAGATCATCAAATACAGTTTGATGGGATGCTGTTGACCTTCCGCATGCCCTTCCACATGACCGGGGGCGTGCTCGGCCTGGGCCGGTGGCTGCACGCCGTGCTGATGTACCGCCTGATCCATGCCGCCTCCTACCACAAGTAAAAGAACGCAAAAATAAACACCCACACCAGGTCGACGAAGTGCCAGTAGAGGCCGGCGACTTCCACCGTTTCGTAGGTGCCCTTGCGATCATAGAAACCGTTGAGTACTCGGAATGCCACCACGCTGAGATAAATCACGCCGCCGCTCACGTGCAGGCCGTGAAAGCCGGTGATCATGAAAAACGACGAGCCGAACTGCGCCGCGCCCATCGGATTGCCCCAGGGCCGCACGCCTTCCTCGACGATCAGCTTGGTCCACTCGAACGCTTGCATGCCGACGAAACACACACCCAGCGCCGCCGTTGCAAACATCAGCATGGCGGTGCGTTTGCGATCGCGTCGATAGCCGAAGTTGACGGCCATGGCCATGGTGCCGCTGCTGGTGATCAAGACCATGGTCATGATGGCGATCAGCAGCAACGGAATGTGATGACCGCTGACCGTGAGTGCGAACACTTCACTCGGGTTCGGCCACGTGTCCAGCGTCGACATGCGCACATTCATGTACGACGTGAGAAAACACGTGAAGATGAAAGTGTCCGACAGCAGGAAGATCCACATCATCGCCTTGCCCCAAGGCACCGGGAAGGCCTGCTTGTCGGCAGACCAGTCCGCGGTCACTCCTTTGAAGCCGGGCTGCAAGGTGGCGGGTTCGTGGCTCATGCTTAGCTCTCGTTAACGTCAGGTCGATAGCAGCACAGCGAACAACCCCAGCCATACCAGCAACAAGTAGTGCCAATAGACTGAGGTGAGCTCGACACTCAAACGCACGTCGATCAGTTCCACGTCTTTACGCAACGAGCGCGCCAGCGTGCGCGCCCACACGACCAAGCCGCCCAATAGGTGCAGGGCATGCACCGCGGTGAGCACATAAAAGAAGGCGACGGCTGGATTCAATGGCGAGAACAGTTCCGAGTAACGAATCTCTCGCCACGCAATCCATTGGCCGATCAGAAACCCTAAGGTCAGCAGACCGGCGGCAAACAAACGAACTCGCGTTTGATCGGCTTGGCCGCGGCAGACAGCTGCTTTCGCGGACTGCATCGCAATGCTGCTGAAGATGAGCAGCACGGTGTTGAACCACAGAATCGATGGGTCCCGAATCGCCGCCCAATCACCGGGCCCGCCAGTGGGCATGCCATGGCCCGCATGCTGACCCATGCGCATGTAGTACGCGGACAGGAACAAACAAAACAGCGATGTGACGACGGCGAGGAAGATCCACAAACCGATGCGCTTCGGTGAGCGTGACTCGAACCCGGTGCCTTCAGCGGTAGCGACCGAGGTTTCCCACGGCTTCGCGCGCAGCTTGGTAACGAGCACCAACCAAACGACGATGCCCGTGGCCAGAGCGAAGTACGCGACCGTCAGGCTCATGAGTGCATCCCGTGTTCGCGGCCAGCCGGCGTCTTCTCCGAGTGCGGCACGTTTTGCGGAATGAAGTCTTCGGGCGCGCCTGGCACGCTGTAGTCGTACGCCCAGCGATGCACTTCAGGTAGATCCTTGCCCCAGTTGCCGTGCTTCGGTGGCGTCTGCGGTGTCTGCCATTCCAGCGTCGTCGCGCGCCATGGATTGCCGTCAGCCGGCGCACCTCTGAAGTACGAGTGAATCAAGTTGTACAGGAACACCAACTGCGTAGCCGCGACGATCATGGCCGAGATCGAAATCCATTGATTGGCTTCATGCACCGACGGCGGAATGAATTGAATGGCGTCGCTGTAACCGTAGTAACGACGCGGCACGCCCAGAATACCCATGTAGTGCATGGGCAAGAAAATGGCGTACGTGCCGACGAACGTCATCCAGAAATGAAACTTGCCCAGAGTGTCATTGAACATGCGTCCGGTGATCTTGGGATACCAGTGATAGATGGCGCCGAAGACGACCATGATGGGCGACACCCCCATCACCATGTGAAAGTGCGCGACCACGAAGTAGGTGCCTGACAACGGCACATCCACCGTCACGTTGCCAAGAAATAAACCCGTCAGGCCGCCATTGATGAACGTGAAAATGAAGCCGATGGCAAACAGCATCGGCACGGTGAGATGCACGTCACCGCGCCAGATGGTCAGCACCCAGTTGTAGACCTTGATGGCGGTCGGCACCGCGATGATCAGTGTCGTGGTGGCGAAGAAGAAGCCGAAGTACGGATTCATGCCGCTCACATACATGTGGTGCGCCCACACCACGAAGCTCAAGCAGCCGATGGCCAGAATCGCCCACACCATCATGCGATAGCCGAAGATATTGCGCCGGGCGTGAGTGCTGAGCAGATCGGACACGATGCCGAATGCCGGCAGCGCCACGATATAAACCTCGGGATGACCGAAGAACCAGAACAAGTGCTGGAACAGCAACGGGCTGCCACCGGTGTGTTTGGTCGTCTCGCCCATCGACGACATCGCCGGCATGAAGAAGCTGGTGCCCACCACCGAGTCCAGCGTCATCATGATCGCGGACACGAACAGCGCCGGGAATGCCAGCAGACCCAGAATCGACGCCATGAAAATGCCCCACACCGATAGCGGCATGCGCATGAACGTCATGCCTCGGCAGCGGGCTTGCAACACCGTGGTGACGTAGTTCAGACCACCCATGGTGAAGGCGACGATGAAGATCGCCAGCGACGCGAGCATACAAATGATGCCCCAGGTCGCTCCAGGAGTGCCTGGCATCACTGCTTGCGGCGGATACAGCGTCCAACCCGCGCCAGTGGGACCACCGGGCACGAAGAATCCGGCACACAACACGATGACTGCCAGCAAATAAAACCAGAAGCTGAGCATGTTCAGATACGGGAACACCATGTCCCGCGCGCCCAGCATCAATGGAATGAGATAGTTGCCGAAGCCGCCGAGGAATAGCGCCGTCAGCAAATAAATCACCATGATCATGCCGTGCATGGTGATGTACTGGTAATACTCCTGAGGCGCGATGATATGGAACGTATCGGGAAAGCCCAGCTGCAGTCGCATCAGCACCGACATGGTCAGTGCCACCAGACCGATGCTGATGGCCACCACCGCGTACTGCACGGCGATGACCTTGTGGTCCTGGCTCCAGATGTACTTGCGAATGAAACTCTGCGGATCGTGCAGGGCGTGCTCGTGATCGCGATCGGCGATTGCTACAAAAGCCATCGACACACACTCCTTCTACCGGTTCTAAAGAGTCGTCAGGTCCGCTGTCAGTCGTTTATAAAGTCCGTACGTAATCGAGCACGTCGGCGATGGCGGTGTCGTCGGCGAGGGTTTTCGCCATCGATCGCATTTGCGCGCCGTGGAAGTCCTGAGGATGGCCGCCACGAATGCCGTCGCGGAAGTGTTGCAGCTGTCGCGCCATGTACCAGTCGCTCATGTTCGACAGGCGTGGCGCGTTGGTGGCCCAGATGCCGGTCGCCTGGCTGCCATGGCAGGCGGCGCAAGTTTCATAAAGTCGCTTGCCGCGCGAGGGGTCACCGACCACGCTGGCCGTCGGTCGCACTTCCGGCAAACTCTTTATATAAGCAACCACATTCTTGATGGCAGTGTCGTCGGCCAGCATGGACGCGAACGGAATCATTTGTTTCGCGTACGTGTCCTGGTCATGCGTGCCACGCACGCCGCCTTTGAAACTCTGTAACTGACGCACCAGATACCAATCGGATTGGCCGCTGAGCTTGGGCGCGTTCAGTTCGCGATTGCCTTCAGCTTGCGCGCCGTGGCAGGCAGTGCAAGTAGCAAATAAGGTTTGACCGGCGGCCGCATCGCCTTTGCTGGCGGCGAGCGTCTTTTCATACGTCGGCTGCGCAGCCAGCCAGGTGTCGAATTCCTGAGCCGTATTCACAACGACACGACCGCGCATCGCGAAATGCGCGACACCGCAAAGTTGCTCGCAGAGCACGTCGAACTCACCCGTGCGCGTCGGTGTGAACCAGAAATGCGTGACCATGCCGGGCACCATGTCCATCTTCACGCGAAACTGCGGCACGGCGAATTGGTGATTCACATCTTTGGCGCGCAACAACACCTTCACAGGTTTATCGAGCGGCAGATGTAGTTGCGGATCCGAGACCAGCACGTCGTCCTGACCGGCCGGATCTTTCGGATCCATGCCGAAAGGATTGTCGGCGCTGATCAGTCTCGCATCCGATGCGCCGAGTTCGCCGTCCTTACCGGGAAAGCGATAACTCCACGCCCATTGCTGACCGAGCACTTCCACGACCGAAGCATCTTCGGGCACCGTCACGAACTTGGCCCACACCGACAGGCCCGGTGCGAGCATGGCCGCGATACCCACCGTCGTGACGCCCGTCAGCCACCATTCGAGTTTTTTATTTTCCGGCTCGTAGTGCGCCTTGTTGCCTTTGCGATGCCGATAACGAATCAAGGCGTAGGCCAGGAACAGATTGACCGCTACAAACACGATGCCCGTGACCCAGAAAGTCACATCGACGGTCGAATCCACTGTGTCCCAGTTGGAAGCGATCGGCGTGAACCACCACGGACTCAGGAAATGAAACAACACGGTGGCCACGACCAGCACGATTATCGCGATCGCTATCGCCATACGCCGACCCTCCCCGTTCCCAACCCTACAGCGTCTTGCCTTTGGTTATCAGGTTCTGGACAGCGTGCTTGCGCTGACCCGGTCGACAGTGGTGAAGGGATTGATGAAATGGGAATCGACGCCGACCATTTCGGCATCCGCATGACGTTCCTGCATCATCTTGCGGACCGTGCTTTCCTGGTGCTTACGCACATAAACCAGGATCAGATATTTGCCGGCGGCAATATCGTCGTGAAAGCGTTTCAGCTTTTTGTTCTCTTCGCCGATGCCGGCGAGGCCGCCTTCCCAGGCACCGAACAAAGTCGCGGCACCAACCAGCACTGCATAGACCAGTGTCGGCACTTCCACGGTGGGGCCGAAGGGCTTGAAGTACATCAACAGCGAGATGCCGATCAGACCGGTTAATAAACCGAGCGCGGCACCGATGAAGCCGTCCCGCACGACGTCGAGGGTTTCTAAATAATTGGAGGAATGAATATGTTGTTTCTTCAGGCCGCACTCATCTTTGGAGATGACGTGCAGATAGAAATCTTTGACGCCCACTTCATGCAGATCATCGGAAACGTCCTGAGTGCTCTTGAGCGTCGACGTCAGATAGTAGATGCATTTCATGGCAATCCCCCGATTGCGGAACTAATCAACCGTTACGCGATACCTCTTTTCATGGTCTTGGTCTGCCGCGCGATGAAATGCCGTGGCGCACTCCTTCGCTTGCGGGCCGAGTGTGTCACAGTTATCCGATATGCGACAGCTTCAGTAATTTCTTGAGATCGTCCAATAAACCTTTCTGCGGTGCATCAGGCTGATATTTCATCATTAGATTACCGAGCGGATCGATCAGATAAATGCGACCGAGGCTGGCGGCTTGGGCTGCATCTGGAAATGTTTGTAACAATGTTTGGCCGTTTGGATTATCGATGCGTGCGAGCAACAGCCCGTCGTGCTCGGCATCCAAATAAGCTTGATCGCAGCAGTTGGCGCTGACTAGAAACACTCTCTGCACGCGCGTCATGTCGTCGCCGAGAGCTAGTCTCGTTTGACGCATCAAAGTAAGTGCTTGCCGACAGCGTTCATCACAAGCGCCATCGCCGATATAAACCATGCTCCATTTACCGCGCAGCGCCTCGGCTGCAACCGGTTGATCGGCAATGCCAGGCAGTTCCAACTCCGGCACAGGCACCGGCGGATGAATCAAATCGCCTTTGTTGGTACTGCCGTGAGGCCGCACATTCAGGCCGTAATAAAGCAGGAAGGCGAGGGCCAGCGGCGCGACGAAGGCGCCGATCAGGATCCAGATTTGTTTGCGAGAGCGAGGCGCCTCAGGCGGACGGTTCATCTGTTGCCTTCTTGGTACGAAAACTAGTGACGATAAACATGATCAGCGCGACCAACGCCAACGCGAACCATTGCACGGCGTAGCCGATGTGACGTTCGGGTTTGAAGCCCAGGTGGGCTTCCCAAATACGTTCGAAGCCGTCGCGATGTGAAGCATCGAGCAACAACAGACCAGGAATGAGTCTGTGTCCCAACTGCTGTTCGAGTGCCGCTTGCTGAGGGAAGTTGAGCACACGCGGCCACGGCACACTCGCATCGACCGGTGGTGCTTCGAGTTGTATCCCTGCTCGCGGCAAGTCATCGATGGCCCCGGTGAGCGCGCGCTCGTCCGCATTCACGCTCACGTCGGGCAATTGAGTGCGCGTCGGTCCCCAAGGCAGCCAACCTCGATCCACCAGCAACCAACCCACCGGCGTTTCGAGCGGCGTCAGCACCCGATAGCCCGCTTGGCCGCTGTGCGAGGGCATGTTGTCGAGCAGGATCTGATGGGCGGGATCGTAGCGGCCGGTGACCTGGGCTCGCTGATAGCGCGGCAGCTGGTTGGC